>MGYT01000048.1:0-4322 GCA_001801865.1 Gammaproteobacteria bacterium RIFCSPLOWO2_02_FULL_61_13
CCGCCGTCAGCCGGCCCTCGTCCACCTTGCCGGTGCCGAAGGTATGCACGCTGATGGAGGTGGGTTCCGCGACACCGATGGCATAGGACACCTGGATCTCGCAACGGTCGGCCAGACCCGCGGCGACGATATTCTTTGCCACGTAGCGTGCCGCATAGGCCGCCGAGCGATCCACCTTGGAGGGGTCCTTGCCGGAAAAGGCGCCGCCGCCGTGACGTGCCATGCCACCATATGTGTCCACGATGATCTTGCGCCCGGTCAGGCCCGCATCCCCCATGGGCCCGCCGATGACGAAGCGGCCGGTGGGGTTGATGAAATACTTCGTGTTCCTGTGGATCCAATCCGCCGGCAACACCTTGTTGATGATCTCCTCGCGCACCGCTGCCTGCAGATCCTTCTGCGAAATCTCCGGCGCATGCTGGGTCGAGAGTACGATGGCGTCGATCTGCACCGGCTTGCCCTTCTCATAGCGCAGTGTCACCTGGCTCTTCGCGTCCGGGCGCAACCATTTCAACGTACCATTCTTGCGTGCTTCGGACTGACGGCGCACGAGGCGGTGGGCGAAGGCAATGGGCGCGGGCATCAGTTCCTCGGTTTCATTGCACGCGTAGCCGAACATCAGGCCCTGGTCACCCGCCCCCTGATCCTTGTCGTCACCCTCGTCGACACCCATGGCGATGTCCGCTGACTGCTTGCCGAGCGAGACCAGCACGCCGCAGGCGTCATCGAAACCCATTTCCGAGGCGGTGTAGCCGATCTCGCGGATGGTCTTGCGCACCAGGCTCTGGATGTCCACGTATGCCTCGGTGGTGACTTCGCCGGCGACGACCGCAAGTCCCGTGGTCACCAGCGCTTCGCAGGCCACGCGGCTGTGCGGGTCCTGCTCCAGCATGGCGTCAAGTATGGCATCGGAGATCTGATCGCAGACCTTGTCCGGATGTCCCTCTGACACCGATTCCGAAGTAAAAAGGTAACTGTCGCTCATATTCGCTTCCGCGTGATTTCCAGTCCGAAATTGTCGGGCGGAAGGTACCTGCCCGCCCCGGCCCGATCAAGAAATATTGCCGCCGGTTGGGTATTTTAGCGCGAATTGCCGCGGGGTTGACTGCGCCGTATCGGACGCGCACCCTTGGCTATCAGAGTGTTCCCAATGACCCGCCTGCCCTTCACGCAAACCGATCCCCTTGAGGTCACCCGTCAGCTTTACCGGCAGGCGGTTTTGCTGCATTCACCCCATGAACTGGAATCGCTTTTGGCATTTTTCGGACGCTTTCGCCGCTATTCGGTCTTCAATACCGCGCTCATTCACGCCCAACGACCGGCGGCCACGCTGCTGGCCTCGACGGTGCAATGGTTGCGCCTGGAACGCACGGTAAATGACGGCCGTTCGCCGGTCATTGTCCTGGCCCCGTTCGGCCCGGTCCAGTTCCTGTTTGACGAAACGGATACCAGCGGGCGGGCGCTGACCGAGGTCGAACGCGCGACGCTGCTGGCCCCCGGCCCGGGGCCGCGTGCCAATTGGGATCAGACCGTGGAAGGAGCCAAGGCCCTGGGTATTGTGGTCGCGGCAGGGCAGGCCCCGGCCCCAGGTAACTGGTCGTTGCAGGATCATGCTGACGAGGGCCGGGCCCGGGGTGAAGGCAAGTACATCAGCTGGGAATTGGTCGTGGATGGTGAACTGGACGCCGGTCAACGATTCTTGCGCCTGACCCACGAACTGGGACACATTTATTGCGGGCACCTAGGCGGGCATCCCACCGGCGCCTGGCGTTCACGCCCCGATGTCAGTCGCGCGGAACTGCAGGCTGAAGCCGAACTGGTGAGTATGCTGGTGTGCGCCCGTGCCGGACGGCCAGGACCCTCGTTGACGGCATTGCAGGAATTCATGCAGCTGCACGCAATTGACACACTGGACCTGGGTGCCGTGATCAGCGCCGTGGACCTGGTGGAATCCCGCAATGCCATGGCGAAATCCAAATCCCGCCAACAGCAGAAACCCAATGACCCGCTGCCCGGGCAGATGGGGATGTTTCAGTAATCCGCAGTCACAAGTTATAAGTTATAAGTCACAAGGAAACAGTTGCCATTCGGAAGGCACAGGGCACCCACGAATTGACTCGTGTTTTACTTGTGACTTGTGACTTGTAACTTGTGACTTGATTCAAGCGCAGCCATCATCGCCGGCAGCACGATCAGCGACGACGCCAGCGCATAACCCAGCGCCAGGCTGATCAGTATCCCCATGCCACCCATGCCCGGGTGGGTCGCCACTGCCAGCGCGCCGAAGGAAGCGATGGATGCCAGCCCGCTCAATAATACCGCCCGCGGCGTACTGCTGTGGAGCAGCCGCGCGAGGTCCGGTGTGGCATGGCGGCGCACCACCAGATAGACGCCATAGGCGTTGTTTAGGCCGATCAGCAGCGGCAACGCAATGATGTTGGCGAAATTGAACGGGAAACCGAAAATCACGGAGGTCGTGACCGTCAGCAGCATGGCCAGCACCAGCGGCACCGCCACCAGCAGCGCATCCAGCACGGACCGCAATACCACGATGTGCATGAGGAGGGTGAGAACCAGCGCCAGTGCCGCTGCGCGAATACTGGACTGGATGACCGCGTCACTGGCCTCCAGCAGTTCCACCGGCGAGTCTGTGGCGTCCGGCGCCAGCGCCTGCACGCCGCGCACAAATTCCTTCAGCGCGCGGTTGTCATTGAGATCGTGCCGGGGAAATACCTCGATTCGTGCCCGGCCATCCGCGGCCAGGTAACGCTCGCGCAGATCGGAGGGCAACGTCTCGAGGGTTACCGGTTCCGCCTCGAGGGCGCGTTCCAGCCGCGCGAGCGTGTCTTGCAGATCCCCCAGCAGATTGGCCTCGAGTTCGGGAACCAGTCTTTCCGGCCAGCCGCGCGCGGACTGCAGCGCGTCCAGCGCCGCCCGCAATCGCGCCATGCTTGCGGCCACCTTTGACTCGCCCGTCTGCGGTGCCGCTTCAGCCAGCGCACGCCGGAACGCGGCGATACTCTGCGCCTGTTCCGCCACTGATGCCGGGGTTGGCTCCGCCTGCGCGGGGAAAACCCCGGTCAGCGTCAATCGCATCCCGTCAATGATCCCGAGCTTGGTGTCCTGTTCCCCGGGCACGAAGCTGGCCAGGGTCAGCGCCTTGTCCACAACCGCGATCTGTTCCAGTTGTTCCGCCATGGCAGTGGCCCGTACCAGGCTGGGCGCCAATATTTGAATGGTATACGGCGTCGTCCTGGGGTCGTTGGCCAGATCGCGAAAGGTTGCCACGGCCTCGGTGGTGGGATCCTTGAGATTGAGCGGATTGAAATCAAACCAGGTGTGCGGCGCCAGCACCAGGCCAACCACTGAGACAACCAGCGTGGCCAGCAGGATCGGACGCCGCTGCCGCCGCACGAATTCACCCTCGCCGGCACCGGCCGGTTCGATGATGGGCTGGCGCGGCACCGGCAGCAGACTCAGGAACGCCGGCAGCAGGGTAAAACTGGTGGCCAGCGCCACCACCATGCTGAACGCGGAGATCACACCCAGTTCCGCCAGGCCGCGGTAACTGGTGGGCACAAAGGAGAGAAAGCTTATCGCCGCGCCTGCGGCGGCGAGCGTCAATGCGCTGCCGGCGCCGGCAGCAGCACCGCACAATGCCGGCCCCTGCGCGACACCTTGATCACACTCTTCGTGATAACGCAGCGCGAACTGAATGCCGAAGTCGACACCCATGCCGATGAACAGCACGGCAAAGCACACCGAGATCAGATTCAGCGCGCCAATGGCAAAGGTGGCGAAGGCCGCGGTCCAGATCAGGCCGAACAACAGCGACAGCAGTACCGCCACCACGCCACCCGCGGATCGCAGGCCCCAGATCAGCAGCAGGCAGACCGATACGAACGCCAGCGATGTGGTCAGCACCGCATCGCGGCTCACCGTCACCAGTTCCTCGCTGTTCATGGCGGCGGAACCGGTGATGCGAACACGCACGGAACCGGTTTCCTTTTCGATTTCGCGCGCCAGGCGATGCACCAGGTCCAGTGCCTCCGCCGCGGGCTCAAAGCTGGCGAAATCCAGTTTCGGCTTGATCAGCAGGAACGCGCGCACCGGAACAGATTTCTCTGCGTCCATGGGAGACAACTCGTCACGCCAGGAAACCGGGCTGGCGCTGCCGGCAAGTAATGCCTCCACTGTGCCGCTGATGCGGTCGAACATGGGAGCCTGCAATCGCCGGGCAGCCGCGTCCCCTTCCTTCATGCCGGTGCCCATGGCGTCGAACAGACCACGCAGGCTGGGATCATGTGCCAGGATGCCGAGGA
>MGYT01000048.1:4329-9253 GCA_001801865.1 Gammaproteobacteria bacterium RIFCSPLOWO2_02_FULL_61_13
CGCCTCTGTCAGCCGTTCGTCCAGATTCCAGAGTTCAACTTCATTCAGATACAGCAGGCCGTGAGTGGCGAAAAAATCGCCGCCCGCGGGCAGGAACACCGACTGCAGCACCTGCGGATGCTCACGCAGGCGTACGGCCAGCTGGTCGGCGGCGGACGCAGCGGCGCTGCCACTGGCCGCCTCCACCACAATGACAATTTGATCGGACAACTGCGGAAAAGCCGTGTCGAATTCATGCCCCGCCTTACGAAACGGCAGGTTTGCGTCCAGCATATCGGTGGTGTCGGTATTGATGGCGACGTTGTACACCGTGTACCAGAGCAGCCCGGCGGAAAGAACCGTGGCTGCAATTAACAGGGGCTTTGCATGCCGGACGGAAAGCCGCACACCACCGACCAGGGTGTCCTTCAGAACACGATGCATTGACGCGAGACGGCTCATGAGATTGGGCTTTTGACGGGCAATGGCGCCGATGCGGGGACAGGGATGGCGGATTTTAGCAGAACCCCGTGGAGGCTTTTGCATTTGCCATGGGCTTCCCTTAGCGTGCGTCCCATGCGTGCGATCTGTGTATTTTGCGGAGCCAGTGCCGGCAACCGGCCCGCCTACGCCGAGGCTGCACGGTCCCTGGCGGCAATGCTGGCAGAGCGGGACCTGACTCTGATCTACGGCGGCGGCAGCATCGGCGTGATGGGCGTGCTTGCGGATGCGATGCTCGCCGGCGGGGGGCGCGTCATTGGTGTCCTGCCCGAACACCTGTCGCGCCGGGAAGTGGCCCATGCCGGCGTGACCGAGATGCACATTGTCGGATCCATGCATGAGCGCAAGGCACTGATGGCCCGGCGCGCCGACGCCTTCATCGCCCTGCCCGGCGGGTTGGGAACCCTGGAGGAATTGTTCGAGGTGCTGACCTGGAGCCAGCTCGGACTGCATTCCAAGCCGTGCGCGCTGTTGAACGTGGACGACTATTACGATCCGCTGATTGCCTTTCTGGACGGGGCCGTGGCGCGTGGGTTTGTGCAACCGCGGCACCGGGAAATGCTGCTCATCGACTCGCATCCCGCCCGCTTACTTGATCGCATAGGCGCCTATGTCGCACCCGCGGTGGAGAAGTGGCTTGACGCGGAGCGCAGTTAATCCGTTGATGCAGATCAAGGTGCGCAGCGCGCGGCCTCGCGATCATTTGCTCATGGGCAATGGAAGCCCCGAATCGGGGGATTAGATCTTATGCAGACCTGGGTAATAGTAGCTGACAGCAGTCGCGCCAGAATATTTGCTCGCGCCGGCAAGACGACAGAATTAGTGGAAATTGAAGATCTGGTACACCCGGAAAGCAGGTCGCTGAGTCACAATTTGACCTCGGATCGCCCCGGGCGCACCTTTGACAGCCGCGGGCACACGCGCCATGCCAAGCAACCGAAACACTCCCCTCACGAGATCGCGGTGGATGACTTTGCCCGGGACCTGGTGCGCCGATTGGAGCGCGGCAGAAAGAACGGGAAATTCCAGCAACTGGTCCTGGTCGCCGGTCCCCGCTTCATGGGCCGTATCCATCAACATCTCAGCCCCGCGACGGCCGCGCTGGTAAAACGGGAAGTGCACAAGAATCTGGTGCACCGATCCGAAAAGACGATCCGGGCGCATCTCGACAGCTGAATCCGCGCCGGACGCCGACGCGCCCAATTATGGCAGGTTGAATACCGGCGCAGCGCCGGATGGCGTTGCCCGCTCCGGCACCGACGCCGGCCTTCCGAACCAGAACAGACCCACGACCTCTTCGCTGTCCGCCTGGATGCCGAGCAGGGAATAAAAACCGGCGTCCTGCGTCACTTCACCCGTGGTCCACTTGACGCCGAAACCCAGTTCCCACAGGTAGAGCATGAAGTTCTGTGCGGCGCAGCAACAGGCGGCGAAGTCCTCGCGCTGGCGGACCGGGTCTTGGGAACGCACACAGGTCAGTACCATCCAGCCAGGCACCTGGCGCCAGCGTTTCAGCTTGTTTTCCGCCGCGGCCTCACCCCTGACGCTGCGCAACAGCGCGGCATTCAACTGGCAAATCCGTTCTGCGGTCTCGGGCCCGGGCAGGTAAAAATGCCAGGGGCGCGAAAGATAATGATTCGGCGCCATGGCTGCGTGATCAATGGCGGCCTGAATGACGGCAGCGGACGGCGCCGAACCGGGCACGAAGTCGTGAATGGTCCGGCGCGAACGGATGGCGTCGGCAATGGGCTGGTTCATGGGTCCTGATCCTGGAGGTTTTGCTGCTTCCCCCGGACGGCGGCCAGCGCCTCGCGCAGCCGCGGGTTGTCCGGCGCCAATAACAACAACTCATTAATATATGCCTCGGCGCGGGGATAATCCTGCGTCTGAATTGCCTCGCGCACCCGGCCATTGAGCCGCTCCAGCAAGGCGCCGATTTCAGCGCGGGTTTTCTGATCGCGGGGCTTGCGCTGCAGGCGACGCTGCAATTCAACCAGCCGCGCGCGCTCGTCCGCCTGCATCAGCGTGGGCGGTTCGGCAATGGTCGGCTTGCCGGTCGGAGTTTCCGGTTGTGGTTTCGAAAGCACCGGCTCGACCGGGGTCTTCTGCCTCGTAGTTCGCGCAGACTTTGCCGGCGGCGTTGATTCTTTCTCGGGCGAGGTCACGTTCGCAGTCACGGTCGGGGGCGGGATCGGTGACAGGGATGCCGTAGTCTCCGTGACTGTGTCCGCAGAGGCCGGGGCGCCAGGCGGCGGTGTGGACGCACGCCGAACCGTGCCGATCGCCACCAGCAGAAATGCGACTACGGCCAATGCCGCCAGCCATGGCTTCCAGGATCGCGCTGGCGAATCCATCGGAGACCCGGTTGCGGACACCGGCGGCGTCAGGGTGATCCGCACGGTATCTCCTGAAGCAGGAGCGGCCACCGCTGCGGTCGGGGCCTCGGAATCCCGGCGACCGCGAAATTCCTGGCGCCATTGGACCACGGACTGCGGCCGGTCTTCTGGCCGAAACTTCAGCGCCCAATCGATGGCCGTCAGAAATGCCGGCGCGTATCCGGGCGGCGCAAACTCCTGGGCCGGCACCAGGATGTCCCTGCCCGTATGCAGCAATGCCTCGCTCCGATCCATGGCGTTGGCGGGCGATTTGCCCACCGCGGCGCGATACATGGTTGCGCCCAGTCCATAGATATCCGTCCAGGGTCCCTGTTTTTCTCCCCTGGCGGTGTACTGCTCAAACGGCGCGAAGCCCGGAGAAACCATGGCAGTCAGCGTGCGCGTCATTTCACCCAGAGCCTGGCGCGCGGAGCCGAAATCCAGCAACACCGGGGTGCCATCGGCACGAATGAAGATATTGGCCGGCTTGATGTCGCGATGGATGAAACCCTGGGCATGGACCGCGAGCAACCCGTCCATGATGGGGAACGCCATGGATTCGAGTTCCGCCTGCAACAGGGATTTCTGACCCTTGAGTTTCTCACTCAGCGGCACGCCGTGTTCATATTCCATGACCATGTACGCGGAATTGTTGGCGCTGAACACGGTGAACACGCGCACGATATGGGGATGTTTGAAGCGCGCCAGCGTCTGCGCCTCGTTGATGAAACGGTCCAGCCCCCAGCGGTATTGCTCGCCACGTTCACCGGTGATGGGCTGAATGGAGGCATCCTTGTCCCGCAGCGCCAATTCGACCGGCAAAAATTCCTTGATGGCCACCTGTTGATTGAGGTTGATGTCTTCGGCCAGATAAGTAATGCCGAAACCCCCCTGCCCCAGCACCGAACGAATGCGGTACCAGTGCAGCTGGTATCCCTCAGGCAGTGCGCTGCGATTTTCGCTCATCCGGCCGGCAACCGTTCGGCAACGGCAGCATGATTGTCGGGAAGGAACCGTTCCAGCACCTCATTCAGATACAGCATGCCGGTGGCGGTGGGCGTCACCCGGCCCGCGCTGGTAGCGAGCCAGCCTTTGTGCACGCAATGTTCGACGGGCGCCGCTATGGCGGTCGCTGGCAACCCGGTGCGTTCGGTGAACAACTGCGCGGGAAACCCCCCGGTCAGACGCAATGCGTTCAACATGAACTCCAGCACCAGGTCACCGGGATTGAGGTCCCGTGCCTGCACGATGGCGTCGGCGCCGCCGGCCAGCTCCATGAAGCGCGCCGGCAGGCGATGCCGGATCGAACGCGAGACAGTGTTGGCGGCCACATCCGTGACCTTGTCATGGGCGCCGGCGCCAATGGCGAGATAATCTCCGAACTCCCAGTAATTCAGGTTGTGCCGGCTGCGCCGATCCGGGCGCGCGAAGGCGGACACCTCGTAACGCGCGAATCCCGAACCCTCCAGCAATGCGTGACCGCCCTCCTCCATCGTACGGATGGTGTCCTCGTCCGGCAGCGGCGGGGGGGCATGGTAAAAAACCGTGTTGGGCTCCAGCGTTAACTGGTACCACGACACATGGGTCACGGGCAGCGCCGTGGCCTGGGACAAGTCCGCCAGCGCCATGCCGGTGTCCTGCCCGGGCAATCCGTACATGAGATCCACATTGATGTTTTCGAACCCGGCCGCGCGGGCCGTGTGCACCGCAGCCACGGCCTCTGCCGCGGAGTGGATGCGGCCGATCCGTTGCAGGCTGCGGTCATCCAGACTTTGCACGCCGATGGACAGCCGGTTCACCCCGTGCTGCCGGTAGGCCTTGAAATGATGGGCCTCGATGGTGCCGGGATTCGCCTCCAGCGTGATCTCGATGTCGCCGGCCAGATTCAGGTTTGCAGAGATGGCCTGCATGAGCACACCCAGGCTGGTGCCGGAGAACAGGCTGGGCGTGCCGCCGCCAAAAAAGATGCTCCGAATCGGGCGGCCTTCGACCCCGGGCGCGGTAAAGCGCAGGTCCCTGATCAGGGCGTCTACGTATGCGCCCTCCGGAAATGCGCCGTGACCCACGGC
>MGYT01000049.1:0-7004 GCA_001801865.1 Gammaproteobacteria bacterium RIFCSPLOWO2_02_FULL_61_13
CCTATGGTGGCCTTTTTCCCAATTGATAACCGTGCTTTCCGTGACCCCAAGGCGGGTGGCAAGCTGTTCCAGGAATAGACCCTCCATAAGGCGCATTTTCTTGATGTGCTCGCCAATCGTTTTCGGCTCAAAATCAAAAGACTTCTTGATCAATGACTTAAGGGAGAGGGGCGAAAATTGCAAAATGGCAACGCATCCCTGCATGTGCGGATACTTCGGGGATGCCTCCGGGCGCTGTCGCTGTGCGCCGGATCAGATCGCGCGTTACCGCGCCCGTGTCTCCGGCCCATTGCTGGATCGCATTGATATGCACATTGAAGTGCCGAACATGACCCGCGATCTGCTGCTGCATCGCAACCGGGCGCCGGCCGAATCCTCCGCCCAGGTACGCGCCCGCGTGGAGGCGGCGCACCAACGCCAGGTGCAGCGCGCCGGCAAGACCAACGCACGCCTGAATACGCGCGAGATTGAACAGCATTGCCGGCTGACCGCGCAGCAGAATCGCATGTTGGCCCAGGCCATCGACAAACTTGGGCTCTCCGGGCGCGCGCTTCACCGCATACTCAAACTGGCGCGCACCATTGCGGATCTGGAATCGAGCTCGGGCATTGCCGATACCCACCTCACGGAGGCCATCGCCTACCGGAAACTGGACCGCCGGACGGGTGTAAATTCCGGTGAGACCCCGAATTGAATCTCACAAATTGCCCGACCCCGATGCCCGCGTTATTCGCTATGATGTTCGGGTTCGACCGCCAATGAAATGGCGAAGGAGGGTTTGTGCGCCAAACCAACCGTGCAGTACTGATGTCCCTGGCATTGATTCTTTCGAGTGCCACCGGTGCGGACGGCGCCGAGGACGCCGTGAAAAAGCAGATCCCCGTCGACAACAGCACCTTTCGCTGCGTCAGCGAGATGACGGCGGTGCGCCATTTTTATGTGGACAACCTGCTCGGGAACCTGGACGGCACTGTGGCCATCGCCAATTCGACCACAGGTGGAGTCTATCCCCCTGGTTCAGTTCTGCAACTGTTACCGACCGAGGTCATGATCAAACAGGAACCCGGATACAACCCGGTGACGAAGGATTGGGAATTCTTCGAACTGGATGTCACTCCGGAAGGATCAAAGATCCGGACCCGCGGCTTCATGGAAGTTGTCAATCGTTTCGGGGGGAACTGTTTTGCCTGCCACGTGAAGGCGAAGCCGGAATTTGATTTTGTCTGTGAACTGGACCATGGCTGTGATCCGATCCCGGTCACGCGGGCGATGATTGCCGCCCTGCAGCACACGGATCCCCGCTGCAAGAATGCCGGCCCGTTGAGCCCGGAGGATACTGAAGCGCTGAAGCAGCTTCAGGCGCTGTCCGCGGCGCCGCCCCCGGGGACGAAGTAGGGATTTTTGATGCGAAACATCGCTTCAGCAACGCCAGCCACGCACCGCCTCGCCGAAGCGCGCAATAAGGCGGTCAATTTCATCCCGGTACAAATCCTGGAGAAATTTGCGGCAGGCATCCCGGGGCCGGTTCGGCTGCAACCGTTCCAGCACCATCGAAGGGCCGGATGACCTGTGCCAGGGGAAATAAATTCCAATCCACGTTTGCGGAAACACCCAGAAATTCAAACAGCCGCGTCAACAACCGCTTTGGATCTGCGGAGATTTCTTCAAAGTAACCAATCAGAAATTGCGCGCGCGGGAAACAGGCTTCCCACTGCGCAAGGATATGCGTGTAGGCGCCCCGGGCGATTGACGTTTCCGTTTCAAAATGCGCGATAAATTCCCCGGTTCCAACCTCGTGCCATTGCCGCCCCTGGCTGATCACCAGATCCATAACCGCGTGAGATCAGGCCCGCCCCACCGGATTTCTGAGCAGCATCAGGATTTTGGCGTCCGGCATGATTGCCCGGATGATATCAATCCGGTCGGGGGCAATCACGGCATAAGCGGGCGTAATATCGCCCTTTATTTTTCCGCTTACATTCTCAAAATTTTTCGCATAGATATTTATATGACGGGAATACCCCCAGTCAAAGTAATGAAGTTCCTTTCTGTGCGGAAGAAAAATTTCCGGGTGCCGCCTGAGATTTTCATACAACCAGGTGGTGCCGGCCTTTTGTGCGCCGATGCACAGAAAGTCGGGGAGCGTGAGTTGCGCAGAAGAACGCAATCCAAGCCGGTAGAGTCGTTTCTCAATCCGCGCAGAAAAGCGCCGGCCAATTCTGCTGCTCTTCTTCGCAAAACGCCTTGCCCGTTGCAGAAGCTTCATTTTGCCGACATGGGAATCGGAAGTCCGCGTCGTAAACCAGCCGGTTCGAGGTCTGATTTCAACTGCTCTGCGTAACCTGCGGAAAAATCATAATCTGTTGCCGATAATTCCGTCACAGTCCCGACCCATCATCGGAATAGATCACCCAAATCTTGGTGTAGCCGTCGGTCTCCCAGACACCGGTCCACTCCTTTGGAATGGTGACCGCTTCCCCCGCGCTGATCGCCTGCACGGTTCCGTCGCCCGAGGTCAACGTTACACCGCCATCCAGGAAATACATGAATTCATCCACGCCGTAGGGCTTGGTAATCTCGGCCCGCACCTTGCCCGATCGGTACATTCCAGATGCAAAGTTGCCGTCGCTACTCTTCAATGACGTGATGTCGAGGGTGGTATTGCCGTCATGGGTGGACTTGATCATGCCGGGCAGCGCAAACATGCCTCCGGCCAGATCCTCACGGCCCATCCTGGCCGGGCGCGGGGGCCCGGGTCCGCCCGCCACGACCGGCTGCAGCAGGAAAAGGGTCAGCAAGGCAATGGAAACAATGGGTACGCGACGCATGGATATTCCTCCCGGATGGACGGCCGAACTATAGGCCCCCGCCGCCACGCCGCCAAGTTGCGCATTTGCTTGCGCAATTCGGGGCAATGCTTTGAAATTGCCGCATGTCAGAGGCGGAAAAATATCAATTTCTCGTGCAGGTGCAGTCTGCGTTTATCCCCGACCAGTCTGCGCCGGATCAGAATCATTATGTGTTTGCCTATACCGTCACGCTCACCAATCGTGGCACGGTGGCAGCGACCCTGCTGCGCCGGCATTGGGTCATCACCGATGCCAACAACCATGTTCAAGAGGTGCGCGGCGACGGCGTCGTCGGGCAGCAGCCGCACCTCACCCCCGGGCAATCCTTCCGCTACACCAGTGGCGCCATACTGGAAACGCCGGTGGGGTGCATGCATGGGAGCTATAGCATGATGGCTGCGGATGGCGTCAAATTTGAGGCGCCTATTCCGGCCTTCAGTCTGTCCCGCCCCAACATGCTGAACTGATGACAACCTACGCCATTGGCGATTTGCAAGGCTGTGTCGAGGAGCTGACCGAACTCCTGCATCGCATCCGGTTTAATGCGCGCCGGGATCGCCTCTGGTTCGTCGGTGATTTGGTCAATCGCGGGCCGGACTCCCTGGGCGTGCTGCGATTTGTCGCCGGGCTCGGCGACGCTGCCATCACCGTGCTCGGCAACCATGACCTGCATCTGCTGGCCGTTGCCTGCGGCATGGCCCGGCCGAAACGCAAGGACACACTGGATGACATCCTGCGCGCACCGGATCGGCACCGGCTGCTGGAATGGCTGCGGCGCCGCCCGTTGCTGCACCGGGATCGACGCCTTGGCTTCGCCATGGTGCATGCCGGGCTGCCGCCGCAATGGACGCTGACCGAGGCCGCAGCGCGCGCGGCGGAGGTCGAGTCCACCCTCGCCTCGCGCCAGATGCCCGCGCTGCTCGGATCCATGTATGGGAATCAACCGGAGTTGTGGGACAAGAGACTGCGCGGCGACGAGCGGTTGCGCTTCATCATCAATTGTTTCACGCGCCTGCGTTATTGCGCCGAGGATGGCCGCGCCGCCTGGGAGGAGAAAGGCCCGCCGGGAACCCAACCCGCGCCCTTCAAACCCTGGTACGCGGTTCAATCCCGCAAGACCCGCCGCACCCGCATCCTGTTTGGCCATTGGTCCACGGTGCATCTGGGCAGCCGGCAGGATTTCCGCGCGGCCAATGTCTTTCCACTGGATCGCGGGTGTGTCTGGGGCGGCGCACTGATCGCGCTGCGCCTTGAAGATCGAAAATTGTTCCGCGTCGCCTCGCATCAGCCGCGAGTATTCGAGGATTAACGGGTCGATGCAAAACGTCACGAGCGCTGCTTGTGAATCAATCAATTGAGCTTTGCGTAATTGCTTAGCAATAGCTTCGTAGTTCCAAGGTGGGTTACAACGCTTACCCACATGGATGTGGGGTATGCCGCGCGACGCCTACAGGGATGTAGGCGGTACGGTTACAGGGAAGTAACCGGTAGGGTCGAGCCGGGAGCGGAGACCGAGAGCGACGCAGGAGCCAAAGCCGAGGACAGGATGTCCGGAGCGGCGCGCTAACCCACCCTACGATTGTTCAGCGTTAATACAAGTCTCGGTAATGGTGCGCCGTCCCTGGCGCCTTAGCCTCTCCCTGACTGCGGTGCGGCACCCCGGAGTCCGTTACGATCGTTAGAAAGCGAATTCTCCTTGGCACCGCGGGAGGGACTATAGGTAACTGTCGGGGTTTTGTAATCGCCTGTGGCAGGTACGCCCGGCTAATTCCGGGGAGTTAACCCGAACAGGGCATTTCCATTTTCCTCATTTGGCGCGATCAAGCACCGAAAAGCTGTACGAAAACGGGATTAATCCATCACCGTCAAAGTCTTGCCGCTGCACCTCCTGCCAGTCATCGCCGCGCAATTGTTTCCATTCCGCAAGGAAGGTGTCACCGGATACGTCGGCATGAATCTGGGTCAGATAGACGCGGTTCGCCCGCGGCAGAAACCGGGAGTAGAGCTCGGCGCCGCCCATGATCATGATCTCGTCCGCCGCGGCGCAGAGGGCCAGCACCGCCTCGACGCCATGCAACACCGTGCATCCCGGCGCAGCGTAACTCCGGTCCCGCGTCAGCACGATGTTCTCCCGGCCCGGCAGCGGTCGGCCGATGGATGCGTGGGTCTTGCGGCCCATGACAATGGGCTTGCCCATGGTGATGGCCTTGAAACGCTTCAGGTCCGCGGGCAGATGCCACGGCAGCCTGCCGTTGGCGCCGATGACGCCACGGCGATCCATCGCCACGATGAGTGAAATTCTCATGAGGGTTTTGTACAGTCCGATGCAATGCAATGGCCCGGCGTGCGACCCGATCTCATATTGTTGGACACGCCGGCAAGTACGTCCATGTAGGCTCGGGTTCCGCCATCCATGGCGTCACACGGTCCTCCAACATGAGATCGGGCCACACGCCTGATGGTCACAGCTTAGATGCGGCGCCATTTAAACCGCGATGGGCGCGGAGATGGCCGGATGGCACTGGTAGTTCTCCAGCGTGAAGTCCTCGTAACGAAATTCGAACAATGACTTTACCGACTGATTAATCCGCACGCGCGGCAGCGGGTACGGAGCGCGCTGCAATTGCAGGTCCGCCTGCTGCAGGTGATTGACATACAGGTGCGCGTCCCCCAGCGACAGGATGAATTCACCCGGCTTCAGCCCGGTGACCTGCGCCAGCATCAACGTCAGCAGCGCATAGGAGGCGATGTTGAACGGCACGCCAAGAAAAATATCCGCGCTGCGCTGGTACATCTGGCACGACAGGCGGCCGCCGGCCACATAGAACTGAAAGAACGCGTGGCACGGCGCCAGCGCCATGCGCTCCAGTTCGCCCACATTCCAGGCGCTGACGATGAGCCGGCGCGAATCCGGATTGGTGCGGATCTGGTCCACAACAGAGCTGATCTGATCGATGGTGCGGCCATCCGCCGTGCGCCAGCTGCGCCACTGCACGCCGTATACCGGCCCCAACTCACCCTGCTCATCGGCCCACTCGTCCCAGATGGTCACGCCATTGCGGCGCAGATAATCCACATTGGAACTGCCCTGCAGAAACCAAAGCAACTCATGAATGATGGAGCGCAAGTGCAGTTTCTTGGTGGTAACGGCAGGGAAACCCTGCGCCAGGTCAAAACGCAACTGCTGACCGAACACGCTGAGCGTACCGGTACCGGTCCGATCGGATTTGCGCACACCGTGCGTGCGCACATGTCGCATCAGTTGCAGGTATTGTTCCATGTCAGCGCGCGGGGGTGGCGGCGCGATGCGCCCAGAGCACCATGATCGCGCCCAATATTACCATCGGCAGGGACAGCACCTGGCCCAGGGTCAGCCAGCCACCGGCCAGATAACCGATGTGCGCATCGGGCTCGCGCACAAACTCCACCGCAATGCGCGCCACCCCATAAAGCGCGAAGAACAGGCCGGTGGTGGCCATGGCCGGGCGCGGACGGGACGAATACCACCACAGGATCGCAAACAGAAACACCCCTTCCAGCGCCGCCTCGTAAAGTTGCGACGGATGCCGCGGGACACCGCCGGCGCGCGGATCCGGGAAGATCATCGCCCACGGGACATTCGACGCCGTCCCCCATAATTCGCCATTGATGAAATTCGCCACACGGCCACAGGCCAGTCCCACCGGGATCACCGGCGCGAGAAAATCACTGACGGCAAAGAACGCCTTGCCGGTATGCCGGGCAAAGACGCCGGCGCCCGCCAATCCACCGATTAGCCCGCCATGGAACGACATGCCCCCTTCCCAGATACGCAGGATCGCCAGCAGGTTGGAAAAGTAATAGCCGGGATTGTAGAAAAGCACTTCCCCCAGCCGACCGCCGATCAACAGACCGAGCGCGCAATAGAACACCAGGTCACCGACCTGTTCCCGCGTCCACAACTTAGGCTGCAAATCCGCACGCCGGTTCAGCAGCCACCAAGCCCCCAGGATCCCAACCACATAACTGATCCCGTACCAACGGATTTTTATGGGCCCGAGGGCGATGGCGACGGGATCTATTTGGGGATAATTAAGCATGATGCGATCAGGAGATTGGCTCCGCAAAAGTGGGTGGACCGGGAATACTGCCGCGGACCGTGTGCCGCATGGATAG
>MGYT01000049.1:7017-8439 GCA_001801865.1 Gammaproteobacteria bacterium RIFCSPLOWO2_02_FULL_61_13
ACGTATTCACGCCGTGTCCGCTGCGGTGTTCCCGGTTCGCCCGCGCTTAACGGCGCATTTTACCGGAATGCGCCCGATTTCTGGCGTTTCAATTAACGTATAGTATTTCCGAATCGACTCGGCCCAATAAAGCCATGCGCAATTCTCCACACACCAACGCCCTCATCAACGAAACCAGCCCGTACCTGCTGCAACATGCCCGCAACCCGGTGCAGTGGTATCCCTGGGGCGAAGCGGCGCTGACCCGGGCGCGCGCCGAGGACAAACCCATTCTGCTGTCCATCGGCTATTCCGCCTGCCATTGGTGCCACGTGATGGCACATGAATCCTTCGAGGATGAAGCCACCGCCAAAATGATGAATGCCCACTTCATCAACATAAAAGTGGATCGCGAGGAACGGCCGGACCTCGACAAGATTTATCAAACTGCACAGCAACTGCTCACCCACCGCACCGGCGGCTGGCCGTTGACCATGTTCCTGACCCCCGAAGACCAGGTCCCGTTTTTCGGCGGCACCTATTTCCCGCCGGAACCGCGTTATGGCATGCCCGGTTTTCCCGGCCTGCTGGAGCGTGTGGCCACCTATTACCGGACCGAGAAGGAGGCCATCCGGCGCCAGAACCTGTCCATGCAGGAAGCACTGCAGGTGATGGCGCAGCCGCCGGAAAACGGGGCGGAAACCAGTGCGCCTCCGCTGGAAGCCGCCGTCAACGAACTGGCGCAGTCCTTTGATTCCCGCCATGGCGGATTCGGCGGCGCCCCCAAATTCCCCCACCCGCCCAACCTTGACTTGCTGCTGCGGGTGGCCGACAGCCCGGGCCTGTGCAGCGATCCGGCCCCATTGGATGAAATGCTGCAACTCACATTGAAGAAGATGGCGGACGGCGGTATTTACGATCAGTTGGCCGGGGGCTTTTGCCGGTATGCCGTGGATGATCACTGGCTGATCCCGCACTTTGAAAAGATGCTCTACGACAACGGCCAGTTGCTGTGCGTATACAGCGACGGCTGGCAGCACCTGCGTGACACGTCAATGCGCGACACCGCCGCAGGCGTTGCTGCCTGGGTCATGAACGAGATGCAGGACGCGGCCGGCGGCTACTACTCCTCCCTGGACGCCGATTCGGAGGGACACGAGGGAAGATTTTATGTCTGGGATCCGGAGCAGGTCCGCGCCTTGCTGACGGAAGCAGAGTTTGCCGCCTGCCGGCCACGATTCGGGCTGGATCAATCCGCAAACTTTGAAGGCAAGTGGCATCTGTACGCCGCTGCCGATGTACCGGATATCGCCGCAGCCAGCGGTCAATCCGCAAGCGACGTCTCGAGCCTGCTGCACACCGCAACGGGAAAACTTCTGCAAGCCCGCGCCCGGCGTGTGCGCCCCGCCACCGACGACAAGATTTTGACGTCATGGAACGGGC
>MGYT01000049.1:8459-10498 GCA_001801865.1 Gammaproteobacteria bacterium RIFCSPLOWO2_02_FULL_61_13
CGCGCGGCACTGCGCTTGGATCGGCCGGAGTGGGGTCAGTCCGCCGCGCGGGCGCTGGATTTCATCCGCGCCACGCTGTGGCACGACGGCCGGTTGCTGGTCACCTGCCGCGACGGCAAGGCGCATCTGGCCGGCTACCTGGATGATCATGCCGCCATGCTGGATGCCACACTGGCCCTGTTGCAGTGGCGCTGGTCGGACCCGTGGCTGGAATTTGCCATGGGCCTGGCGGCTGCCCTGCTGCGCCATTTTGAGGACACCGAGCAAGGCGGATTCTTCTTTACCGCCCATGATCACGAGCAATTGATCCAGCGCCGCAAGGATTTCATGGATGACGCGGTTCCCTCCGGCAATGCCATTGCCGCCGGGGGCCTGCTGGCTCTCGGGCATCTTGTCGGCGATGAAAATCTCGTCGGCGCGGCGGAACGGACCCACCGCGCCGCCGGCGCCAGCCTGCAGCGCATCCCCCATGCACACGGCGCGCTGTTGTGTTCCTTGATGGATATGATGGAACCACCGTTGCAGATCATATTGCGAGGCCCGGCAACGGAAATTACCCACTGGCAGCGACAATGCGCCGGGATCCTGCCGCTGCGTGCGCGCCTGTTTGCCATCCCCGACAACGCCGGCCCCCTCCCCGGCCTGCTGGCTGAGCGCAAACCCGGCGCCGGCGTCCTTGCCTGGGTCTGCGAAGGCTTCACCTGCGATGCGCCGATTTCCAAACTGGACGATTTGCTGGTGCGCGTGCAAAAAGTGGAAAGTGCAAAGTAGAAAGTGCAAAGAAAACAACTATATTTTCACGGACAATTGAACCAGGACAGAACCAAAGCTTCCGGTCTTTTACTTTTCACTTTCCGCTTTTAACTTTTCACATCCCTCGGCCCAGACACTGGTGACAGCGTCAGATTGCGGTATTATTAGTACTGTCGTCGGATCGGTCCCCGTCGCAGCCGCTGGAGGGTGCGAGCCGGTCCCGCCCCTGTGGCGTCATTTACTCTGGGAAATACTGACCAATGGAGCACGTGCAACACCGCCGGTTGGCGGAGTGGGTTCGGTCCATGGCCCGGCTTTGCGAACCGGAGCGGGTGGTCTGGTGTGATGGTTCTGCCGCCGAACAGGCCGCCATCTGGGAGCTACTGGTGCAAAACGGCGCCGCCCGGCGCCTGAATCCGAAACTCCGCCCGCAGAGTTTCGTTGTCCGATCAGATCCGGCCGATGTGGCCCGGGTCGAAGATCGCACCTTCATCTGTTCCAGCGATCGCGACGACGCCGGCCCCACCAACAACTGGGTTGCGCCGGATGAAATGCGCGCCACGCTGCGGGGATTGTTCTCCGCTTGCATGCGCGGCCGCACCCTCTACGTGATTCCCTACAGCATGGGGCCCATTGGCTCCGACATCGCCCATATCGGCGTCCAGTTGACGGACTCCCCGTACGTGGTCGGCAGCATGCAGGTCATGACCCGCGTGGGTCGCCTGGTCCTGGAGCAACTGGGGACGGAAGGACACTTCGTCCCCTGCATGCACTCTGTCGGCCGCCCCATTCCGGGCAGTTCGCCGGACGTGCCCTGGCCGTGCAACCCGGATCAACGCTACATCGCCCACTTCCCCGAGACGCGCGAGATCTGGTCGTACGGTTCCGGGTATGGTGGCAATGCACTATTGGGCAAAAAATGTTTTGCCTTGCGCATCGCCTCAGTCATGGCGCGCGACGAGGGCTGGCTCGCCGAACACATGCTGATCGTCAAGATCACGAATCCCGCCGGCCGTGTGCGCTACATGGCGGGGGCGTTCCCCAGCGCCTGCGGTAAAACCAACTTGGCGATGCTGACCCCCACGCTGCCCGGGTGGAAAGTCGAGACCATCGGTGACGACATCTGCTGGATGAAGTTTGGCGCCGACGGACGCCTGTATGCCATCAACCCGGAGGCCGGCTTTTTCGGCGTGGCGCCCGGCACCAGCTTCAATTCCAATCCCAATGCGATGCACACGGTCAAGCACAGTTGCGTGTTCACCAATGTGGCCGAGACTCACGACGGC
>MGYT01000050.1:0-2661 GCA_001801865.1 Gammaproteobacteria bacterium RIFCSPLOWO2_02_FULL_61_13
AGCAGCATCCGGAATTACCGTGAAGGTCGAGATCGCGCCGGCGTTGGCGGCGGATATTCCCGCCGACGCGACAGTGTTCATAACCGCCCGCGCACCCGATGGCCCGCCGATGCCGCTGGCGGTGATCAAAAGGTCGGCCAAAGAACTGCCCTTCGAAGTCGTGCTGGATGACACGCTGGCCATGTCGCCGCAGCATCGCCTGTCGCAGCACGACATGGTGGACCTCACCGCACGCATCTCCCGTTCGGGCCGGGCGGAACGGGAAAGCGGCGACTGGATCGCAGAACTGCGCGCCGTGCCGGTGGACGGCGCAGCAACGCGGACCCTGACCATCAACGCACAGGTACCGTAGATGCCGGCGGCATGGTTCTCCCGGCACCTGCTTTGCGCATAGAATTGCCCCATGACTGAAAAATTTCCCGCCCGCTTCCCCGCCACGCGCCTGCGTCGCATGCGCGCCAATGAATTCAGCCGGCGCCTGATGCGCGAGCACTTGCTGACCGTGGATAACCTCATCTGGCCGGTGTTCATCGCGGAAGGCAGGAAGACACGCCAACCCGTGCCCTCCATGCCCGGAGTGGAGCGCCTGGGAATTGATGTGTTGCTGAAGGAAGCGGAGCAAGCGGCAAAACTGGGCATCCCGGCACTGGCATTGTTTCCCGTCACGCCGACGAAGAAGAAATCCGCCGACGGGCGTGAGGCCTGGAACTCGAAGGGACTCGCGCAGCAAGCCGTGCGCGCATTGAAGAAGGCATTGCCGGAACTGGGCATCATCACCGACGTGGCGCTGGATCCGTTCACCAGCCATGGCCAGGACGGACTGCTCGATAAGAAAGGCTACGTGGTCAATGACGCCACCGTGACGGCGCTGGTGCGCCAGGCGCTGTCCCATGCCGAGGCCGGTGCCGATGTCGTCGCGCCGTCGGACATGATGGACGGCCGCATCGGCGCCATCCGCACCGCGTTGGGAAAGGCCGGCCATGTGAACACGCGCATCCTTGCCTACTCGGCGAAGTATGCATCCGCCTTCTACGGCCCGTTCCGTGATGCGGTGGGCTCCGCCGGCAACCTTAAAGGCGGCAACAAATTCTCCTACCAGATGGATCCGGCCAACTCCGATGAAGCGCTGCGGGAAGTGGCGCTGGATATCGAGGAAGGCGCGGACATGATCATGGTGAAACCCGGCCTGCCCTACCTCGACATCGTGCGGCACGTGAAGGACACATTCCACGTGCCGACGTTCGTCTACTGCGTCAGCGGCGAATACGCCATGTTGAAGGCCGCTGCGCAAAACGGCTGGCTCAACGAACGCGCCACGGTGCTGGAGGCATTACTGGCGTGCCGTCGGGCGGGGGCGGACGGCATCCTTACCTACCACGCCAGGGACGTGGCCAAGTGGTTGAAGGAGAACAGGTAGCCTTTAATTATCCGCGAAGGCTTATAATTCACAGGTAGCAGCAACTCCAAGGAAGGACGATTACCATGCCTCGGAAGGCATCGAAAACCACTGCGGTCAAAGCAGTACTTCAAACCAGCGCAATTGAACGACGCATTTTGTCCATCCGCAGGCAAAAGGTACTGCTGGATTCAGACCTTGCCATGCTTTATGGCGTCAGTACTGGGCGCCTGAATCAGCAAGTCCGCCGCAACCGCAAGCGGTTCCCGGCCGACTTTCTCTTCGAGCTTACTGCCAGGGAGTCTGCGAACTTGAAGTTGCATTTTGCAACATCAAGTTGGGGTGGGCGGCGCAAGCCACCATTCGCATTCACTGAGCACGGCGCCATCATGGCCGCCACCGTCCTGAACAGCCCTCGTGCTGTGGAGATGAGCATCTATGTCGTGCGCGCCTTTGTGAAATTGCGCGAATTACTGGCTGCCAATAAAGGCCTTGCGCGCAAGCTTGCATCCCTGGAGCGGTCCCTTCTGACGCTGAACTTGAAAACCCAACGTCAATTCCGGGATGTATATGAGGCCATTCATGCCCTGATGAGTCCACCAGTGCCGAAGCGGCGCGGGATTGGATTCGTGATCGATGAGGACTGAATGAACCGAGTGGCGATTCAGGAATTCATCGATTCCACTTTTCCGAGGAAAGTTTCAATGACTCTGATCTCGTGACTCAAATTACTCTGACGGCGAGATTTCCTCTACTTTAAAAATTGCTTTGCCAACAGTACACCGACTCCCATTCCTAACAGTAATATCATGGGGCTCCAACTGAATACCGACTGGATACCATCAACACCAAATAGAAAAAGTCCCGCCAGTGCAATGAGGATAAACAACCCCCCCGCCTATGCCAAAGGACGCCAGAGATATGCGAAACATCCTGACAGTGGCATTTTCCTGGCTGCCTTCCTGCTTCCCCTTTTGCATTGCGCGAATTGTCAGAAGAATTCCCAAGAAGGCGGCAAAATACACGTATACGTGAATGTTCCCCGTCATATGCTCATGGTAAATATTGATTGAACAACTCCAAATTCAGCAGAGAATCGGCACGGCAATTAGTAAGCCCTGGGCAGAACCAACTTGGCAAAGGTCTCGCTTGTGGGTGAAAGCATTCAGAAAACCTCCTCAAGAAAATTATCCAACGCCTGCCAGGATCGCCGATCGGCAGTCTCGTTGTAGACGGTGCCGAAGCCCGGATCATTGGCCTCTGGA
>MGYT01000050.1:2743-9783 GCA_001801865.1 Gammaproteobacteria bacterium RIFCSPLOWO2_02_FULL_61_13
TCACCTGCGCATGGGGGACCATGGGATCATCGTTGCCGTGCAAGGCCAGCACCTTCGCCGTGATCTTCCTGCCCACAGTGTTTCCCGGCGGAGTGAACAGGCCGTGGAAGCTGATCACCGCCTGCACCTCCGCGCCGCTGCGCGCCATGTCCAGTGCGCATAACCCGCCAAAGCAGAAACCGATGGCGGCGATACGCTTGCTGTCCACCTCGTCCTGATCACCGAAGGCCTTCAGCGCCACCTTGAGCCGCGCCTGCAACAAGGCGCGGTCCTGCATGAACGGCGTCATCAGGCGCATGTTTTCATCCTTGCTCTTGCCCAGCACTCCCTTGCCGTACAGATCCACGGCAAATGCGGCGTAGCCTTCTTCCGCAATGGAGCGCGCCTCGCCGATCTCGAATTCACCGCGCCCGGCCCAGGCATGACACACCATGACACCGGGCATGGCGGTCTGCCACGAAGTGTCATACACCAGCATGCCCTCCAGCAGGGTGCCGTTATGTTCGTAGGTGACGGGACGTTGTTTGATCATGGCGGGGCTCCGTATCGACGGCGGGGGCGGGTGCGCGCCATTATGGAAACAGGCGTGGGTGAAAGGCAATGGCGGAAACCCGCCACCGACAAAGGAGGGCCGGCATAAAGCCGGCCCCACAGGACATCAGTTCAGTCAGATATCGAGTCCCAGCAGTTTGATCTTGCGCGTCAGCGTGTTGCGGCCCCAGCCCAACAGCCGTGCCGCGTCCTGGCGCCGGCCGCCCGATTGCTTCAACGCCTCCTCGATCATAATGCGTTCAAAACGCGGCACCGCATCCCCCAGCAACCGTTTCTCGCCGCGCAACAGATTGGCCTCCACCCAGTGCCGGAGCACGCCCTCCCAATCCTCCACCGGGCCGGCGCCGGTGGCCTGACGCAGTTCCGGCGGCAGATCATCCATGTGCACGTCGCGCCCGGCGGCCATGACCGTGATCCAGCGGCAGAAGTTCTCCAGTTGCCGCACGTTGCCGGGCCACGGTAACGAGTTCAGGAAGGCCTGGGTCTCCGGCAAGGTCTGCTTCGGCGGCACATCCAGTTCAGTGGCGGCCAGTTGCAGAAAATGCTGCGTCAGGAACGGGACATCGGTGCGGCGCTCGCGCAACGGCGGCACATGCACCCGGATCACATTCAGACGATGGAACAGATCCTCGCGGAATACGCCGTCCCGCACCCGCTGCTCCAGATCCTGGTGGGTGGCGGCAATCACGCGCACGTCCACGCGCACCGGCGTATGCCCGCCGACTCGATAAAACTCGCCTTCCGCCAGCACGCGCAACAACCGGGTTTGCAGTTCCGCCGGCATGTCGCCGATTTCATCCAGGAACAGCGTGCCCCCATCGGCCTGCTCAAAGCGCCCGATGCGCTGGGCACTGGCGCCGGTGAAGGCGCCCTTCTCGTGCCCGAATAATTCGGACTCCAGCAACTCCCGGGGAATGGCAGCGGTGTTCAGCGCGATAAAGCGCCCGCTGGCTCGCGGGCTGTGGCGATGCAGGGCCAGGGCCACCAGTTCCTTGCCGGTGCCGGACTCGCCCGTGATCAACACCGTGAGATTCGAGCGTGACAGGCGGCCGATAGCGCGGAATACCTCCTGCATGGCCGGCGCCGAACCGACAATCCCGGCTGGAGTGGCAACATTTGCGGCCACGGGCGCAACCGTGCTGGCCTCCGTGGTGCGCAGGGCCCGGCGCACCAGCCCCACGAGTTCGTCCACATCAAACGGCTTGGACAAATACTCAAAGGCGCCGCTCTGGAATGCCGACACCGTCCGATCCAGATCCGGGTACGCGGTCATCACGATCACCGGAACGCTCGGCGCGCGGCGCTTTATCTGCTCGAGCAGTTCAATGCCGTCAATGCCGGGCATGCGCACATCGGTAATGATGAGGTCCGGTGCGCCTCGCGACAGCGCCTGCAGCAGTCGCGCGGCGGCATCGAAACATTCAACCACATGGCCTTCGCGGCTGAGCGCCTTTTCCAGCACCCAACGGATGGAGCGATCATCATCGACAATCCAGACTTTCCCGTTCGCGCTCATGGCATCAGTCCAGCGGCAGCAGCACGCGGAACACGGTCAGGCCGTCGTCGCGCTCATATTCAATGGCGCCGCGGTGGGCCTGGATCAGCGCCTGGGCGATGGACAGGCCCAGGCCCACACCGTCGGCACGGCCGGTGATCATCGGAAAGAACATCTCGCCCTCGATCTCCGCCGGGACACCGGGGCCGTTGTCGATCACTTCCACCTGCACTGCCAGTTTGTGTTGCTGTTGATGAATTGAACAGAGCCGTTTAACCCGTGTGCGCAGCAGCACCCGACCACCCGTTCCGGCGGCCTGTGCCGCATTGCGCACGATATTCAGAAACGCCTGGATAAGCTGGTCGCGATCCCCTTTCAGTCCCGGCAGGCTCGGGTCGTAGTCGCGCTCCAATTCCACCTCCGGATTCGTGCCGAGAACGCTGAGGACATACTCGAGTACTTCATGGATATTGAGGTCCACCGCCTGGCTCTTGCCCCTCGGCACCAGCATGCGATCCACCAGGTTACGCAGCCGATCCGCCTCGCTGATGATGATTTGTGTGTATTCGCGCAGGCTGCTGCCATCCAGTTCCCGTTCCAGCAATTGCGCCGCGCCCCGCAGGCCACCGAGGGGATTCTTGATCTCATGTGCCACGCCGCGCAGGGATTTGCGCGCCGCCTCATGCAGAAAGACCAGTTGCTCTTCGCGCCGGGCACGGGTGAACGATTCCACATCCACCAGTTCCACGATCAGTTCGGACTCGCCATTAACGGCAGTCGACGGCGTTACCATCACGTCCAGCAGCGCCGTGCGCTCGAAGTTCAGGCGTATTTCCATGCCCCACTCCGTGTAGCGCCGGCGATTGGTGAGCGCCCGCTGCAAAATATCAGTGAGCGCTGAATGATCCAGCAGGATTTCGGATAACGGCAGCCCGACAATCTTGCGCCCGCTGGCGGAGAGAAGGTGCTCACCCGAGGCGTTGATGGCGCGCAGATGAAGATCCGGCCCGAACACCAACACTGCGGTATTAATGTTTTCCAACAAGTGGGTCGCATGGGCCGCTGGCGTCGCGATCATGGGGCAATTATTGCACTAATTTGGTGCAAGTGCTTTCATGCGCCCCTTGCAGGGCGGGACGGCTGGCGGAAAAGCGACGTTTCATCAGCAAGTTAGACCTTGCCTGGGGTTACTCCAGGCTTCAGCCCATTAATGGAGCAAAAACCGAGCCACCCCGCTTGTGGCCGGAAGGGCGTTGAAATGACTGGGGTATCAGGGAGCCTTGGGCGGCTTCGGGGCAGGGGCAGGTCTCTTCAGTGGCACCGATACTTTCAGGATATGGAAGGTCACCGGGTCGGAGCTGATCAGTACCGTACCGTTGGGATCGCGGATCGTCATGCTCGCCTGGTGCGAGCCCCGTTCCAGCCCGGTCAACACAAATGATGGGCTTTTGCCGGAACTGTGCTCCTGGCCGTCCAGTACCAGGACGTAGGTATCCTGGCCGCGGGCTTGCCCTTCCACCTGGGCGGAGACCCGTACCGTATCGTCCTCGAGTCGCAGGGCGGCGTCATTGGCCGGACTGACTATCACAAGTTTTGTGTAGATACCGGTCGATGACGCGGGCGCTTTGTACTCAAATGGCGGCGCGCCATCCGCGGGCACGGTCTGGACTTCCTGGATCTGAATTGTCTCCGCCTCCGGCGATGGCTCGTCGGAATAGATAACGTTGCCGGCGGCGTCCGTGGTCTTGTAGACCTCTTCCGCTGCCAGCGGGGCCAGCGATAACAACGCATACATCAACGCAATCAGACGCATGGGAGACTCCGTTATGGGCTCTGTGTCATGCAGTTTAGACCGAAAACCATGCCGGTATACTCAATCGGCGCCGCAGGAAACGCGCAAGTGCCTGATTCCCTTGATTCCCCGGCAAAGCAAAAAGCCCCTTGCGGGGCCCTTTGTCCTGCAACAAATCCAGTCCGGGTCAGAGGCTGTAATACATGTCGAACTCCACCGGATGCGTGGTCATGCGGAAGCGGGTCAGTTCGTCATTCTTCAGCTTCATGTAGCTGTCGATGAGGTCATCACTGAACACGCCACCGGCCTTGAGGAAGTCCCGATCCTTGTCCAGCGCCTCCAGGGCCTGCTCCAGCGAGGAGCAAACCGTGGGCACCTTCTTTTCCTCTTCCGGCTCCAGGTCGTATAGATCTTTGTCAAGCGGGGCACCCGGATCGATCTTGTTCTGGATACCGTCCAGACCCGCCAGCATCATGGCCGTGAACATCAGGTACGGGTTGCCGTTGGAATCCGGGAAACGCACCTCGATGCGGCGCGCCTTCGGGTTCGATACCCAGGGAATGCGGATGGACGCCGACCGGTTGCGGGCGGAGTACGCCAGCATGGTCGGCGCCTCGAAGCCCGGCACCAGGCGCTTGTAGCTGTTGGTGCCGGAGTTGGTAATGGCGTTCAGCGCGCGAGCATGCTTGAAGATACCGCCGATGTAATGCAGCGCGAGCTGGGACAGACCACCGTACTTGTCACCGGTGAACAGGTTCTTGCCGCCTTTGGCCAGCGACTGATGGACATGCATGCCGTTGCCGTTGTCACCCACCAGCGGCTTGGGCATGAAGGTGGCGGTCTTGCCGAAGCTGTGCGCCACGTTGTGCACCACGTATTTGAGCATCTGCAGCTCGTCGGCCTTGCGCACCAGCGTATTGAAGCGCGTGCCGATCTCGGCCTGTCCGGCGGTGGCAACTTCATGGTGATGCACTTCCGTCGGAATACCCATCTCCTCCAGCGAGGTACACATGGCCGAGCGGATGTTCTGCTGCGCATCCACGGGTGGGACCGGGAAGTAACCGCCCTTCACACCCGGACGGTGGCCGATGTTGCCACCCTCAAATGCGGCTTCGCTGTTCCAGTGGCCCTCGTCGGAATCGATCTCGTAGAACGCGCCATTGATTTGCGCGCCCCAACGCACGTCGTCAAAAATGAAAAATTCGGGTTCCGGTCCAAAATAAGCCGTGTCGGCGATGCCGGTGGACTTGAGGTAGGCCTCGGCGCGCTTGCCCAGGGAGCGCGGGCAGCGATCGTAGCCCTGCATGGTGGCGGGCTCGAGCACGTCGCAACGGATGATGACCGTGGCGTCGTCGAAGAACGGATCCATCACCGCGGAATCCGAGTCAGGCATCAGCACCATGTCCGACTCGTTGATGCCTTTCCAGCCGGCAATGGATGAACCGTCAAACATTTTGCCGCTTTCAAAGAATTCGTCATCGGCGCCATGGGCGGGCATGGTCACATGCTGTTCCTTGCCGCGGGTGTCGGTGAAACGCATGTCAATGAACTTGACCTCGTTCTCCTTGATCATCTCCAGAACTTTATCTTTGGACATTGGGATCCTCTCCTCAAATTAACGGGGCAGTGTCAGTCTTGCCCACTTTTAGCATGAACCGTGCCAAGGCCATCAATGCGTAAGTCCTTGAACTCCCTCCCAAACTAGGGGAGGTATTTTACTTATTTGCACTGTATTAGTGCGCCAAAAAGAAGCTGCGCACCATAATGATCCTCATCCACTATTGAACCAGTTTTTCCGATGCCCAAAGGTCAGTCAGGGCCTCGCGCCGGCGAATTTCCCAAGTCTGCGCACCATCCACCAGCACTTCCGCGGGCCGCGACCGGGAGTTGTAGTTGGACGCCATGGTGGCGCCATAGGCGCCGACTGAGCGGACCGCCAACAGATCCCCTTCCGCAATGGCCAAGGGCCGATTCAAGCCCAGGAAATCCGCGGACTCGCACACCGGCCCAACCACGTCGTAGCAACGCTCGGGGGCGCCACCACCGGCCTGAACCGGCACGATGTCGTGCCACGACTGGTATAGCGCCGGCCGCAACAAGTCATTCATGGCGGCGTCCACCACGGCAAAATGCTTCATGCCGTTTTGCTTCAGGTACTCGACCCGGGTAAGCAGCATGCCCGCATTGGCGACAATGGCGCGGCCCGGTTCGACATGCAATTCGACCTCCATACCTGCGAATGCATCGCACAGCGCCTGCACCAGAATGGCCGGTTCCGGTGGCTGCTCCGCAGCGTGCCGAACGCCCAAACCTCCGCCCAGGTCCGCGTGATCCACCACCAGGCCATCGCGCTTGAGTTCGCGCACCAGTTCCGCCATGCGCGCCGCCGTATCCTGAAACGGGGCCAGCGTTACGATTTGCGAACCGACGTGACATGCCACGCCGGTCACGCGCACATGGGCAAGACGACCTGCCTCGTGATAAATCCTCAGCGCCTCTTCGCGCGCGATGCCAAATTTGTTTTCCCGCAAGCCGGTGGAAATATAGGGATGCGTACCGGGGTCCACGTCCGGGTTCACGCGCAATGCCACCGGCGCGATTTTACCCAGACTGCCGGCCACCTTATCCAGCCGGCGCAATTCCGATTCGGATTCCACATTGAAACAGCGGATGCCCGCCTCCAGCGCGCGGCGCATCTCGTCGGCGCGCTTGCCCACGCCGGAAAAGACTGTTCGTGCCGGCGCGCCGCCCGCGGCGATTACCCGCTCCAGTTCGCCTACGGACACGATGTCGAAGCCCGAGCCCAAGCGCGCCAGCACCTGCAAAACACCCAGCGTGCTGTTGGCTTTCACCGCGTAGCACACCAGATGTGTGCGCTTGCCAAACGCCGCATCAAACGCATGCCATTGCCGTTCGATTGCAGCACGCGAATAGACATAGCACGGAGTGCCGAAACGCGATGCCACATCAGCGAGACTCACCGATTCCATATGCAGGATCCGGTCGCGATAGGGATACTCAGTCATGCTGGCTGGGAGCCGCTTGCCGAAGAGGCGCGCAGTCCGAGGGCGTCCCGGGACCAGGTCAACAAGATGCGCCCCGAATCAGATTTGAGACAAGGTTTCGGAAATCGCGGCAGGTTTCTGCGACGTGCCGGGGCGGTACAAATCGCCCTTCTGTCCACAACCTGCAAGCATGGTC
>MGYT01000050.1:9808-9899 GCA_001801865.1 Gammaproteobacteria bacterium RIFCSPLOWO2_02_FULL_61_13
GCAGTGCCGGAATGATGCTGGACGCGGTCCACGAAAGGCTCATGAAAAGCTGTTAAGAAACATGTCGCATGAGAATAGCAGATAAGCTGTG
>MGYT01000050.1:9920-16918 GCA_001801865.1 Gammaproteobacteria bacterium RIFCSPLOWO2_02_FULL_61_13
GCCGACCAGTCCGGCAGCGTGACTGCTTGCATTCGCACTTCAATTTGGTTGAAATGCGCGCAAGTCACCCCGCGTAAAGGTTCGCAATTCCAGGATGAGCAATCAAATCATTCACGTCACCGACGGCTCGTTTGAGCAGCAGGTTCTCAGCTCCAGCCGCCCGGTCATGGTCGACTATTGGGCCGAGTGGTGCGGTCCGTGCCGGATGATTGCACCCATCCTGGAAGAGATTGCAGGCGAATACGCCGACAAACTTACCGTCGCCAAGATCAACATCGATGAAAACCAGGCCATTGCCGCCCGCTACGCGGTGCGCGGGATCCCGACTTTGATGATTTTCAAGGATGGTGCCGTGGCTGGCACCAAGGTGGGCGCGCTTTCCAAGTCCCAATTGTCGGCATTTATCGACAGCGTCATTTAGAACCAGCGGGCCGCAAAATACTGGACGAACCCGGATCGACGTGCTAACTTGTCAACCTAATCAGTCCCAAGTTTCAACCCCTCTAAATTACTAAATCATCCAGTTTCACCCGCATTGGCGCTGCTTGCGTCGTTGCGTTCCCTCAACACAATCCTCCTGCGCCGTAGGTGCCCATGAACCTCACCGAACTTAAACAACAACCAGCATCCGAACTAATCACGCTATCTGAAACCCTGGGCCTGGACGGTCTCGCCCGGTCCCGCAAACAAGACGTCATCTTCGAGATCCTCAAGGCCCAGGCCAAGAAGGGCGAGGACATCTACGGCGACGGCGTACTGGAAATTCTCCAGGACGGTTTCGGATTCCTGCGCTCCGCGGACAGCTCATACCTGGCCGGACCGGATGACATTTACGTGTCGCCCAGCCAGATCCGGCGCTTCAACCTGCGCACGGGAGACAATGTCTCCGGCAAGATCCGTCCGCCGAAGGACGGTGAACGCTACTTCGCGCTGCTCAAGGTCAACGAGATAAATTTCGAGCCGCCGGAAAAGGCCAAGAACAAAATCCTGTTTGAAAACCTGACGCCGCTGTTCGCCAACCGGCGCATGAAACTTGAGATAGGAAATGGCAGCACTGAGGATCTGACGCCCCGCATCATTGATTTGGTGGCGCCCATCGGCAAGGGCCAGCGTGGCCTCATCGTCTCTCCGCCCAAGGCCGGCAAGACCATGATGCTGCAGTCCATCGCCCATTCCATCACCGGCAATTTCCCCGACTGCCACTTGATCGTGCTGCTTATCGACGAGCGCCCCGAGGAAGTGACCGAGATGGAACGCTCGGTGCGCGGCGAGGTGATCTCCTCCACGTTTGACGAACCTGCCACGCGCCACGTGCAGGTGGCCGACATGGTCATTGAGCGCGCCAAACGCCTGGTGGAGCACAAGAAGGATGTGGTCATCCTGCTCGATTCCATCACGCGCCTTGCGCGCGCCTACAACACCGTGGTGCCGGCATCCGGCAAGGTGTTGACCGGCGGCGTGGATGCCAACGCGCTGCAACGGCCGAAGCGTTTCTTTGGCGCCGCGCGCAACATCGAGGAAGGCGGTTCGCTGACCATCCTCGCCACGGCGCTGATAGACACCGGCTCGCGCATGGATGACGTGATTTACGAGGAATTCAAGGGCACCGGTAACATGGAATTGCATCTGGAACGGGAAATTTCCGAGAAGCGCGTTTATCCGGCCATCAATATCAACCGTTCCGGTACGCGCCGCGAGGAGTTGCTGACCACCACGGACGAGTTGCAGAAAATCTGGATCCTGCGCAAGTTGCTGCATCCCATGGAGCCGCTCAACGCGATGGAATTCCTGCTCGAGCGATTGAAGGCGACGAAAAACAACGCCGAGTTTTTCGACGCAATGAAGCGGTAAACGGGGCGGCCTGTAGTCGGCCTCGCAACCGTCAGGCCTAATTTCCGGTCGCTGCGTCCATGCGCTTGATTCGATGCAATTTGTCACTGCGCGAAAGTCGGTAAAAACCGCGTAGTTCTCTGAGCAGTTCCGCGCGGCTGCCGCCGCGAAAGTAGCGCCGTTCCAGCCCGCGGCAATAACGTTCCGCAAGGCGATTCGCATCCTGGTACCTGGCCAGTTCCTCCGTGCCCAGGTCAGTGTGGAAGCTTACATTCGCGAACAGACGCCGCAACGCCCCGTCCGCCGATCCACTGCCGGCGGCCCCGGCGAGCAACCCGCGAAGCATGACGAACTTGTCTATCTCCGCCTGCAATTCCATCTCCAACAACGTGACGGAACGATCGTGACTCGCGTACCAGACCAGATAGAGGAAATGGCTCACGCCCTCCATGGCCAGGCAGAAATCATCCAGACCCGCACCCTGCAGATCCGGCGCCGACCGGCCGGGGTCGAACACATCCACCACCCTCTGATCCAGGTAAAGTGACAGGTTAAGTTCCCCGCAATCCTCATGCACGAGCAGGCCTTCGCGCACGCTGCGTAACGCCGCCGTACCTGCCAATTGCAGCGCCAGTTCCCGGTTGGTAAGCAGAAAGTCATCCACACTGTGCGCCACCTGCAGCGCGTATATGTCCTGTAGTCCATGCTGTAGTGGCCACAGGGAGACATTGCTGTCGACGCGCATCAGTGCATGCGCCGGTGCGCAGGCAACGGCTGGATGCCGAGTTGGCGCAGGCGCGCCGCGGCACGCGGGCTGCGGGAGGCAAGCCATATCTCATACAGTCTCAGGATGTCATGGCTGCTCTGCGGATTGCCGCCATCGCCGACCTCCGCCAGCACATCCACGACGGCGGTGAAGCGCTGCGCCAGTTCGGAGAACACGGCACGCAGCGCGCGCCGCGAACGCGACAGGCGCTCCGAGCCGGCGAGCGACGCATAGGCATTGCCGCCCATGGCAATGTAGTAATCCACATCCACCAGGCTGCGGCCCAGACTATTCGCAAACAACCCGGACACGAACAACGCGAGATCGCCCAATCGCTGCAGCGCCCGGTACTCCTCCTCCACGCTGCGCGCATTCATGGCATCGCCGTAGAGGGCAGCCAGCGGCCGGATCATGACGCCGTCAGGCGTATGCTCGTAAAGTTGTTCGGAGCGGACAAACTTGGCCAGCATGTTGACCAGGTAGAGCACTGTCTCGTGCTGTACCGGCACACTCTGACGATCCAGGGTATCGGTGAGCACGCCTTGAAAGTATTCACGTACGTCCACACTCGTGATCAACCGCTCAGCCTGGTTTGCCATTTGCCGTCCCCCCAACACGTCAGAAATCATTAAATTTCAGTTCGCAGAGGTACCTCCGGGGGCCTGAGCGGCAGGTCCTAATCCGGGTACTGACGCGCGCACGGCCCCCTGTGTCGATTAACTTAGCAGAGAGGCCGGATGCAGCCCAAGTCAGCACTCACCATCGATGGCTGATAATGCGGGCCTGAAAAAAGAAAACCCGCCTTGCGGCGGGTCTTCAGTTAATAGCCGGAGCTCGCGCCCCGACCCTTGATCACAACATTGCTTACATCATGTCCATGCCACCGCCCGGAGGCATGTGGGCATGGGACTCTTCCTTCTTCGGCAACTCGGCCACCATGACCTCGGTGGTGAGCAGCAGTCCGGCCACGGAGGCGGCGTTCTGCAGTGCAAAACGCGTCACCTTGGTCGGATCCAGGATACCCATCTTGATCATGTCGCCGAATTCACCGGTGGCGGCGTTGTAACCGAAATTCGCCTCACCGTCGGAGACCTGGTTCAGGATCACGGAAGGCTCTTCACCGCAGTTGGCCACGATCTGGCGCAACGGCTCTTCGAGGGCGCGCCGGAGAATCGCGATACCGACCTTCTGGTCATCGTTCTTACCCTTGACGCGATCAACGGCCTTGCGTACGCGCAACAGCGCCACGCCGCCGCCCGGCACCACGCCTTCTTCCACCGCTGCACGGGTTGAGTGCAGGGCGTCTTCGACGCGGGCCTTCTTTTCCTTCATTTCTATTTCCGTCGACGCACCGACCTTGATGACGGCCACGCCGCCGGCGAGCTTGGCGACGCGCTCCTGCAGCTTCTCCTTGTCGTAGTCCGAGGTGGATTCCTCGATCTGCTTGCGGATCTGCTTCACACGGCCTTCGATGTCCATCTTTTTGCCGGCGCCGTCAATGATGGTGGTATTTTCCTTGGTGATCTGCACCTTCTTGGCCTTGCCCAAATCATCCAGGCGTGCCTTCTCCAGCGACAGTCCCACTTCCTCGGCAATCACCGTGCCGCCGGTCAGAACCGCGATGTCTTCGAGCATGGCCTTGCGGCGATCACCGAAGCCCGGGGCCTTGACTGCGCACACCTTGACAATGCCGCGCATGTTGTTGACCACCAGCGTGGCGAGCGCCTCGCCTTCCACGTCCTCAGACACGATCAAAAGCGCCTTGCCGGACTTGGCAACGCCTTCAAGTATCGGGAGCAATTCCCGGACGTTGGAGATCTTTTTGTCGTGCAACAGGATGTAGGGGCTTTCCAGTTCGACGCTCATGGTCTCCTGGCTGTTGATGAAGTACGGGGACAGGTAGCCGCGGTCGAACTGCATGCCCTCGACCACTTCCAGTTCCATCTCCAGTGTTGAGCCCTCTTCCACGGTAATAACGCCTTCCTTGCCGACCTTGCCCATGGCCTCGGCAATCTTGTTGCCGATGGACTCATCCAGGTTGGCGGAAATGGTTCCCACCTGGGCGATGGACTTGCTGTCTTCGCAGGGCTTGGACAACTTCGCCAGTTCTTCCACCGCGGCAATCACCGCGGCATCGATGCCACGCTTGACGTCCATGGGGTTGTGACCGGCGGCCACGGTCTTCATACCCTCGCGCACAATGGCCTGGGCCAGCACCGTGGCAGTAGTCGTGCCGTCACCGGCCACGTCGGAGGTCTTGGAAGCCACCTCCTTTAGCATCTGCGCACCCATGTTCTCGAACTTGTCCTGCAGTTCGATTTCCTTGGCGACGGACACACCGTCCTTGGTGATGGTGGGAGCGCCGAAGCTCTTCTCCAGCACCACGTTGCGGCCGCGCGGACCCAAGGTCTGCTTGACCGCGTTCGCCAGGATGTTGACACCCTTGGCCATGCGTGACCGGGCATCGTCACCAAATTTGAGTTCTTTCGCTGTCATGTTCGTTCTCCTAGAAATGCCTTACTCGATCACGCCCATGATGTCGTCCTCGCGCATGACGAGATATTCGACACCATCGACCTTGACCTCATTACCTGAATACTTGCCGAACAGGATTTGGTCGCCCTTCTTCACATCCAAGGTGCGAATCTCACCGTTCTCCAGGACCTTGCCATTACCCACGGCGATGATCTCGCCGCGGCTTGGCTTCTCGCTGGCGGTATCAGGAATGACGATCCCACCGGCGGACAGCTTTTCCTCTTCCAACCGCTTAACGATAACCCGATCATGCAACGGGCGAATCTTGAGCTTTTTCATAATTCCATAACCTCCTAACGATATAACCTATTGATTTTAATCGACTTCATTTGAGTTGTTAGCACTCTAGCGAAGTGAGTGCTAAAAATATAGGGGAATAGGGGAGATGTCAAGGTGGGGAAGTGAAAAGTGCAAAGTTAAATGTGGAAAAAGGCGGGATTCCGGTCGCGAAATTAACTGCAGGAAAGTAGTTTAGGGCAGCGTTGCTCCTCCCTTTCCGCCACTAGCGTGGCACTTTTAACTGCCTTCCCGCTGGTAATACTCCATCAAAATATTCGCCACCTCGGGGCGGGCAAACTCCGGCGGCAGCGGCTGCCCTGAGGCCAGCAGCTCGCGCACCTTGGTGCCGGACAGTTGCACGAAATCCTCCGGCGTGTGGTCAGGGGCGTCACGCATCATGACCACGCGCCCGAGTTTGCGCGAAAACGCGGTGTTGTCGGCGCGGAAGATTTCAATGCGCAACGCCGTTTCCGGCACCTGGGTGTCGAAAATTGTCTGCGCGTCGAACGGGCCGTAATAACTGCCGACTCCGGCATGATCACGGCCGACAATCAGGTGCGAGCACCCTGCGTTCTGGCGGAATACGGCGTGCAGTACGGCTTCGCGCGGGCCGGCGTAGAGCATGTCGAAGCCATAGCCGGTCACCATGACCGTATTGCGCGGGAAATAGAGATCCACCATCTTGCGGATCGCCGCATCGCGCACTTCCGCGGGAATGTCGCCGGCCTTGAGCTTTCCAAGCAGCATGTGGATCAATACACCATCCGCCTGGACTGATTCCTGCGCCATTTTGCACAGCTCTTCGTGGGCGCGGTGCATCGGATTGCGGGTCTGGAACGCCACCACCTTGTTCCAGCCGGCGTCCGCGATGGCCTTGCGGATCTGCGGCGCAGTGCGGAAGGTATCCGGGAACTCCTGCTCGAAGTAACTGTAATTCAGCACGCGGATGGGTCCGGAGATCATCTGCCGCCCGAGTGAGACAAGCGTTGCAACACCAGGGTGTTTCGGATCCAGGGTACCGAACACCTTTTCCGTAATGAGCCGCAACTCGTCGTCGGACAGGGTTTCCACGGACTGCACTTCCTGAACCGCCAGCACGGGATTACCTTCCACGTTCGGGTCGCGCAGCGCGATGCTCTCTGCCCTGCCGATTGATTCATTGCTGAGATTCAGACATGGCACCGGCCAGAACAGGCCTCCGACCGTATGCATATCCCGGGCAACACTCAACGCGTCAGCCTTGTTCATGTACCCCGGCAGCGGGGAGAAATACCCGGCGCCGAGCATCACCGCGTTGGCGGCGGCGGCAGAGTTCACCAGCAGCGACGGCAGCTGCCCGGCCGCCTCGGCCAACGCGCTGCGTTGGGCCGCATCGGCGACATACAGAGGGTTCAGGTCCACTCCACCGTGGGGCTGGGTCATGAGTAAATTCTCCGCAGGCTCTCGATTGGCCGGTAAAAAAGAGGGCACACGATAGCGATCTGCCGCGCGATTTCAAGGGATTTGGTGTTTGGGGCAGTGCGGCGCGCTGGTGGCTGAATCAGGGATGCAGGGCTTATGATGGCCTGACCCCCCAGCACCAGGAGCT
>MGYT01000050.1:16948-23217 GCA_001801865.1 Gammaproteobacteria bacterium RIFCSPLOWO2_02_FULL_61_13
CCGAGCCGGGCAAGAATACCTCCCCCATCACTGTTCCTACGGGCGATGAAGCCACTGTGCAGATGACGGAAGAGAATGAATGCTGCTACTGGAACAACGACAAATTCAAACAGGGGGAGATGATCAGCGCCGCGGGCAAGACGTATGTCTGCAATTTCGGCAGCTGGATGCAGATGTAATTCCTTATTTGCCGATCTTGAACTGAAAACCCGCGTCATCACGGACCAGATCCCCGGCGCGCAGGCGGAAGGCCCCGTGGGCCAGATCCTGCAAGTAGCAGGTCAGCGTGTGATGAATGGTCGGGAATGCCAGTTCCTCCCACGGCACCGTGCCCGGGCCATACAATTCGACCCGCGTGGATTCGGCTCCTGGGGAGAAATTCAAATCCAGTAGCGGCGCGCGATACATCATGTATACCTGGTCCGCGTGCGGGAGTGACATGATGGTGTAAAGCTCCGGTTCGCCCACGCGGGCGTTGGCTTCCTCCAGAGTTTCCCGCACCGCCGCCTCGGCCGTGGTCTCGCCCAGCTCCATGAAGCCGGCCGGCAGCGTCCATCGCCCTGAGCGTGGCTCAATGGCGCGCCGGCAGAGAAGGATTTTCCCTTTCCATTCGGCTATACACCCGGCCACGACACGCGGGTTCTGATAATGAATCGTCCGGCAGGTGCTGCATACATGGCGCAGCCGATTGTCGTCCACCGGCACTTCGCGCACGATGGGGCCGCCGCACTGGGCGCAATAATTCATTGCGACTGCACCCGGGTTTCCCCGCTCAGCGCGGATACAATCAGCGGCCAGATTCGATCCAGAATAATCGGCTGCGCCTCCGCTGCCGGATGGATACCGTCGGACTGCATCAAGTCGGGTTTGAGCGCGATATCCTCGAGGATGAACAGCCCCAGCAGCACGCCGTGTTCCGCGGCCAGATCGCGATAGATCTGCTCGAAGCCCTGCGTATATGCCGGGCCATAATTGGGCGGCAATTTCATGGGCAACAACAACACGTCGCTGCCGGCGGCACACACCTGCGTCAGGATTTCACCCAGGTTCCGCCGCAACTCATCCAGCGGCACGCCGCGCAGCCCGTCATTGCCGCCCAATTCCACCACCGTGAATTGCGGGCGCGCTTCGGCCAGCAGCGGCCCGAGCCGCGCCAACCCCCCATGACTGGTGTCGCCGCTGATACTGGCATTCACCACCCGGTGCGGGTAGCCTTGCGCGGTGATGCGCTGCGCCAGCAGCGCCACCCAGCCCTGTTCCACCCGCATCCCGTATCCCGCGCTGAGGCTGTCGCCGAGGATCAACAGGATGCCCTCCCCGGCACGTGTGGCAACGGGCAGGCACAGCAACATACAAACAAGGACTCGAATCATGAATGATGCTCCGGGCGTGATTGTGCAGGCGCGCCAATTGGGAAAGCAAGTTGCGAGCCCCGGCGGCACGCTGACCATTCTTGCCGACATTGACCTGACCATCGCCGCAGGAGAGAGCGTGGCGATCATTGGCGTGTCCGGCTCCGGCAAATCCACGCTGCTCGGATTGCTGGCCGGCCTCGACCTGCCCACCAGCGGCGAAGTACACCTGGCCGGAGCAGCGCTGAATTCACTGGATGAGGATGGCCGCGCTGCGATCCGCGCAGGCCGGGTTGGCTTCGTATTCCAGTCGTTCCAGTTGTTGCCGGGTCTCACGGCACTGGAAAACGTGATGTTGCCGCTGGAACTGGCGGGTATTGAGAAGGCAGCAGAACTGGCCGCCGGCAGGCTCGCCGAAGTGGGGCTCTCGGAGCGGCTGCATCACTATCCGCGCCAACTTTCCGGCGGCGAACAACAGCGCGTTGCCATCGCCCGCGCCTTCGCCTGCCGTCCGCAAATACTGTTCGCCGATGAGCCCACTGGGAATCTGGATCAACAGACGGGCGCGCAGATCATCGAATTGCTGTTTCGTCTGAATCGCGAACACGCCGCCACGCTGGTGCTGGTGACCCACGATCCGGCGATTGCCGATCATTGTGGTCGCTGCCTGACGCTCGCCGCTGGACGCTTTACCGGCGAGGCACGCCGTGAGCTTGATTAACGCCGCGTTCACGGCGCTGAAACGCGACTGGCGCGCCGGCGAGCTGCGACTGATAGCTCTCGCCACGGTACTGGCGGTGGCCGCCCTGTCCAGTGTCGGACTGTTTACGGACCGCGTAAGCCGCGCCATCGAGGCGCAGGCCACGGAACTGCTGGCCGCAGACCTGGTGCTGGAATCCACCAACCCCATCACGGACGACCTGCTCCAGCGCGCCCAGACTTCCGGGCTGGATCGCACCCGCAGCGTCAGCTTCCGCAGCATGGCATTGGCGGGCGAAAGGCTGGAACTCGCGGAGGTAAAAGCGGTCGAGGCGGGCTACCCATTGCGCGGCCAGTTGCGAACCAGTTCAGAGCTATTCGGCGCGGAACAGGTGGCAACGACGGTTCCCGGGCGCGGCACGGTTTGGGTGGACGCCCGGCTGATGCAGGCACTCGACATCAACGTGGGTGACACGGTGAAACTGGGCGACATCGACTTTCGTCTTGCCCGGATCATCACCTATGAGCCGGATCGCGGTGGCGAGTTGTTCAATATCGCACCGCGTGTGCTTATCAATCTCGCCGACCTGAATGCCACCGGCCTTATCGCCCCCGGCAGTCGCGCCGAATTTCGCCTGTTGCTGGGCGGCGCCACGGAGGCGATTGCCGCGTTCCGTGAACAGGTCGAAGCGGACAAAAGCCGGGGCTTGAAAATTCAGGGCATCCGTGACGCGCGCCCGGAATTGCGTCGCGCCCTCGAACGGGCCGAGCAGTTTCTCGGCCTGTCGGTCATCGTCGCGGTGGCCCTGTGCGGGCTCGCCATTGCCATGGCCTCGCGCCGCTTTACCCTGCGTCACTACGATACCTGCGCGATGTTGCGTTGCCTCGGCGCGAGCCAGCGACATATCACCGGCCTGTTCACCCTGCAAATGCTGGTGCTCGCGGCGTTGTTCAGCGGCCTCGGCGCGGCACTGGGGTTTCTCGGGCAAACCGGGCTCACCTCGCTGTTACAGGGCATGACCGCGCGCGCTCTGCCGGTGCCATCCGCGTGGCCGTTGCTTTCCGCAATTCTGGCGGGGATCGTGGCTGTCACCGGTTTTTCACTTCCGCAATTGTGGCGGCTGCGGGAAGTATCACCTCTGCGTGTCCTGCGCCGGGACCTCGCGCCGGCGCCCGCAGCTTCACGCATTGTTTTCATGGCCGCCATCGCGACGCTGGCATTCCTGACACCCTGGCAGTCAGGTAATTTGAAGCTGACGCTGTACATGTTTTTCGGCCTGCTTGGTACGGCCGCGGCGCTGGCGGCAGGCGCATTGACCGGCATCCGCGTGTGCGCACGCCTGCGGGCCGGCACCGGCATCGCCTGGCGCTATGGCCTCGCCAACGTGGCGCGCCGCGCCGAAAGCAGCGTGGCACAGGTACTGGCCATCGGACTGGGCGTCACCGCGTTGTTACTGTTGACGCTGGTGCGCTCCGATCTGCTGGAATCCTGGCAGGACCGACTCGCCCCTGGCACGCCCAATTATTTTCTGATCAACATCCAGCCCGACGACGTGGCTGCGCTGGAGGGCTTCCTGCGCGAGCGCGCGGCGACCAACACCGAGCTGTACCCCATGGTGCGCGCGCGTCTGACCCAGCTGAACGGCAGGACGCTGAACCCCGACGATTACACGGATGCCCGGGCAAAGCGTCTGGCGACGCGGGAATTCAATCTCTCCTGGGCCAGCAGACTCCAGGATGACAATGCCATCATTGCCGGCAGCTGGTGGCCAAAGGAACCCGACGGGGCAACATACTTCTCCGTGGAAGAGGAGATCGGCAAGGACCTCGGCATGGCATTGAACGACCGGCTCACCTATTCCGTGGCCGGGCGTGAAATCACCGGCACGGTGCGGAATATCCGCAGCGTGGATTGGGACACCTTCAATGTGAACTTCTTCGTCAGCGCCAATCCGGGTGCGTTGGATGGCCTGCCTGCCACCTGGATCACCAGCTTTTACCTGCCCAGTGAGCGGCGCAGCATGCTCATTGATGTAGTGCGAAATTTCCCCAGCGTGACGATCATTGATGTGGCTGCGCTCATTGAGCAGGTGCGTGCCATCATGGAACAGGTTTCACGCACCGTTGAGTTCGTGTTTGGCTTCACCTTGCTGGCCGGCCTGGTCGTATTGTTTGCCACGCTGCAAAATACCCACGATGAGCGTCGACTCGAGGCAGCCGTATTGCGTTCCCTGGGTGCGGGCCGGGGCGCCATTCTGAAAAGTCTGGCCGCCGAATTTCTGGCCCTGGGTTTGATTGCCGGATTGCTGGCGGCCCTCGGTGCAACCACCATCAGCTGGCTGTTGGCTCGCTTCGTGTTCGATCTGCCGTTCGCGCTCAATGGCTTGCTGTGGCTGCTGGGACCGCTGTCCTGCACGTTGGTGGTGCTGGGCACCGGAATAGCCGGTACGCGCCACGTGCTGCACGTACCGCCCATGGTGGCCTTGCGCAACGCGTGATGGTGTCACCAAGGCCGTATCAACAGTTCCGACTCCTGTTCATGGACATCAGGGATAATGTGTTTCTATGACTTCCTCCACTGAAAATAAAATTCCCTATCAGGCCGACTACTGGAACGAAGACGGCGGCAATCGCTGGCTGAATCACCTGGCCTGGCTTGAGATCATGCTCGCTCCGCTGGGTGACGCCATGTTGAATCGCGCAGCGGCCAGGGCCGGCGAAGCCATTCTGGATGTCGGTTGCGGCGGCGGCAAGCTGGCCAGCCGGCTGGCGGCAACCGTGGGCACGCAGGGTTCCGTGCTGGCGGTGGATGTTTCCGCAATGCTCATCGATCGGGCCCGCATGGATTACGGCAAAACGCCCGCACTCTCGTTCCGTCTCGCCGATGCCGCCACCGCGGATATCGGCAGCGGCAGGTTTGACCTGGTGTGTTCGCGCTTCGGCGTCATGTTCTTTGCCGACCCGTTGGCGGCATTCATTAATGTCGCGCGTGCCATGAAACCGGGCGCGCGCCTGGTGTTCATTTGCTGGCAGGGCAAGGATCGGAATCCGTGGATGTTCGAGCCCGCAGGCGCTGCATTCGAACATGTGCCGGCGCCACCGCCGCCGGCCCCGGAGGATCCCGGTCCGTTCAGCTTTGGCAACCCCGATCGCGTTCGCGGCATACTCGATGCCGCGGGTTTCAATGGCATCAGCATTGAGCCGTTGACCGGGTCGCTGAACATGGGACGCGTGGACCATGCGCTGGAGTTTGTCAGCACCATGGGACCCGCCGCGCAACCACTGGCGGAGGCCGCGCCCGACGCGCGCGCCAGGGCCATCGCCGCCGTGCGTGCAGTGCTCGCCGCCCGCGACACCCCCGATGGTGTGCAGATGCCATATGCCACCTGGATCGTCTGCGCCAACAAACGCTGAGGAACACAACGTGAAAGACCTGAGCAAACTGCTGGAGGCCAACCGCGCCTGGGCCGCGGAAATGCAGAAAGAGGATCCGCAATTTTTCAGCCGCCTGGTGGCGCAGCAGCGACCCGAATACCTCTGGATCGGATGCAGCGACAGCCGCGTGCCTGCGAACCAGATCGTGAACCTGATGCCGGGCGATGTATTCGTACACCGGAACATCGCCAATCTCGTGCATACCAACGACATCAACTGCCTCGCGGTGATCCAGTTCGCCGTGGAGGTGCTGAACGTCAAACACATAATCCTGTGCGGGCATTACGGTTGCGGCGGTGTGCAGGCAGCCATTGACGATAATTCCCACGGGTTGGTGGACTACTGGGTGTGGAGCATCAAGCTGACCTACAAGCGCCACAAACACTGGCTGGACAAACTGCCTGCGGAAAAACGCCCGCCAATCCTTTGCGAACTGAATGTCATCGAGCAGGTATCCACGCTCGGCTGCAACCGCGTCATTCAGCAGGCATGGTCACAGGGCAACGCGGTGCAACTGCACAGCTGGATCTATGACATCCATGACGGCCTGCTCCGCGATCTTGGCATGTGCTGTGGCGCCAGCGACGATCCGGAGTTGCTGTACAAACAGGCGCTGGCGGATATCAAGGAACGGGCTTCTGCATGATGCAGGCCGTCCATTCCCATGCAGCGCAGGACCGAACCGGCGTGCTGCTCACGAACCTGGGCACGCCGGACGCACCGACCACGCAGGCGGTGCGTCGCTACCTGGCCGAGTTCCTCTCCGATACCCGCGTCATCGAA
>MGYT01000050.1:23239-23520 GCA_001801865.1 Gammaproteobacteria bacterium RIFCSPLOWO2_02_FULL_61_13
CAATCCTGCATGGCATCATCCTGCGCTTTCGCCCGCGCAAATCGGCGGCAGCTTACCGGCGCATCTGGACTGACAACGGCTCACCGTTGTTGAGCATTTCCAAGCGGCAAACCGGGCGCGTGGATGCGGCGTTGACCCGGGATCTGCCCGACGCTGCCGTCGTCACCGCGCTGGGGATGCGTTACGGTACGCCGTCCATCGCTTCCGCGCTGGCGTTCCTGCGCGCTGCCAACGTGCGGCGGTTACTGGTCTTTCCCTTGTATCCGCAATATTCCGCGGCG
>MGYT01000050.1:23554-23721 GCA_001801865.1 Gammaproteobacteria bacterium RIFCSPLOWO2_02_FULL_61_13
TGCTCAAGGGCTGGCGCTGGGTGCCGGAGCTGCGCTTCATCAATCATTACCACGATGATGCTGCCTATGTGGAGGCACTGGCCGACAGCGTCCGCCGCCATCAGCAACAACATGGCCGGCCGGACCGGCTGCTGATCTCGTTCCATGGGCTGCCAAAACAATACTTC
>MGYT01000050.1:23785-23911 GCA_001801865.1 Gammaproteobacteria bacterium RIFCSPLOWO2_02_FULL_61_13
GCCTCAACCCAGATCAATACGCCGTTTCATTCCAGTCTCGCTTCGGGCCGCGGGAATGGCTGCAGCCCTATACCGACAAGCTGCTGCTGCAGTGGGCGAAAACCGGAATCGGCAATGTGCAGGTCA
>MGYT01000050.1:23921-24030 GCA_001801865.1 Gammaproteobacteria bacterium RIFCSPLOWO2_02_FULL_61_13
TTTCTCCGCCGACTGCCTGGAGACGCTGGAGGAGATCGCCATGCTGAACCGGGGGCAGTTTCTCGAGCACGGCGGCAAACAGTTCGGCTACATTCCGGCGCTGAATGAT
>MGYT01000050.1:24145-28099 GCA_001801865.1 Gammaproteobacteria bacterium RIFCSPLOWO2_02_FULL_61_13
ACTGAGCGATAACTGCTCGCCGCAATAGGGGCAGCGCTGTCGCACTGATCGAAGAGAATTCATGGAGTCCGCACCCGTCGGAATACAGGGGCTGTCACGTTCGAGGCCGGAGCGCAGCGCCCTAGGAAGGGCTGGGGGCTGTCTGCATGGCGGGTTCGTAGAACCGGTAACCGTTGCGACCGCCATTTTTGACCTGGTACATCGCCATGTCCGCGCGCAGCATCAACTCCTCCAGGTGATTACCGTCCTCCGGATAGACGCTGATCCCCACGCTGCAAGTAACGTTCAGTTCATTGCCGCTGATATGAAACACCCGGGATATTTCGTCGATTACTTTCGCGCCGATGTCGGCCAAATCGCCGCCCTTGCCAATCCCGTCCGCTACGATAATGAATTCGTCGCCCCCGGCACGCGCCACCGTGTCCGACTTTCTTAGACATTTTGTCAGGCGTCCTGCTACGGATTTCAGCAGTTCATCCCCGATGAAATGCCCATGGGTGTCATTGACGCCCTTGAAACCGTCCAGGTCCACGAACATTACGGCGCAGGAGTTCTGATTGCGATTGGCGCGAACCATTGCCTGCTCCAGCCGGTCGTTGAGCAGCAGACGGTTCGGCAGTCCGGTCAGGACATCGTAAAGGGCGATGCTGCGCAGTTGTTCATTGGTGATCCGCAGCGCCTGCGCCTGGCGTACCGATTGTGTCGCCAACTGCGCGTCATATGCCGATATGACCAGTGTGATGATCGACACGCCCACCGTGCCGACGGCGATGAGACTGGCAAGCATGGAGTTGTTGGCCGCCACGCCGCCCACAGCGGCAACACAGATGCTGCCGGGCGCAAACTGGGCCGCAGCCATGCCGGTGTAATGCATGCCGGCAATGGCCAGCCCCATGATGAATGCGCTGCCGAGCTTGGCCAGTATTACCGCGGAAGACTGCCTTTTGCGCAGGTACATCGCCATCTGCAATGCCGCCATGGATGCAGCGATGGCGATGACCACCGAGGCAATGAACAGCATGGGATCGTAATCGATGGGAGGCGACATCTGCATGGCGGCCATGCCGGTGTAATGCATGCTGCAGATACCAATGCCCATCAGCGCCGCCCCCAGGGACAGGTTCCAGCCGGTATTCTCGGGACGGCTCACGATATACAACGCGATACTGGAAACACCCACCGCCAGCAGCCAGGACAGCCCGGTAATCCACTCGTTGTAGGCCATGGCGATGGGCAAGCGAAATGCCAGCATGCCGATGAAGTGCATGGACCAGATGCCGGTGCCCATGGCAAAGGCGCCACCGGACAGCCAGATCCAGGCACGCTGGCCGGTGGACCAGTGAACGCGACCGGCCAGGTCCAGCGCCGTGTAGGACGCGAACATGGCCACGAGCACAGACAAAATCACGAGCCTGTAGTCGTAAACTCCGGTCATTTGCGAATACTGCGATACATGATTTCAAACCACCCCCGGGCCGCCAGAACCGCCATGCATCTGACCCGGTACTTGTCTCCGGTAATGACTTGGGCACTGGGCGCCGGGTGTCGATTGGGTTCCGATTCTAGCATCGGAGACGATACTCGCCGAACACCTTAATTTGCCGATTGCAACACCCAATCTGACGCCTGCTGCCTTAGGTCCTCGATGGTGTCAGGTAGTGATAATTCAATGGATTACGGGCCGGGCTGGGCCGGGCCGTTGCAATCCCGGAAGTGCTCACGGATGATGAAGGCACCTTCCGCTTGGAGCCACCCATGGACAGACGAGAATTCCTGCGTGGATTACGCAAACCCGCCCTGGCGCTGGCCGCCGTGCCTATGGTCGCCGTTGCCGCAGACAAGGCCCAGGAAGCCGGCGCTGCCGCGTTGCAGGCGTTGAAGAACCAGTTCGCCGGGGTACGGGGTCAGTGCGCGTCGCTGAAGGACCGCATGGACAGGATGGAGGCCGCTCAGAAGCGGGCCATGCGCATCGTGCTGGCGATCTCGGCCATCACCCTGGGCGTGGATATTTCCTTGTTAATGTAGGCGAACCGGGGCCGGGATGCGCCGGATCATCGGAGTCAGAACTTGAGCTCTGACCTCTGATTTCTGTTTCGCCTGCAGAACCTTTGACATCCTTTCCACGAGGTGCCGCGCGGGTGGACTGCTTGCGATCTTGCTATTGCCTGACTCTCTGTTTGTTATCTCTCGCGTGGCCTGCGGTCGTAAACCCCGGCGAGCCGGGTTGTGACTGGCCCCTGCACGGCAACGACTACACCAACCAGCGTTACAGCGAGCTCGCCGGGATCAATACCGGCAACGTGGCGGCGCTGCGGCCCGCATGGAAATATCACACCGGCATGCAGGGCAGTTTTCAGGCCGGACCCATCGTCGTGAACGGCGTGATGTATGTGACGACGCCATTCAACGATGTCATCGCGTTGGATGCGGCCACCGGCGCGGAGCGCTGGCGTTATCGCCATGACTTGCGCACGAAGGCGACCTGCTGCGGACCGGCCAATCGCGGCGCGGCGCTTGCAAACGGTCTCGTCTTCATGGCAACCATCGACGCGCGTCTCGTCGCCCTGGATCAGAATTCCGGTGTAAAGCGCTGGGATGTGACGTTATCGGACACGTCCGCCGGCGCGGGCGAAGTGCTGGAACCGCTGCTCGGCGTGAAGGAACTCAAGGGGGCGGTGCAAACCGGGCAGACGGGTTTTTCTGCGAATCTCGCACCGCAGGTCCACGGTGGTCTCGTGTTCGTGGGTGTCACCGGCGCCGGATACGGATTGCACCTGGAGATGAAGGAGGACGGCAAGGAAGTGCTGGCCGTGGGCGGATTATCCGGCGGCGGACATGGGTTGCGTGGTTTCCTCGCGGCCTACGACGGCAAGACCGGCACACAAGTCTGGCGCTGGTACACGGTGCCGGAGCAGGGTTGGGAGGGGGAGTTCCGTGAGACAACGCCCGCCGGCGATCCGCTGTACCGTGATACCGCTACGGAGCGCGCGGCCTTCGAGCGGTATAAGGAGACCTGGCGTTATGGCGGCGGCTCGGTGTGGACCACGCCGGCGGTGGACCCGGCACTGGGACTCATTTATATAGGCACCGGCAACCCCTCGCCGCAGATGGATGACAGCACGCGCCCCGGCGACAACCTGCATACCATCAGCCTGGTGGCGCTGGAGATCAGGACCGGCAAGCTACGCTGGCATTATCAACAGGTGCCCCATGATCGCTGGGGCTATGACGTGGCCAGCCCGCCGGTGCTGTTTGATTTCAAACGCGACGGCAGGGTCGTCAAGGCTGTGGGCCAGGCCAGCAAGACCGGCTGGTTTTTCATCCACGATCGTGCCACCGGGGAATTGCTGTTGCGCTCCGAGCCGTTCATCAAACAGGAAAATCTGTTCGCTCCGCCGGACGCGGATGGCGAACGCATCGTGCCGGGGACCCTGGGCGCCACCTCCTGGTCGCCGGTGGCGTTGCATCCCGCGCTGGATCTCGTCTTCGTGGCGGGGATCTACCAGCCGTCCGAGTTTTACTCCCGCAAGCTCACGCCCGCGCCGGGGCGGCCCTGGGAAAGCTATACCTTTTTCAAGCAGACTGCCGAGCCGGACTGGGGCGTGTTCTCGGCGATTTCCACCCGCACCGGAATAATCGCCTGGCAGCACAAGGTGGACGACCCCATGGTGGGCGGATCATTGGCCACCGCGGGCGGATTGGTGTTTACCGGTGAAGGGAATGGATACTTCGATGCGTTTGATGCGCAGACCGGAAAAATATTGTGGCAGTATCAGGCCAGTGCCGGCGTCAATGCGCCGCCGATCACCTATGCGGTGAACGGGAAACAGTACGTGGCAGTGGCGGCAGGGGGAAACAGTTTGTTTGGATACAAAACCGGGGATGAGGTGCTGGTTTTTGCACTGGGCAATTGATACGGCCGCCCCAACGATAGGGTGTAGGGCGGGCTTTAGC
>MGYT01000050.1:28126-30090 GCA_001801865.1 Gammaproteobacteria bacterium RIFCSPLOWO2_02_FULL_61_13
CGCCTACATGGATGCAGGCGGTACGGTTACAGGGAAGTAACCGGTAGGGTCGAGCCGGGAGCGGAGACCGAGAGCGACGCAGGAGCCAGAGCCGAGGACAGGATGTCCGGAGCGGCCGGCCCTACAATCTCAGATGACTCCATCCTTGCGTAACGACTCCACGGCCTCTGCCGTCAACCCCAGCAGCCCCCCGTAGATATCTCCATTGTGCGCGCCCATTGCCGCGCCGGGCCAGCGGATTGCGCCTGGCGTGTCGGAAAATTTCGGAAACGCATTCTGCATCATCAGGTTTTGAAATTTTTCGTGCGCCACTTTGACGATGCTGTGCCGAGCCTGGTACTGCGGGTCTGCGATCATGTCCGGTGCGCGGAACATCTTGCCCGCGGGCACACCGCTCGCCTCCAGCATGGTCAGCAGCGGATCGGCGGCATGTTGTCGTGACCACGCGGAGATGAGTTCATCCAGTTCGCGCTGATTTGCGGCGCGCGCCGCGTGATTGCAGTAGCGCGCATCATCCGCCAGTTCCACCCGGCCCATGACCTCGCACAGCCGCCGGAACACCGAATCCTGGTTCGCACCCATGACGATCATCTGCCCGTCGGAGGTGGGATACACATTAGATGGCGCAATCCCCGGCAGAAAGGATCCGGTGCGCTCGCGGATCACACCCCCTTCCGTGAATTCCGGCACCGTGGACTCCATGACCGCCAGCACCGATTCGTAGATGGCCGAATCAACCACCTGCCCGGTCCCATGGCGCTCGCGGTGCTGCAGGGCCGCCAGGCAGCCGATGCAGGCGAACATGGCCGCGAGTGAATCGCCGATGCTGATGCCGACCCGGCTCGGTGGCGCGGACGGATCCCCGCATACGTATCGCAACCCACCCATGGCCTCGCCGATGCCGCCGTATCCGGCGCGGGAGGCATATGGACCGTCCTGCCCATAGCCGGACACCCGCACCAGCACGAGGCGTGGATTGATCGCCGCCAGGATCGGGTACCCGATGCCCCAGCGCTCCAGCGTGCCGGGCCGGAAATTTTCCACCAGTACATCCGCGCGCGCTGACAGTTGCTTCAGCAGATCAAGCCCGCGCGGCGTGCGCACGTCCAGCGTGATGCATTTCTTGTTGCGGCCGATGACCGGCCACCACACCGGTGCGCCCCGGCCCCACTCGCGCATGGGATCGCCCTGCCCCGGCAGTTCGATCTTGATGACCTCGGCGCCCAGATCCGCCAGCAGTTGGCCGCAGAACGGGCCGGCAATGAGTTGTCCCATCTCCAGCACCCGCAAACCCTGCAATGCCCCGCTCATTGGCTCACCTGGACACCGCGCCAAAAGGCCACGTAACCCTCTATGTTCTTTGCAGCATCCTTGGTGGCGGGGTAAAACCAGGCCGCGTCCCGGTTGACCTCACCATTCACCTCCACATGGTAATAGCTGGCCACCCCCTTCCACGGACAGGTGGTGTGCGTGTCGCTGGGGCGGAAATATTCGCGCTTCAATGCCGACGGCGGGAAGTACACGTTGCCTTCGACGATCTCGAATTGCCCGCTTTCCGCCAGCACGGCGCCATTCCAGGTTGCCTTGGCCATGTCCTCTTCCGCTAAACGCGTTCTATTCATTCGCCTGTATCAGGCGGTCCAGGATAAATCCGAAAAAATCATCAACGCCGCTGAAGCGCCAACCCAGGTGCTCGCCGCAAGCGGCGCAGACGGCGAGGCGCCACATGCACCCGGTAAACCAGGAATGCGCTTCGCTGGGCTGCCCCATGCAGGCGCAGCCGGGTGCCTGACTGAAACAGCCGAACCGAAAACGATACCCGGCGGGATTCGTCCCTTCATGTTCATGGGCGCCGTTCACTTGGCGCCGCGCCGCTTCCGAGGTGATCACGTGCCCGCAGGCATGACAACGCAATGGCCGCTCCGGTTTTGCGCCCTGCTTTTTTACTGATGACCGGCTTCCTG
>MGYT01000050.1:30096-32719 GCA_001801865.1 Gammaproteobacteria bacterium RIFCSPLOWO2_02_FULL_61_13
CGCCATCGGCAGCGCCCTCCCGAAACCGCAGCGTAAATCCCGCGCTCATATCCCGGCGATGAGTTTTATGCCCAGCATCAACAGCAGTACCGCAAAAACCCGTCGCAGTGTACGCACCGGCAACGCATGCGCCAACCGCACGCCCAGCGGCGCCGCAAGGATGCTGGCCAGCGCCACCGCGCAGGCGGCGGGCCAGTACACATAGCCGGTGGACCAGGGCGGCAATCGCTCTACGCCCCAACCAGCGGCGGAAAGGGCCAGCGCCCCGGCCACGGCAATGGGAAAACCGCAGGCCGCGGAACTGCCCACGGCGCTGCGCATTTCCACCCGGCAATGGGCCAGGAAGGGGACGGTCATCGTGCCGCCACCGACCCCGACCAGCGACGAAATGGCGCCGATGATCCCGCCCGCTGCGAAGAGTCCGGCCGGGCCAGGCAGGTCCCGTTGCCCCAACGGGCCCCGGTCCCAGGCCATGTTCACGGCCGCGGCGCAGGCAAACACTCCGAACATCACGATTAACAGGTCGCCGCTCAGAAATCCTGCCATCAAGCCGGCAATCAACGCGCCGAAGAAAATTCCAGGCGCAAGCCCGGCGACCACGGGCCAACGCACGGCACCACGCCGATGGTGGGCCAACGCAGAAGAAACCGCGGTAAACACCACGGAGGCAAGCGAGGTCGCCACCGCCAGGTGCACCAGCAATTGCTGATCAAACTGCTGTGCCTTGAAGGCAAACACGAGGACTGGAACAATAATCAGACCGCCTCCAATGCCCAGCAACCCGGCCAGCACACCGGCAACCGCGCCCAGAAACAGGTAAATGAGCAGAAACTCTGAATTCATACCGGCCACGGGACGAAGGATTTGGTAGATTATCCCAGTACATGAATCACCTGCACAAACTCCTGAAGCCGATCCTGTTGCTGCTGGTGCTACTGGCGGTCGCACCGGCCGGGGCTGATGAGGCGCTGAAGTCGGAACGCCAGCGCTACCTTGAGGCGCAACGGGCGCTACGCGCCGGCGCTCTGTCCAAGTACCGGTTGCTGATGGCAACGCTGTCCGACTACCCCCTCTACCCATACCTGCTGTTCGACTACCTGCGACCGCGGCTGGCACAAGTTGATGCGGACGAGGTGGCGGATTTTCTGCGCCAGCACGGGGATCTGCCGGCAGCGGCCGAACTGCGCTTCGATTTCCTCCGCCTGCTGGCACAGCGCGGGCAATGGCAGATGCTGGTCGATATGTACACACCGCAAACCGACGTGCAGATGCGCTGCTACCAACTGCTCGCCCGGCACAAGCTCGGCCGGGACGAATACCTTATGGAGGACGCGCGCTCCGTGTGGTTGTCCGGCGCATCCCAGCCGCCGCAGTGCGACGAAGTGTTCGAACGCCTGCAGCAAAGCGGACTGTTGACGCCGGAAACCGTATGGACGCGGATCAAGCTGGCCATGGACAGGGGAAATGTCAGCCTGGCGCAGTGGCTCGGTCGCAGCCTCCCGAACCCGGATCAGGTCTGGCTGGCGCGGTGGCTGGATTTGCATCGAAGTCCCGGACGCCTGAACGGCGCGCCCGGATGGGAGGATAGCGAACAGTCGCGCAATGTCCTGCTGCACGCCACCAGCCGCCTGACACAGCAGGACGTGGGCAAAGCCTGGGCTGCGTGGCAGCAACTGCGCGGGCACTATGACTTCACTCCGGAACAGACCGGCGCAATCGAATACCAGATGACCCTGCGCGCGGCGCAGACCGGACACAAACTCAGTCGCGAGTTGCTGTCGCAGCTGGACAATGAGCGCGTCGATGAAAAACTGTTCCACGAGCGGGTCGTACTCGCGTTGCGGGAGCGAGACTGGGACTCATTGTTGAAATGGACGACCGGTATCCCACCCGCGGCAGAAAACGTGCACGGGCCCTGGCTCTACTGGCGCGGCCGCGCGTTGGAGAGCGTCGGGCAAACGGAGGAGGCCCGGGAATTTTTTCAACGTGCAGCGCAGCAGCGGGACTATTACGGTTTCTCCGCCTTCGATCGGCTGGGCAAAGCCTATACGCTGAATCACAATCCGCTGCCGGAGGATCCGGAGGCGAAGAGCCAGGTAATGAGCACACCTGGTTTGTTGCGCGCCCGTGAGTTGTTCGCGCTCGGGCAGTACACGCTGGCGCGGCGCGAATGGACCCATGCGCTGGAGAACATGACCAGTTACCAGATGCAGATGGCCGCGACCCTGGCGCATTCGTGGGGCTGGTACGACCGCGCTTTGCTGACCCTGAACAAGGCCGAGTCATACAATGACCTAGTGGTGCGTTTCCCGGTGGCATACAAGGAAGGCCTGGAAAAACACGCCGGACAACGGGACCTGGACCTGGCCTGGGTATTCAGCCTGGTGCGCCAGGAAAGCGCATTTGTGGAAGACGCCCGTTCCCCCGCCGGCGCGTTGGGCCTGATGCAGGTGATGCCGGCCACCGGTCGGGAGACCGCACGCGCACTCGGCTGGAAGAAATTCTCGCCGTCGCAATTGACGCAGTCATCCACCAACATCCCCATCGGCACCGCGTACCTGCATCGCATGTTGAATTACTTCGACGGCAACATGGTGCTGGCCACAGCTGCATACAATGCCGG
>MGYT01000050.1:32726-53622 GCA_001801865.1 Gammaproteobacteria bacterium RIFCSPLOWO2_02_FULL_61_13
AACGTGTCACGCTGGCTGCCGCCGGATGGCTGCACCGAACCGGACATCTGGATCGAACAGATCCCGTTTCTTGAGACGCGCAAGTACGTGCAGCGCATCCTGTATTTTTCCAGTATCTATGACTGGCGTCTGGGCCGGGAGGTGACACCGATACGCGAGCGTGTGGCGCCGGTGCAGAAACGCGGCGCCGAATTGATGGCGGCGCTGACTTGCGGCGCAGTGACCACGGCTGCCGCCGACTGATATGCAGATCCGTACCATCGGCATCCTGGGCGGCACCGGGTTTGTAGGGCGCACCCTCGCCAACCGTCTGATACAGGATGGTTATCGTCTCCGCGTACTGACTCGCAATCGCGAGGCGCACCGTGAAAACCTGATCCTGCTCCCCGGACTGGATCTCGTGCAGACCAACATCCACAATCCGGAACTACTGGCCCATCACCTGTCCGGCTGCGATGCGGTAATCAATCTCGTCGGCATCCTGAATGAACGCGGGCGCAACGGTGCCGGTTTTCGCGCCGCGCATGTTGAGCTGGTTCGCAATCTCATCACCGCCTGCCGCGAGAAAGCCATCCGGCGGGTAATGCAGATGAGCGCGCTGGGCGCAGATGCCGCGGGCCCGAGTCACTACCTGCGCACCAAGGGCGAGGCCGAGGATTTGCTGCACGGCGCCACGGACCTGCTGGTGACCAGTTACCGGCCGTCGGTGATCTTCGGCGCCGGGGATTCCTTCTTCAATCGCTTCGCCGGCCTGCTGCGCTTCGCGCCCGTGTTTCCGCTGGCCTGCGCGAATGCCCGCTTCGCGCCGGTATTCGTCGAGGACGTGGCCGAGGCCATGGCGCGCACGCTGCGGGATCCGGATTACTTCGGCAAACGCCTGCAACTGTGCGGCCCGTCCGTATACACGCTGGAGCAACTGGTGCGCTACACCGCCGGCTGCACGGGACTACGGCGCATCATCGTGCCATTGCCCGACCTGCTGTCACGAATTCAGGCGGCATTACTGGATTTCTGGCCGTTCGGCGCCTTCATCGGCAAGCCATTTTCAACGGACAATTACCTTTCCACCAAAGTGGACAGCATTTGCACCGGTAACGATTTCGACGCGTTGGGTATTCGCCCCACGGCGCTGGAAGCAGTGGTTCCTTCGTATCTCTCCCACACCGGAACGCGGGCGCGTTACTACCGTTATCGGAGCCACACCGGGCAGTAACTTCCCCACTCCTGGACAAGGGGTCGGAGCTTAAGCTCCGACCCGTTTACCATGTCGCTTAGAATACCTGCATGAAAGTCTATCGAGTTGGCGGCGCCGTGCGGGACCGGCTGTTGGGTCGGCAGGTGCAGGACACGGACTGGGTCGTCGTCGGCGCGACGCCGGAGGAGATGACCGCGCACGGTTTCAGGCCGGTGGGTAGTGACTTCCCGGTGTTCCTGCACCCCGAAACAAACGAGGAATACGCGCTGGCCCGCACGGAGCGCAAGAGCGGCCGCGGCTACAAAGGCTTCACGGTCTACAGCGCGCCGGACGTGCCGCTGGAAGATGACCTGCGCCGGCGTGATCTGACCATCAATGCCATGGCCGAGGATGAGCATGGCAATCTCATCGACCCGTTCAACGGACGCGCGGACATTGAACAGAAGATCCTGCGTCATGTATCCCCGGCATTCGTTGAGGACCCGTTGCGTGTGCTGCGCGTGGCGCGCTTCGCCGCGCGCTTCGATTTCGCCATTGCCGCGGAATCACTGGCAATGATGAGAGAGATCGCCGGCGCCGGGGAATTGAATGACCTGGTGCCGGAACGTGTGTGGGTGGAAACGGAACGCGCGCTCGGGGAATCACGCCCGGTGCGATTCTTCACCACACTGAGAGACTGCGGCGCGCTCAAGCAGGTGTTTCCCGAGATCGAGGCCTTGTACGGCGTGCCGCAGCCGGAGCGTCACCACCCGGAGATCGATACCGGCGTTCACACCATGATGGTGCTGGAGCAGGCCGCAGCGCTGACAGATGACGCCGCCACACGCTTTGCCGCGCTGGTGCATGACCTGGGCAAGGCGCTGACACCCGCTGCGGAATGGCCGAGCCACGGAGGACATGAGGAGCGCGGAGTACAAGTGATCAACCAACTCTGTGATCGGTTCCGGGCGCCCAATCGCTTTCGCGAACTCGCCATCATCGTCGCGCGCTATCATCTGGATTGCCATCGCATTGCGGAGCTGCGCCCGGATACGGTTCTGCGCAAGCTGGAGGCCGTTGACGGCCTCCGCCGGCCGGATCGTTTTGAACAATTCCTGCTGGCTTGCGAGGCCGATGCGCGCGGACGCACCGGATTTGAAAGGCGCGATTACCCGCAGGCGGAGCTATGGCGTATCGCGTTGGAAGCCGCCCGCGAGGCGGATTTCAGTGACCTTGACCTGCCACGACTGGGTGGCGAGGCGGCAAAGGTGGCGATCAGAAAGAGGCGGGTGGAGGAGATCAGGGATGCGTTGGAAGAGTCATAAGTTACAAGTCACAAGTTATAAGTAAAACCAGACCTGTCCATTCTTAAACTTGTGACTTGTAACTTCCGCTCACAGAAAGTAGAGAACCAACCCCACCCCCAGCACCAACCGATAGATCACATACGGCCCCATCCCGGTCCGATCTATAAACTTCACAAAATAATGTATGGCGATGTAGGCAGTGATCGTCGCGGACAGCGCGACGACGCCCATGCTGCCCCAGGGCATGGCCACTGCGCCCAGCAGCATGTGCAGGGTTTCCCAGGCCGCCGCCAGCAAGATCGCAGGGATAGACAACAAAAAGGAGAAGTGCACCGCCGCGCGGCGCTCCAACCCCAGGAACAGCGCCGCAGTCATGGTGATGCCGGATCGCGAAGTACCCGGCACGATGGCGAGGCTCTGCGCCATGCCGATGATGACTACATCGCGCCAGGTCAGCGCTGACTGGCCGCGCGCGCGCCGGCCAGACCGGTCCGCCCACCACAACAGCGTGGCGTAGAACAATGTCGTACCGGCAATCAACAGCGGCGCGCGGAATGTCGTCGCCACGGTGTCGCGCAGCAGCAGTCCCGAGAAAATCACCGGCAGTGTGCCGACCGCGAGAAATCCCACCATGCGCCAACTGTGCCTGGCCGACTCGGTGTTTTTTTGCAGGAGGCCGGTGGCGATGCCTTGCACATCGCGGCGCAGGAACCAGCAGACCGCCACGAGCGTGCCTACATGGGCCGCCACATCGTGGTTGAGGCCCTGATCCTCCCAACCGAACAGATGCGGCATCAGTATCAGATGCGCGGAACTGGAAATGGGCAGGAACTCGGTGAGCCCCTGCACAATGCCAAGAATTATGAAATGAAGAACGTCCAAGCAAAGGCTCCCGAAGCAGATGGGGTCAGGTCTTGCAATCAAGCGGGCCCCGCTGAAGGCAAGTCCTAATCCCACTATCTACATGCAAGCCCTGCTTGATTGCAAGACCTGACCCCAGAATCTCAGAATCTAAAGCCTGCGTCGATGATCGGGTCCGCTGAATCCCATCAGCGGCGATGCCAGATTCCGGGTCAGCGCCATGGCCTTGATTATTTCGCCCATCTCCGCCGGCAGCGTCAGCACCTGCACCTGACGTGACATTGCGGTTCGCTCTCGTGTATCCGCTGCGCCCAAATCGGCGGCCATCTGCGCCAGACCGCAACCGATCAGAAAATGCGCCTGCGTGGTGAAGCCGTGCAATTCAAGTCCGCTGTGCGATGCTGCGTCGGCCACCGCGGTAAAGTCCGCCGCCGCGGTGATGTCCTGCAACCCGGGCCAGAGGAATGGATCCCCGTGGGCGCGGTGCCGGTAATGACAGCGCAGTGTGCCGTCCACGCGTTGCGGATGATAAAACTCCCGCCGCGGATGGCCGTAATCGGTGAACAGGAGCAGTCCGGAATGCAGCGCAGCGGCCACGGCCCCGATCCACGGCAGCAGGCGCGGATTCCACTCCGACGTGTAGCCATCGGCACAGGCGCCGAGCAACGCTGCGACAGCGGGGTCAAAATCCGGACGCGGATCGCGTTCCGTCCAGATGAATTCACCGCCTTTCTCCTCCACTGCCAGTTCCGCGGGCACGCCTTTACGCCGGCGAAAGCGCGCCACCGGAAGCGCATCCAGCACTTCATTTGCCAGGATCACGCCTCGAATCGGCGTGACCGGCAATGTCTCCAGCCATTGGACGCGCGGTGCCAGATGGGGCAGTTGCGTCCGCACCCGTGCCTGCTGCCGCGCGCGCAAGTCAGCGCTGATTTCAAGGATAAGGTACGACTGCGGCAATGCCTGACGTTGCGCCAGATCCGCAAGCACATCGCAGGCCATGGCCCCGCTGCCGGCGCCGAGTTCCAGGATCGAGCCGCCTCCCAGGTGCTGCAGTACCTGCGCGCACTGAGCGGACACACAGCGGGAAAAGATCGGCGCCATCTCCGGCGCGGTGATGAAGTCGCCGCCGCATCCCAACTTGTGCGCGCCGGCGCTGTAATAACCCAGCCCCGGCGCATACAGGGCGATGTCCATATAGCGATCAAAGCCAATGGTTCCGCCCTGCATGGCAATTTCCTGCCGCAATGCATCATGTACCCGACGCGAATGGGCCAGTGCGACGGCGTCCGGTTGAGGGAGATCACCGCCCGGATGCATGATCACTGTGCGATCCATTACCATCTGGAAATTCCACGGGTCAGGATGATACGCAAGCCATGCAGGCCAAGACAGCTTTGATCACCGGCGGCGCGCGGCGTATTGGCGCCGCCATTACTCACGCCCTGCATGCGGCCGGCATGGACGTCATTATTCACTGTCACCGGTCCGTGGCGGAGGCCGAGGCCCTGGCTGCGAACCTGAACCGGGCGCGCGCCGGCAGCGCCCGGGTTCTGAACCAGGATTTGCGACCCGCCTCTGGTCCGGAAAAACTGGTCGAGCAGTGTCACGCGCTGGATGTGCTGATAAACAACGCCTCGACGTTTTATCCGACGCCGTTGGCGGAGGCGACCGCGGCGCAGTGGGACGAATTACTGGACACAAATCTGCGCGCGCCGTTCTTCCTGGCCCAGGCGGCGGCGCCACTGCTGCGCCGGCGGCAGGGCTGCATTGTCAATCTCACCGACATACACGCCCAGCGTCCGCTGCGCGATCACGCCATTTACAGCATCAGCAAGGCGGCGCTCGATATGCTCACCAAGGCTTTGGCCAAGGAACTGGCGCCGGAGGTGCGCGTCAACGGCATAGCGCCAGGGGCGGCCATGTGGCCGGAACAGATGGACGCGGACCTGCGGCAGCGGATCGAGTCGCACACGATGTTGAAGCGGGCGGGGACGCCGGAGGATGTGGCCGCGGCGGTACGGTTCCTGGTGTGCGATGCTCCGTATGTGACCGGGCAGATCCTGGCCGTGGATGGCGGGCGGACCCTGTATTCCTGACATCGCGGCGGGCTGAAGCCCGCCCTACATCATTTGTAGGGCCGGCCGCTCCGGACATCCTGTCCTCTCGCGGCATTTCCCACATCCTGTGGGTCGCTTCAGCCGGCCGACATCATCATTCGCGCGGGATCTCCCGAATGCGGGGATCCTGCTTCGGTTCCGTTACTCCCTTGGGCGCCGCCATCCCCTTGAAATCCGGCAGACCGGAATCCAGCAGCCAGCGTTTGGACTCCTCGTCATACCACCAGGTTTGTGGCAACACCCTGGTCTGCAGCGCACCACGGTTGGTGACGAAATACTTGAATTCCGCCTGCACGTCGGCGGTGGTCCCCTCCTCGTCCAGCACCGTCTCGCGCACCGAATAGCCGGTCACCCGGATGTCCGCCATGGTGTGTTCGTCGAGCGCAATGCGCTTGCCGTCACGGCTCATGTGAAACACCTGCGCGTCGTCGTAGCGACCCCAGCGCAGCGCCTGGGCATAGGCATTGATTGCCTCATCCAGGGACTTGACCCGGGATTTCACCCCGGCGCCATTGCAACCAGTCAGCATTGCCAGCACCAGCAAACCAAGCAACTTGTTCATGGAATTACCTCTGTTGAGACTCCGGGGGCACGGGCCACAGCGCCTGAGTGGATTGGTCGAACCGCGCCCACATTTCAGCAAAGCGCTCGCCGCTGACCGGATGACGCAGGTCGCCCGCGATCTCGGCCAGGGGCCGGAGCACAAAGGCATATTTCGTCACATCCTCCCGCGGCACACTAATCTCCTTATCCTGGCGCACCAGGTCATTGTAAAGCAGCAAATCCAAATCCAGTGTGCGCGGCGCGAAGCGTCCGCCGCCCCGATCCCGGCCGAATCGATATTCAATCGCGCTCAGTACCGCCGCGACCTGCCCGGGGGTTTGCGCACTGTCAAAACCAACGACCAGATTGAAGAAGTTGTCGCCGGCAAAGCCGATTGCCTCACTTTCGTAAATGGTGGATACAGTCAATTCGCCAAATGCGCCGGACAATGCGCTGAGTCCGACCTGGATGTTGCGCTCGCGATCAATGTTGCTGCCGACGCCGACAAAGATCCGCGCCATACTTATGATCGAGTGCCCCGCTCGATGATGACGCCCACATCGCGCACGTACCGCACTGCTCCCTGCTTGTTCAGCCGCACCCGGCACCACGGGACCTTGAACTCATTGTTCAGAATGTCGGCGACGCGCTCCGCCAGCGTCTCCACCAAAAAGAAATTGCTGCCAGCGACAAAGGCGACCAGCCGTTTGGCCACGGCCTTGTAATCCACCGTGTCGTCGATGCGGTCCGCGGCGGCGGCACGGCGGGTATCCGTGCCCATTTCCACGTCCAGGACCACGGTCTGCTTGATGCGTCGCTCCCAGTCGTTGACTCCGATGACGGTCTCAATGCGCAGATCATGTAAATAGATGATATCCATGCTGCCTGCCAGTGTAGCCAAAGGCTCGTTGCAAGTGCAGCGCTCCACCCTTGACCAAATGCGGCTGCACCCTTCCAATAGTCGCATGTTGACCAACATCCTGTTGATTGCGGGCGCGTACCTGCTGGGCTCCGTGGCCTGCGCTGTGGTGGTCTGCCGTGCCATGGGTATGCCGGACCCCCGCGTCGGCGGCTCGGGCAATCCCGGCGCCACCAACGTACTGCGCCTGCATGGCAAGGCGGCCGCAGTGCTGACGCTGGCCGGTGACATCCTCAAGGGGTTGCTCCCGGTGTTCGTGGCGCGGGAACTGCAGGTCCCCGACTGGGTGGTGGCTGCGACCGGCGTGGCCGCGTTCGCCGGGCACATCTACCCGGTGTTCTTCGCCTTTCGCGGCGGCAAGGGCGTGGCCACGCTGGTGGGTGTTTTACTGGGCATTCACTGGGCCCTGGGTGCAGCGTTCGTGGGCACCTGGCTGCTGACTGCGGCGCTGTTCCGTTATTCCTCGCTGTCGGCATTGATTGCGGCGGTGCTGACGCCGGTCTATGCATGGCTGTTGCTGCCGGAACTGACCTACGTCGTCGCGCTCGCTGCTCTCGCGGCTGCGCTGATGTGGCGGCACCGATCCAATATTCGCAACCTGATCCGCGGCGAGGAAGAGAAGATCCAGTTTGGATCCAAAGCGCCGACGGGCTGATCCGGTCGCAGCGTGAACTACAAACCGTTCAATACAGCCAAAAGACACGCGATCCGGCCACGTGTCTTCCACGCAGTCAATCCAGCACCGCATTCAGCCAGCCGGCCTTCCGGCCAACGCCCAGCGCGGATACGCGCTGAAAGCCAGCGGTGCGCTTTGCCCGGCCTGCAGATGCAGGCAGCCCGCCAGCGCGATCATTGCGCCGTTGTCCGTGCAAAACTCCGCCCTGGGAAAGTACACGCGGCCACCCATATCCTTTGTCAGCCGCTGCAATCGCTGACGCAACTGCGGGTTCGCGCTGACGCCCCCCGCCGCCACCAGCCGGTTCAGCCCCGTTTCCTGCATCGCCCGCCGGCACTTGATGGCCAGGGTCTCGACCACCGCCTCCACAAAAGCATGGGCAATGTCCGCGCGTGCCTGGGCGTCGGCACCGTGCTCGCGAATGGTATTGAGCGCAAACGTCTTCAAGCCGCTGAAACTGAAATCCAGCCCGGGACGATCGGTCATGGGGCGGGGAAACTGAAATCGCCCGGGACGGCCCCCCGCCGCCAGAATAGACAGCGCCGCGCCGCCCGGGTAACCCAGCCCAAGCAGGTTTGCGGTCTTGTCGAAGGCCTCCCCGACCGCATCATCCAGGCTCTCGCCCAGAAGTTCGTACTCACCCACCCCGGCGACCCGGACCAGCTGCGTATGCCCGCCGGACACGAGCAATGCCAGGAATGGAAACGGCGGTGGATCCCCCTCCAGCAGCGGGGCCAGCAGGTGCGCCTCCATATGGTGTACCGGTACGGCAGGGATTCCCCAGGCGAAACCCAGCGCGCGGCCGGTGGCCACCCCCACCAACAACGCACCGATGAGTCCCGGGCCGGCTGTGTAGGCAATGCCGTTCAAGTCTGCCGGTTGGGACCGGCTCTGCGCCAGGACGTCGCGGATCAGCGGCAGCAACCTCCGGACATGGTCCCGGGAAGCCAACTCCGGTACCACGCCGCCAAATTCCCGATGCATGGCAACCTGGCTGTAAAGGGCGTGCCCCAACAGCCCGGACTCACTGTCGTAGACGGCGACCCCGGTTTCATCGCAGGAGGTTTCCAGCCCTAGGACTCGCATCCGCGCCACCCGGTCCGGCCTGCGGCGCCGGGATTCCTTGCAATTGGTTCATTTCCCACTAAAATTCGCGCCTCTTTTGTAAAGAACCACCCAGTAACGTGCCAGGAAAGTGTGACATATGCCCAATGTAAAAGTCCGTGAGAATGAACCTTTTGACGTCGCCCTGCGCCGCTTCAAGCGCGCCTGCGAGAAGGCCGGAACCCTGGCCGAGGTTCACCGCCGGGAATTCTACGAAAAGCCGACGCAGGTCAGAAAACGCAAGGCTGCGGCGGCCATCAAACGGAACCAGCGCCGCGTGAGCAAGTCCGGTCCCCGCCCGCGCTGATCCGAAGTCGTACCCCTGCCCGCAGTTTCCGCCCGTGTCCGGTCTCAAGACCCGCATCCTTGATGATGTGAAAGCGGCCATGCGCGCCCAGGACAAGGAGCGCCTGGGGACGCTGCGCCTGATCTCCGCCGGCATCAAGCAGCGGGAAGTGGACGAGCGCATCCAGCTGGACGACACCCATGTGCTGGCCGTGCTGGACAAGATGGCCAGGCAACACCGGGACTCCATCGCCCAGTTTGAAAGCGCCGGACGCCACGACCTGGTGAAGAAGGAACAATCCGAACTCAGCGTCGTCATCAGCTACCTGCCGCAACCATTGTCCGAGGCGGAAGTCGTGGACCTTATCAAGGCCGCCATCACCGAAACCGGCGCCGCATCGGCCAAGGACATGGGCAAGGTGATGGGTATTCTCAAACCCAAGGTCCAGGGTCGCTTCGACATGGGCAAGGTCGGGGGAATGGTGAAGGGGTTGCTGCCCTGAAACACTGCAGTTGGTAGTTGGTAGGTGGGGAAAACCGTTGGGCGCCGATGCTCCTTTCCTCTCCGACTTCAAACTACCACCTACAAATTTTCTGATCCCGCTGCCAGCCCAGGCAGCGCCGTATCGCTATACTTTGCCCATGTCCGGCCGCATCCCCCAGAGTTTCATCGAAGACCTGCTCGCGCGTACCGATATCGTGGATGTCATTGACACCCATGTGCCGTTGCGCAAATCCGGAAAAAACTGGCAGGCGTTGTGTCCGTTTCACGATGAGAAATCCCCATCCTTTTCGGTCAGCCAGGACAAGCAGTTCTACCATTGCTTCGGTTGCGGCGCGAACGGCACCGCCATCTCGTTTCTCATGGATTACAACAACATGGGGTTCGTGGAGGCAGTGGAAAGCCTGGCCGCGCGCGCAGGCATGGACGTGCCGCGGGAAGGCGGGGGGACGGTGCGCAGTGAGACCAACCTCAGCGAATATCATGAATTGCTGGAGTTGGTCATCGATTATTACCGGTGCCAATTGAAGGAACATCCGCAGGCCGCGCGGGCGGTGGAGTATCTCAAGTCGCGCGGTATTACCGGCGACGCGGCGGCGAAATTTGAACTGGGTTACGCACCGCCGGGTTGGGACAACCTGATCTCGGCAATGGGGGGTTCCGACGCGGCGCAACAGCGGCTGGCGAAAGCCGGCATGCTGATTCAACGCGACAGCGGCGGTTATTACGACCGTTTCCGTGATCGCATCATGTATCCCATTCGGGATCACCGTGGCCGCGCCGTGGGCTTTGGCGGCCGGGTCATGGACGACAGCACGCCCAAATATCTGAATTCCCCGGAAACACCGATCTTCCACAAGGGCAAGGAACTCTACGGCCTGCACCAGCTGCGCGGCACCAGCCCGGCGCGACTGTTCGTGGTGGAGGGTTACATGGATGCCCTGGCGCTGGCGCAGTTTGGGATAAGCGGCGTGGTGGCCACCTTGGGCACCGCGGCCACCCGCGACCACATGGAAAGGCTGTTTCGCATGACCGCGCGCGTGATCTTCTGCTTCGATGGGGATGAGGCTGGTCGCCGGGCCGGCTGGCGCGCACTGGAGACGGCATTGCCGCTATTGCGTGACGGACGCCAGGTGTACTTCCTGTTTCTGCCAGAGGAAGAGGATCCGGATACCTATGTGCGGCGCCATGGGCCGGAGACCTTCGAGGACGAACAGCGTTACGTGCCCTTGTCCGATCATCTGCTTAACACGCTAAAGGAAGGGACAGACCTGAATACCCGCGAGGGTCGGGCGCAATTGATAGACCGGGCCATGCCGCACCTGGGCGCACTGCCCACGGGGGCGCTGCGTCAATTGCTTATCCAGGACCTGGCGCGGCTCGCCCGCACCGAGCCGGAACAGATCGATCCCCTGATCCAGCGGCCGGCGGCCCGCGGCACCCAGAAACTCCGACCGCGACCCCGGCATATGCCGGCTCGGGGCGAAACAATGCCGATGCTGCCGCAAATCATCCGCCTGTTGCTGCGGCGCCCGTCGCTGGGGCAGCTGGTCGAGGACACCAAGCCCCTGAGGACCGGCCCGCCAGGAGAGGTCTTTCTTGCGGACCTGCTGGATTTCATCCATTCCCGTCCCCATATCACCTGTGCCGCCATCCTGGAAAACTGGCGCGGATCGGCCTTTGAGGCCCGGTTGCGGGAACTGTCCGGCACCCAGGATGACTCGGATATGGACGCACTGGACCTGGAGCGTGAATTCATGGGCGCCATGGAGCGCCTGCAGGCACAAAGATCCCGAAAAGAGCGCCAGGATTGGCTGCAGGGCAAACGGCTTGAGGATCTGTCCGCTGACCAGCGCGCGGGGCTGCGGAACCCACGCCCCGTGGGGGAGTCGGATAGATAGGCCTCGATTTCATGGAACGAAGCCTGTGAATGTGCTATACTGGTCGTTTACAATCTAATCCTTTCTCTCGTAATTTCAAACACTTACCCACACCAACGCAGCGATATTGCATCGGGAATCTGAAGCCATGGCCATCGAGCGAATTGACGACCACCTGGAACCGGAAGAGGAAGAGGAGTCACAACTCCGCCTCCTCATCGCGAAGGGCAAGGAACAGGGCTTTTTGACCTATCACGAGGTCAACGAGCACCTGCCGGACGAGATTGTCGACCCGGAGCAGATCGAGGACATCATCAATATGATCACGGAGATGGGGATCGAGGTGCACGAAACGGCCCCGACCTTCGACATGCTGATCCCGCCGGTTGTGGCCGAACCCGTCGAGGAGGATGCCGCGGCCGCCACCGGAACGCTGGTACCGGTGGAAAGTGAGTTTGGCCGGACCACGGATCCGGTGCGCATGTACATGCGCGAGATGGGCACCGTGGACCTGTTGACCCGCGAGGGCGAAATCAAGATTGCCAAGCGCATTGAGGAAGGCATCAACCAGATGCTGACGGCGCTGTCCTGCTACCCGGGCACCATCGAGTCGTTGCTGAATTCCTTCATTCAGGTGGAAGCCGAGCAGATGAAACTCGGCGAGATCATCATCGGCTTCAGTGACCAGGCCGAGTACCCGGATTCCGGCGTGCCGTTGCCCGAAGCAGTGCCGGCCGCCATCGACGACGATGACGACGAGGAGGACGAGAAGGACGGGAAGGACGGCGACAGCGACGACGATGATGGCCCCGAGCCGTCCATTGACCCGGAACTGGTGCGCACCCATTTGAAAAAGACGGCGGGTGCGTATAAGAAACTGGTGCGCGCCATCAAGCGCAATGGCCGCGATCACAAGAGCACGGTTAAATTGCAGACCGCCCTGACCACGCTATTCATGGAATTGCGCTTCACACCGAAATTCATCGACGACCTGACCGGCGGGGTACGCGGTCTGATTGAAATGATCCGCGAGACGGAGCGCGAGGTGATGCGCCTGTGCGTGAAGGAAGGCAAGATGCCGCGCAAGGATTTCATTGCCAGTTTCCCCGGCAACGAGTCAAATCTGAACTGGATAAGGAGTCTGGCCCGCACACGCAAGCCCTATGCAAAGAGCATTGCGGCCATTCGCGATGACGTGTTGCGTGTCCAGGGCAAGCTGGCCACGATCTTCGATCAACATCTGCTGAAGGTGGCTGAGGTCAAGGACATCAACCGCCGCGTCTCCATCGGCGAGGCCAAGGCCCGGCGCGCGAAGAAAGAAATGGTGGAGGCCAACCTGCGCCTCGTGATCTCCATCGCCAAGAAGTACACCAATCGCGGCCTGCTGTTCCTGGATCTGATCCAGGAGGGCAACATCGGCCTGATGAAGGCGGTGGACAAGTTCGAATACCGGCGCGGCTACAAGTTCTCCACCTATGCCACGTGGTGGATCCGCCAGGCAATCACGCGTTCCATTGCCGACCAGGCGCGCACCATCCGCATCCCGGTGCACATGATCGAGACCATCAACAAGTTGAACCGCATCTCGCGCCAGATCATGCAGGAGAAGGGCCGCGAGCCGACGCCGGAGGAACTCTCCGAGAAGATGGAGATGCCGGAAGAGAAGGTGCGCAAGGTGCTGAAGATCGCCAAGGAACCCATCTCCATGGAGACGCCGGTGGGCGACGACGACGATTCGCACCTGGGGGATTTCATCGAGGATGCCAACACCCAGGCGCCGGTGGAATCCGCCAGCTTCGAGGGCCTGAAGCGCGCCACGCGCGACGCCCTTGGTGCGCTGACGCAACGGGAAGCGAAGGTGCTACGCATGCGTTTCGGCATCGACATGAATACCGATCACACGCTGGAAGAGGTCGGCAAACAGTTCGATGTGACGCGCGAGCGCATCCGCCAGATAGAGGCAAAGGCGCTGCGCAAGCTGCGCCACCCGACCCGTTCGGAGCAGTTGCGGACGTTCCTGGATTAATGCTAAATCGGGGTCGGAGCATGCGCGCCGACCCCGGTTCTAATCACGGCACCAAATTAAGGAAGGCCTGATTAAGTCGATTTTCGCGCGAGATTGTCATTCCAGCGCCGGCGCCCCGGCGCAGGCCGGGGCCCAGTATTAAAATACTGGATACCGGTTTCCACCGGCACGGCGTATTGGAGACTTAATCAGCAACTTCTTAGCAATTTTAATACGGGCCTGTAGCTCAGTTGGTTAGAGCAGGGGACTCATCAGTCAATGGTGCGTTTGTGTCGTAAGGCACAAAATGAACGGGATGAACTCAGGGAACCCTTCCAGCATAAGCTGAAGGCAATCCTGAACCAAGCCGGCGGTACACCGCCGGAAGGCGCAGAGACTACCTGGGGGCTAGAGCGCCCTTAATAACAGGCAAGAGCGTCCCGCATCCTTGGCAATGCAAGGATGATGAGATAGTCCACTCCCGGCAGAAACGCCGGGGCCAGTGAATCCCTTGGTCGAAGGTTCGAGTCCTTCCGGGCCCACCATCTCTCTGAACCATCGAGTGGAAACCCACTCTGGTGCTCCGGCCGGCCCGTCATCCATGACGGGCGCTCGCGGCGTTGCCGCTCACCCTTCCGGGCTCACCATACCTATTCGGTATACTCCATACTGCAAGGTGACAGGCGCCCTGACATGCCACCTGTCCTGCGCCGGTCCCGGAGGTCGCCTTTCCATACCTGTAACTGCCCATGGAAATCAATCAACTGAGACACTTTCTTGCGGTCTATGACAACCGCTCCATGGGCAGGGCCGCAAAGCACCTGGGCATGACGCAACCGGCGCTGAGCCAGAGCATCCGGCGGCTTGAGGAAACCTTCGGTGTGAAGCTGTTTGATCGCACCGCGCGCGGCGTCGTGCCGACGCAGTTTGCCGACGCCTTAGGGTCCCGCGCGCGCACTATTTCCCTGGAGGCGCGTGGCGTGATCGAGGACATCGACGCCCTGCGCGGCCTGGAGCGTGGCAACCTGGTCATCGCGGCGTCGCCCGGACCCAGCGCCAGTATCGTCCCGGAAGCGGTGAAGCGGCTGCACCGCATCCGTCCAAACCTGCGCATCACGGTCATCGAAGGCACGAGCGACAACGTCATCGCGGCGGTGTGCGATGGTGAAGCCGACATCGGCATCCTGCCGGAATGGAAGACGAGGAAGGACTACGAGTTGGCCGGCGAGCCACTCATGTACGGGATGATGGTGGTGGTGGCAGGCAGGTCCCATCCCTTGCTCAAGTCGGCGACCATTGGCTGGAAGGACGCGCTGGCATGCGCGTGGCTGCTGGCGCCCAAGGGGGACCTGCTGCGCCTGAGTTTCGAGGATATCTTGAAGCGCCTGGACCTAGAGCTACCAATCAACCATGTCGAATCAGCGTCCGCATCGGTAATCAGAAACCTGCTGAGCAGCGGGGAATATCTGAGTTTTCTCCCCAGGGACTTCATCATCAACGAGGAACGGGAGGGTACGCTGGTGCCAGTCCAGATTTCCGGGGGCAACACCTGGAAGAGAGACCTGTACATCCTGTATCGCCAGAAGGAAGTGCTGTCACCCGCGGCCGCCGCCCTGATCAAGCAGCTGCACAGTGCCACCGCGGACCTGGCGCGCGAGGTTGGCTGGATTGACGTGCCCGCACGCCACAAACGCGGCAAGGTAATGGAGGGAAAAAGAAAACGTTGAGTGCGGCCCGCAAGGCCCGGGGCACTAACCGCCGGATTGCAGGCGCTCTGCCGCCTCCCGCACCAGATCTGCGTCCACTTCCTGTTCGTCCGCGGCACGCTTCAGGTCATCATCCTTAAGCTCCGGCCCGGACACATACGGCGCCTGGACCGGTGACCATCCGCCCTTCCGGCGCAGCATGACTTGGACGGCGTCCGGCCTGGAGTAATGGCCAAGGGAATCGCAGATGGCCTTGAACACCTTGACATGGACGGCCGCGCAATCTGCGTACACCATGCGGCTGCACTCCACCGGCGCCACCAGCGGCACACCCACCGGACCGACCACCTGACTGCCGCCACGGGACCAGTCGATATGCATCCGATCCCGGTACGGGAAATCCGCGGACACATCCTTTGGATCCAGGTAGCCGCAGGCGCACAAAACATGACAGCCCGCCTCGAATGCGTGGGCGCGCGTGACGAAGTGCCCCCAGAAATCCCCGGAATTATTCCACTCCTGCAGGCGCGGCCCGGTATGGATGGCGAAGGCCCCGGGATAGGCGGCTATGTGGATGTCCTCACCCATGCCGATCATCGCGGCACGCAGCGGGGTCATTGCGTTCTCTCCACAGATCAGCCCGCCGATGCGGCCGATATCCGTGTCGTAGACCACGAGATCACTGGCGTCGCCCGCACCCCAGAACATTCTTTCCACGAAGGTGGGCATCAATTTGCGATGGCGTCCCATCAGCGAACCGTCGCGGGAAAAGTACAGCAACGAGTTGTAAATGGTGTTGACGCCGGGGCGCGGGTCCATCTCATTGCAACCCAGCACGCAATACATGTTGGCGCGCCGCAGCGCCTCGCCGATCCGCTCCGTCTGTTCGCTGGGCACGAGCAACGCAGCATCAAAAAAACGCCGGCGCACGTCGGCCCAGAGCTGGATGTCGCTGTCCCATCCCTCGGTCCAGTAGGGATAGCCAGCCAGCCAGACCTCCGGGAACACGATCAGCTGCGCACGATTCGCGGCAGCCTCGGCAATGGCCGCACACGCCCGGTCCACGGAGGTATCCAGTTCCATGTAGGCTGGTGAGATCTGAGCGATGCAGACACGTACGCTCTCATGTCCGCCGAGGATCTTTTTCGGCGACTTGGATTTGGCTTTTGGCATTTGATTTCCCCCGGCTGAAATCTACATCATGAATTATGCGCCATCGACAATGGAGCCTGCACGGCAGCGGAACAACACCTCACACCCAGGCCTGGATGACGTAGTCGAACGGGATCTGCGCGCTCAACAGATCGACCCTCTGCAGCATTATCTCGAACGCGTCACCCCTGCGCCGCAACTGGTGCGCATACCGGCCGGCGAAATAACGCTGATAGTCACCGCGCAGTTCAGTCATGTGAAAATTGGAACACGCGGTCAGGATGCCACTAGCAGGGTCAGGCGCGCCCACGCGCACGTTTGCAACAACATGACTGGTGGCCCATTCCATCTGCTGTGACCATGCCCGCGGGTGGCCGATGCGTTTCACCCTGATATTCATCAGGTTGATATCCTCGGCAAAGATCGACGGCACCCCCTGCCACGTGGTTTGCTCCGCGCGCGCCGGCATCCAGTAGATGCCATTCCCGGAAAATAACCCCACGTACTCCGACCAGCGCTTCGTATCCAGAAGGTCCGCCTGGTGAAACAGGAATTCCTCCACGTTCATGCGCGTCTCCGCGTCAACCGAACTGCGCACCATCTTGCCGGCCCCGTCGGCTAGCGCCTCTAACTGGACGGCCCCAGCCCTGCGGTCCGCGTTCACATTCCTTCTCCCTGATTCATGTAGTCAAGCCACGCGCGGTACTGGTTGCGCAGCGGCGCTTCCGATCCGGCCTTCCCGATGGTCACGCCGGGACCGCCTGTCTCACTGCCGCAGCCACGGTGAAAACTGATCCATTCACTGGCCGTGGAGACGACGCCGCGCTGGCAGCGGTTCCAGTTCTCCAAATCGTCCGCGTTGACCAGTGTCGCCGGCGAATTTATAAGGTTGAAATATTGCAGGGCATTCCGGTACATGGCATCCGACGCCCCCTTGAGCCGGAAGTGCCATATCTCCGACAGCGTCGAATCAACCGTCAACGGCCGGATGACCCGCAGTTGCAGCAACAACGGCTGCACGGAGACACCGGGATACAAAACCACATGGTGCGCATTGCGCCCCATGATTTCATCCGCCTTCTTCTTTCCGTATCTTTCGCGCATGACCCGTTCGTATTCGAGCGTATCTGCATCCCTGGGCTGTTCCAGGTAGGCGGCGATGAGCGCATGCCCGTTGGGAAAGTTTTTGGACTCCAGCAATTCTGCGAACTTGCTCAGCGGCAGCGCCAGCGTTGACAGGAACTTGTACTCGGAAGGCGCCGTTCCGGTGGCCTGCTGCAACTGCTGTTCAACGGCCATTGCCGCCCGCCCCGCGGACTCGTGGGTGACCCCCGCATGCAGCACGTCCACCTGGTTTTCCATGAACAACTTCCAGTTTGAGTGTTGCACGACGCGGTGACACACGGGGATGATCTCCACCTCACCCTCCGGTGACCGGTCGCACATATCATCAAATGCCGCGCGCGCCCCCCCGAGCCACTCCACCAGCGATGGCCCCTGCTCCACCAGCCGCGCGAACACGAAACCGCGGTAGATTTCCACCCGCGCCGCACGCTTCATGCTGAATTCGGGATCAGTCATGGTCATGCCGGTATTGCTGTAGCCGTCTTCGATCGGCACACCCAGCAACCCGCCCCGCAGGTTGAAGCGCCACCCATGGTAGGAGCACATGAACTGCTCGCCAGTGTTGCCGTCCCTGCGCACGCAAAGTTGTGCGCCCCGGTGGGGACAGCGGTTGTACAACACCTGGATGGCGCCGGACTCGTCGCGCACCATGATCATCGGCTGCCGGCCGATCTGCACGGTTGCATAATCCCCGGGTTTCCTGAGCTGGGTTTCGTGCCCGCAGTACACCCAGGTCTTCTCGAAGATGTTCCTCAGTTCCTGTTCAAATAATTCAGCATCCGCATAGCAGCGCCGATGCACGCGGTCAGGCTGTACCAGTGTGGCGGGTTTCGTTTTCATTGGATTTGCCGTCTTATCTGATGGGATGGGGAAGGCGTAACCATAGGCCCATGGTTCGTAGCGCGGAATTGCAATTGTTGTGGAAAAACATAATGCTTCCTTATGGGGTGCCGGACCGGTACGGGCGCCTCGGACTACGCGCGCACTACCCGGCAATTGAAGCACCCCGGCCGGGCGTTATGAATGTGCAGGTAGCGCACGCGTTCGTTTGCAAACAGGCGCCGGATAACCCCCTCCAGTTCGATCCCTGGCACGACGTCCGCATCAATCATTGTTGCGGACTCATCGTAAGCGCGGATGGATAGCAACCGATGGCGGAGCATCTCCGGCACTTCGTCCACGGCCGGGCGCGCGGTCACCGCATCCTTGCGGATAAATATTGGACCGGATGCCCGGTAGGGAGAGGACACATCATGATGTGCAAATGGCAACAGGATGACTGTCTCTCCGATCTCCGCGTCAGCGAGACTGGCCCGGCAGGGGTAACCGGGCTTTTCCTGGACCGTCATTCGGCGCGCACCCTGTGCTACCAATTCCGGATCACTCAATGCGAATAGCGGCGCGAATCGATCATAGGGTACAGCGACCACCTGGAAAGAAATGTTCATGGCTCATCTCCTCGGGATGCATTGACGCCTTGCGACATTGATATTCAGGCTACGCAACACCCGCTGCCCTTTCGTCCCGATTCTTGCGACCAAATTTCCAGGCCCGCCGCCGTTTGCCGGACCCCCTGTGGAGATGCCGTATCATGGCTCCCTTCCCTCTTCCGCCCCGGTTCCCTTGAAAACACCCGGCCAAGTATCGACACCTGTCTCGACAACGGCATTCCCATGCCTGCTGGCCGGTGGCGACGCCATCGGCTTTGCACCGGTGTTCGTCACGCTGGGCGGCTGGCTGCTGTGGCGCTGGACCGTGCCGCGTGTTTTCCTGGCGGCAATGGTCATCGCAATTATTGGTATGTTCGTGCTGGTGGGGCCCAACTTCGCAGCTGGTGGCACGCGCCTGCTGGGGGATGGACTGGGCGTGCTGGCAGGGATTTTTTACGCGGGATATCTGCTGGCCATCAAGGTGGCGCGTGACGCGAAGGCATCAACGTTGCCATTGATGGCGTGGAGCACGAGTATTACTTCCGTCGTGCTGCAGCCGTTTTTGCCCCAATCGATGCAGGGCTGGGGCGTGTTGGCCGCACTGGCGCCGGTCACCCAGATCCTGGGACAGGGACTGATTGCCTATGCCCTCGCCCACCTGCCGGCCTCCGCTTCCGCCTTGAGCCTGCTCATCCAGCCCGTGACGGCGGTAATATTCGCGTGGATACTCTTCGGCGAGGCTCTGGGTCCGGTCCAGTTTACCGGCGGCGCGATGGTGCTGACCGGGATCTGGCTGGCGCGCCGTGGCAGTTGAAAGATCCCCTGTTTCCCCCGGGGGAATTTGATCGCAAGACCCGGAGTGCGGCCGGTTGCAACCGTTGTCAGAATCCGTCGCGTCACTGACAAACAGGCTGGAGCACTCCCATGAATGCAATGGCGATGATGAAGAAATCCACGGTCACGAATACCGAGAACGACCCGCGCTGGGCGGCTGTGGTGGCGCGGGACGCCGGCGCCGATGGCACGTTCTTTTATGCGGTCAGGACCACCGGCGTATATTGCCGCCCCTCCTGCCCTTCACGCCGCGCCCAACCGGAAAATGTGGAATTTCACTTGACGCACGCCGATGCCGAACGCGCTGGATTCCGTCCGTGCCGGCGCTGCAAGCCGGATCAACCGTCCCTGTCCGAACAGCATGCAACCACGATCGCGCGCATTTGCCGTCTCATCGAAACGGCGGAAGAAATGCCGAGGCTGGGTCAACTCGCGCACCAGGCGAAAATGAGCCCGTACCATTTCCATCGCGTCTTCAAATCCCTTACCGGATTGACACCCAGGGCATACGCCTCTGCCCATCGCGCCCGGCGCGCGCGCGACAACCTTCGGGAAAGCGCCACGGTTACGCAGGCCGTGTTCGATGCCGGGTTCAATTCCAGCGGCCGGTTTTATGAGGCCACGAACCAGATGTTGGGCATGACGCCCACCAGCTATCGCGCCGGTGGCGCCAATACCGAGATCCAGTTTGCCATTGGCGAATGTTCGCTCGGGTCAATCCTCGTGGCGCAAAGCCGGCGTGGCGTCTGCGCCATCCTGCTCGGCGACGATCCGGAGGCCCTGTTGCGCGACCTCCAGGATCGCTTCTTTCGCGCAGTGCTCGTGGGCGCTGATCCGGAATTTGAACGGCTCGTCGCCAAAGTAGTCGGCTTCGTGGAAGCGCCCGCTTTTGGGCTTGACCTGCCGCTGGACATTCGCGGCACGGCATTTCAACAACGAGTGTGGCAGGCGCTGCGGAAGATCCCCGCCGGGTCAACCCGCAGCTATGCGGATATTGCCAAAAAGATTGGCGCACCGAAGTCGGTGCGCGCGGTGGCCCAGGCGTGCGCAGCGAATGCGCTTGCCGTGGCCATCCCCTGCCACCGTGTGGTGCGCAGCGATGGCGCGTTGTCCGGATACCGGTGGGGCATTGAACGCAAGCGGGCGCTGCTCGCGCGCGAGGCGGAGGCGTGAGAGCAGTATCCGGGGTCAGGTCTTGCAATCATGCACGTATGCATACTTGCGAGGGTCAACACTCATTTCAGAGCAGACGTGCATGATTGCAAGACCTGAC
>MGYT01000050.1:53649-64739 GCA_001801865.1 Gammaproteobacteria bacterium RIFCSPLOWO2_02_FULL_61_13
GATTACGAGGCCGGCGGGTGCAGCTTGATCCAGGCGGACTTGATCTGGGTGTAGCTGACCAGGCTATCCAGACATTTGTCCCGGGCATTACCCGACTGCTTGTAGCCCCCGAACGGCTGCGTCATGTCGCCGTCGTCAAAACAGTTGACCCAGATGATCCCGGCCTGCACTTCCCTGATTAACCGGTGGGCACGGTCCAGGTCGCGCGTCCAGATGCCCGCCGCCAGTCCGTAATCGGTATCGTTGGCGATGGCAATCGCCTCATCGAGCGTGGAAAAGCGGATCACCGATGCAACCGGCCCGAAGATCTCCTCTCGGGCAATGGTCATGGTGTTATTTACGCCGGTGAACAACGTCGGATTCACATAGGCGCCGTGCTTGAATCGATCCGGGACATCGCCGCCGAAAACCAGCGTCGCGCCTTCCTTCCTGCCTGTATCAATGAGCCGCAACACGCGCTTCTGTGCTTCGAACGTGACCAGCGGCCCCAAATTGGTTTCCGGATCCAGAGGGTCACCCGCCCGAAATGCATCCTTGCCCTCGGATGCAAAACGTTCGACGAACTCGTCATGAATGTTGTCCTGTACCAGCAGACGCGAGCCGGCGTTGCAGACTTCACCCATATTGGAATAAATGCCGTTGTAGGCGGCGGCCACCGCCTTTTCCATGTCCGGCAAATCTCCCATGAAGATCTGCGGTGATTTACCGCCGCATTCCAGCGCCACATGCTTCATGTTGGACTGACCGGCATATTGCAGCATGAGCTTCCCGACTTCTGTCGATCCGGTGAAGCTGATCTTGGCGACGTCCGGGTGCAGGGCCAGCGCGCGGCCCGCCACTTCGCCGATGCCATTCACGACATTGAAAACACCGGGCGGGCCGCCCGCCGCAACAAAGAGTTCTGCCAGGCGCAGACAGGTCGAAGGCGCCTGCTCCGCGGGTTTCAACACCACGCAATTGCCGGCGGCAAGGGCCGGCGCCACCTTCCACGCCGCCATCAGCATCGGGTAATTCCACGGAGAAATCGCCCCGACCACGCCGAAGGGTTCGCGCATGAAGTAATGCATGACATTGCGTGGAGTATTCGTGACTGCACCCGAGATCTTGTCCACGGCCTCGCTCATGAAGCGGATGGTCATGGTGACTGATGGCAGGTCAATGGCGATGACATCGGACACCGGTTTGCCCATGTCCATGGACTCGAGCACGGCGAGTTCAACCGTCCTTTCTTCGATCAAGGCGGCCCATTTATAAAGGATTTCCATGCGTTCCCGCGGCGCCAATCCCAACCAGGCCCGGGACTTGTGTGCATGCTTCGCGGCCGCCACTGCACGGTCCACATCTTTTTCGCCGGCCGCGGAGAAATTTCCCAGTACTTTGCCGGTGGCGGGATTGATCGTTTCAAACCGCCCACCGTCGATGGCGTCAGTGAACTCGCCATCAATGAACAGGCGGGTCTCCAGGCGCCGGCGCGCGCTTTCGGCTGCCTTGCGCCACTCGGCAAGCGTGTATGAACCCGGGTTTGCTGCATTCATGTTCAAGCTCCGTCACTTTTTCGTCTTTCAGTCCATATCGCCTCTGGCAGCTTCTTCAGATTGTCGAGACCAGCCGGCCTCCGTCCCGGGCTGCGCCGTGCCCGCCGGCGCGCGCCACAGAAAGTACACCGGCACGCCGGAAAGTATGATGATCAAACCGGGCCACGTTACCGCGGTCTGGTAGACAAGCAGCGCCGCAAGTATGAGGCCGGCGCAAATTATGTAGAGCACCGGCACCACCGGATACCCGAAGGCGCGGTACGGGCGTTCAGCGTCCGGCTGCTTGCGGCGCAGCACGAAGATCCCGTTCATGGTGAGAATATAGAAGATGAGCGCCGCCGAAATGACATACGTGAGCAGGTCGCCGTAAAGATTCCCATAGGCAACCGATCCCCCGTCACCATCCTTGATGGTGCGCGGCAACACCAGGAACGACGCCCACAGTCCCTGGACGATCAGCCCCCAGGCCGGCACATGGCGCGCATTCAGGGTGCCTACTGCGCGGAAGAACAGCCGATCACGCGCCATTGCATAGGAGGCACGCGCACCGGACAGGATCAGGCCATTGTTGCAGCCAAAGGTGGAAATCAGGAATACCACGGCCATGATTACGCCACCCGCGCCCGGCAGGATCACATCGGCCGTGGCAGCCGCGACACGGTCGCCGGGCACCTGTTGAATGGCCGCGAACGGCAGCGTGACCAGATAGGCCACATTGGCCAGGACATACAGACCGATCACCAGCCCGGTCCCCAGTGCCAGGGACAAGGGCAGATTGCGCCGCGGATTCTTCACCTCGCCGGCGGTGAAGGTGATGTTGTTCCACGCATCCGCGGAGAACAATGAATTGGTCTGCGCGACGCAGAGTGCAATCATCAGGCCCAGAGCCGGCGCCATTGCCGTGATGCCCGGGCCGACTTCCTGCAGGGTTCCACGCGGAGTCCACAGGTCGGAAAAGTTCGCCGCCACCGCATCCGCGTTCCAGCCGATGAACAGACCGAGCACGATCAGGCCCAGCAGCGCGGCAATCTTGGCCACCGTGAACACGTTCTGCACCAGTTTGCCGAGCTGCAGGCCGCGCGTGTTCATCCAGGTGAGGAACAGAATCATTCCGACGCCGACGGCCTGCGCCGTGGAAAGTGAAAGTGCGTACCCGGTGCCCACGTGCACCGGCGCGATCAGGTAGTTCGTTTCAGAGATCGCCGGCCACAGCGCGCCGACGTATCGGGCAAAACCGACGCCCACGGCGGCAATGGTGCCGGTCTGAATGACGAGGAACAAGGTCCAGCCGTACAGGAACCCCAACAGCGGGGAGTATGCCTCACGCAGATACACGTACTGGCCACCGGCCTTCGGCATCATCGCGGCTAGCTCGCCGTAACTCAGCGCCGCCATCAGGGTGAGCAGACCGGTAATGATCCAGACCACCAGCAGCCATCCCGGCGCGCCAACCTGGCGCGCAATATCCGCCGAGACGATGAAGATGCCCGAGCCGATCATGGACCCGGCTACCAGCATCGTGGAATCCATGAGTCCCAGACCGCGGACCAGCTGCTGTTCCTGTGTCACGAACCTGTCCTTTGCAGGAAGGATAGGAAAATGTCATCCCGAACGAGCGCAGCGAGGACGACCACATGGATGTGGGAGGTACGGGTACATGGAAGTACCCGGTAGGGTCGAGCCGGGAGCGGAGACCGAGAGCAACGCCTGGAGCAGTTGCCGAGGGATCTTGTTGTTACGATAACCAAGGATTCCTCCCTTCGGTTGGAATGACAATTTAAAACTGAGTCACAACTGTGCGTTGCGATTCATTGTTTGTTCAACAAATGCCTGACGCGCGTGGCCGAGCGTTCATCCACCTTCCTGGCGACCTTTTCAAGAATGTAGTCCCGCTTGAATCCTTTTTGCTGTACTTCCTTCAGCACGCCCAGGAGTTCCTGGTCCGGTTTATTCCGGCGCAGGGTTTCATAGAGAATTTCCAGAATCGTCTCCGACCAGAGGGTCTTGGCCGTGGTTTTGGTGGTGTCAGTTTCGTCATCATTCATGATTGAACCCCGTCCCCGGTACAGAATCGAACCGTCGCTGATTTTCCCTTGAGCACTATATCCGGGTTGCGATCCGGGCGGCAACGCAGCAGCGCCAGCGCACCGGCCGTGATATCATGGCGCATGCCAACCGGGGGTGTTTATGCTGCACAGCGAACGTTCCTACAAGGTGGTGCACCAGAACTGCGACCAGATCGTCATTGAGGCAGAGTTTGACAACTTCACCGACGCCGCGGCCTGCCTCGCCAGCTCAATCTACATGGAGCCGTTTATCGTCGTGGACAAGGGTAACCTGGACCTGGGATCCGTGACCCCGGAGGAAGCGCGCCGGTTTGCGGTGGAGCGCATTGAATTCCGCGCGCCCCAGCAGGACAAATAATCGATGGGGACAGGATTAATCCTGTCCCCGCATGTTTAAGGCGCGAGCCTGCGCATGCTCCAGGCAGAACCGCCAGTCCGCTCGTAACACAACCGATCATGCAGGCGGTTCTCCCGTCCCTGCCAGAATTCAATCCTCTCCGGGCGCACGCGGTAACCAATCCACGTATCCGGCCGCGGCACGGGTCCACCGGCGAACTGCCGATCAAGTTCCGCGGCGCGCTGATCCAGAAATTCACGACTGGTCACAGTGCTGCTCTGCGGTGCGACCCAGGCGCTGATCTGGCTGGCATAGGGGCGGGATGCAAAGTACGCGTCCGCCTCGGCAACGCTCACCTCGCTGACATTTCCTTCCACCCGCACCTGCCGGTGCATGGGCGCCCAATAGAACACCAGCGCCGCGCGCGGGTTGGCATGCAGCTGCCCGCCCTTTTCACTCACCGCATGTGAGAAGAAAACAAAACCGGTCTCATCCAGGCCTTTCAACAGGACGTAACGGGCGCTGGGACGGCCGGCGGCGTCCGCGGTTGCCAGCACCATGGCATTTGGTATCTCGATCCCGTGATCCGCTGCCGCCTGGAACCAGGCCTGGAACAACTGGAAGGGATCAGCGCTGGCTTCCTGCTCATGCAGGGAGACATGGCGGTACTCCAGTCGCATCTCGAAGAAATTGTCGGTCATGACGCGAATTTCCAATCCCAGGGAAACACTATAGTTCGTGTGTGTGCCACCCACACGATCCAGCCGAATACCAGCAGCGCAGCGGCAAAGGCCGTGGCCCGCACCGGGCGTGAGCGTCCGGGCCGGAGCGCCACCACGCCGCATACAATATATATGAGTACCGCGGCCAGCTTGGCCATCAGCCACGCCTCCTGATGGAACGCCCCATACCCGCGGATGGCCAGGGTCACGCCAGACACCAACAGTATCGTGTCAACGATATGGGGCAGGGTCCGGGTCATCCGGTGTCCCAACAAAGGGGAATCCTGCAGCATCCACACCCCGCGCAGACAAAATGATACCAGCGTCAGCAGGGCGCAGGTTACATGCAGCAACTTGATTACCATGGGGACAAGGTCTATTTTGAGCGCGCGTGCCTGGCGGGGATCCTGACGTATCCGTGGCCCGGTGACCACAGCTGGTTTCCGGCGTTTGGCGCGGGTACTTGTTTGATCCAGGTCAAAACGTCGTGCGGCGGGGCGAGGCTACCCTGTCATACATATGCCCGTTCGTCGGCCGCGGCCGGGGCCAACAGGAGGAGATCATGTCCGACAAACCAGAAAACGCGCCGGAACGCATACCGGTGATGCAAAAGATACTGGACAACCCGTTTCTGCTGCTGTTCCTGGGCGTCACCATCCCCACCGTGTTCTATGTCATCTGGGGAGTGATGGAGATCGTCCAGATCCCCATCGCCAAGTAAGGGGGCGTCATGGCCATCTCGCCTCCGCTTCAGAAAATCTGGTGGAATGAGCCGGTCGAGAAGACCGAGCTGATCTGGATCGTCGTGGCCTTTGTCTGGGGCCTGATCATGTTCTTCATGATGATTTACTGGCACGGCGCGGGCCAGCAGAACCTCTCCAACGAGGCCTACCGCACCACGCCCGAGGCCTACGGCGCCAAGGCCCAGGCCATGATCGATCAGTACACGGTGCGCGATGAGGCCGGGTACCCGGTGGTGCATCCGCCGGTGGGCTCCGATGTCTACCTGGTGGCGCGACTGTGGCAGTGGTGGCCAATCCTGGAGCTGGAAAAGGATCAGGAATACCGGCTGCACATCTCCTCTATGGACTGGCTGCATGGATTTTCGCTGCAACCGGTGAACATCAACCTGCAGGTGCACCCGGGTTACGAAATGGTGCTTACTGTCAAGCCCAACCAGGCCGGCCAGTTTGGGGTCGTCTGCAACGAATATTGCGGCATCGGTCACCATATGATGGTGGGCCGGATCCACGTGGTTCAAAAACCTTAAGGCAGCCACCATGACCACAATGACGCAGTTTCGCATCTGCCCGACCACCGGACGCAAAATCGATCTCGCCGCCGAAAAACTTATCAAGGCCAACGCCGTGGCGGCGGTGATATTCCTGGCGGTGGGCGGCCTGTTCGGCCTGCTGGTCGCGCTGACCCGCTGGCCCGCGGTACATCTGTTACCCGCGGACTGGTTTTACCTGGCACTGACCGCCCACGGCCTGGACGTGCTGCTGGTCTGGATCATCTTTTTCGAGATGGCGGTCCTGTACTTTGCCTCCGCGATCCTGCTGAACTCGCGCCTGGCGGCGCCGAAGGCGGGCTGGACCGCGTTCTGGATGATGCTCGTGGGCGCGATAATTACCAACGTCGCCGTATTGCAGGGCAAGTCCAGCGTGATGTTCACGTCCTACGTGCCGATGCAGGCGGCGCCGCATTTTTATCTCGGCATCATCCTGTTCGCGGTCGGGGCGTTGATTGGCTGCGGCGTATTTTTCGGCACGCTGGTCATTGCCAAGGAGGAGAAGACCTACGAAGGTTCGATCCCGCTGGTCACTTTCGGGGCATTGACCGCAGCGATTATTGCCGTGTTTACCATCGCCTCCGGCGCCATCATCCTGATCCCGACATTTCTGTGGTCATTGAAGATCGTCAGCAATATCGATCCGCTGATGTACAAGGCGGTGTGGTGGGCCATGGGGCATTCATCGCAACAGATCAACATGGCGGCGCAAGTGGCAATCTGGTACGCCATCCCAGCCATCGTACTGGGCGCCAGACCGCTGTCGGAAAAGGTCAGCCGCGCGGCGTTCCTGCTGTACATCCTGTTCCTGCAACTGGCCAGTGCACACCACCTGCTGGTGGAACCGGGGATCAGTTCGGAATGGAAGATATTCAACACCAGTTATGCCATGTACCTGGCGGTGCTGGGCAGCCTGGTGCACGGCCTGACCGTGCCGGGCTCCATCGAGGCGGCGCAACGGCGCCGGGGCTTCAACAACGGCATGTTTGAGTGGCTGCGCAAGGCGCCCTGGGGCAACCCGGCATTTGCCGGCATGTTCCTGTCCCTGGTGTTATTCGGGTTCCTGGGCGGCATTTCCGGCGTGGTGCTCGGCACCGAGCAGATCAACCTCATCATGCACAACACGCTGTATGTGCCCGGCCATTTTCACGGCACCGTGGTGGCCGGCACGACGCTGGCATTCATGGCCCTCACCTACCTGCTGATCCCGCTGATCTTCCAGCGCGAGATTCTCTGGCCGCGGCTGGCGAAAATACAGCCGTACCTGTTTGCGCTGGGTGTGACTGGAATCTCCCTGTTCATGATGGGCGCCGGCACGCTGGGCGTGGCGCGCCGCCATTGGGACATCACGTTTGCGGACGCACCGCTTGGGTTCGAGTATCCGGCCACCGCCTTTCTGATGATGGGGTTGAACGGGATTTCCGCGGTGCTGGCGGCACTGGGCGGCCTGGCATTTATTGCCGTGGTTGTGGGCTCGATCCTGTTCGGAAAAAAGATCGGAGCCACGGCGCCGGCGGCCCGGCCGCAGCCGAGTGGGTCCGCCGTGGGAGAATATGGCAGTGCGGGAACGCTGGCGATCCCGGGCACGGCCGTGTTGGTGGGCGTATTCTTCACCGCGTTCGTGCTTTACTATTTCGTCAACTGGAAGTACCTGGCCGAAATATGGCCATTGCGTTGAATGGCACGTTGGTTGTCGATGCTGGAAGGCGGACCTGAACCGAGTGTTGCGACACCTTTGTATTTACGCGGGTCTGCTGACCCTGCCCGCCGGACTCGCCGCCCGCCAGGATAGTGACTTTGCCGGATACGATTCCGAGCAGGCGCTGGCGTACAGTCAGGCCGCGCTGAACCGGCCGCTGGCCGATCTGCAACTCCAGGATACGGCCGGCAACCCGGTATCCCTGTCCCGCTACCTCGGCAAACCACTGGTCATCAGCCTTATTTACACCAGTTGCTATCACACCTGCCCGGTCCTGACGCAAAGCCTGGCGCAGGTGACGGGGGTGGCGCGCGAGGCTCTGGGCGCGGACAGCTTCTCTGTTATCACGGTGGGATTCGATGCCCCGGTGGACACGCCGGAACGCATGGCGGATTACGCCGCCAAACAGAGGATCACGCTGCCGCATTGGGATTTCCTCGCCGGGAATGCCGCGCAGATCCAGACTCTGACCGAAAACCTCGGCTTTATCTTTTTCCCCTCCCCCAAGGGTTTTGATCATCTTGCCCAACTCACGCTGGTGGACGCCGACGGGCGCATCTTCCGGCAGATCTACGGCGCTACGTTCCAACCACCGCAACTGGTGGAACCCCTGAAGGCGCTCATCTACGGCGGCGGCGATCGCCTGCCGCTGAAGGTCTCGGACTGGATCAATAACTTCAAACTGTTCTGCACCGTCTATGACCCGCGCAGCGGCCGCTATCTGTTCGATTATTCCGTGTTGGCGTCGTTACTGGCCGGTCTCGCCAGTCTGGGCCTGGTGGCGGTCTTCATTGTGCATTTGTGGCGCAGGAATCGGACGCGTCCGGGGTCTGTTTAGGCCAGCCCCATGCGCGCTGCGCTGCGGTCATGCTGGCAGTGGCTGGAACAGACGCTGGATCGCGCCTTTTCTCCGGAGGCGAATCCGCTGCGGCAACTGGGGGCGCTGGGCTGGCTGTGTTACTGGGTGGTGCTGGGCTCGGGCATCTACCTGTATATATTCTTCGACACCGGCATAGAGCAGGCCTACGCGTCGGTCGAACGACTGACCGAGGACCAATGGTATGCCGGCGGCGTCATGCGCAGCCTGCACCGCTATGCGTCGGATGCGCTGGTGGTCATGGTCGTGTTGCACCTGATCCAGGAACTTGTGCACGACCGCCTGCACGGCGCGCGCACCTTCACCTGGATCACCGGCGTGCTGCTGATCGGCTTTCTGTACGCCAGCGGCATCACCGGCTACTGGATCGTCTGGGATCGGCTGGCCCAGTATGTGGCCATTGCCAGCACCGAGTGGCTGGACACGCTGCCGTTCTTTGCCGAACCAATCGCGCGCAATTTCCTCCACTCCGCCTCGTTGAGCGGGCGCTTTTTCACACTGTTCTGCTTCATTCATATCGCGGTGCCGTTGTTCATGCTGTTCTTCATGTGGATCCACATCCAGAGGCTGGCGCAGCCGCGCGTGAATCCGCCAATGGAGTTGACGCTGGGAAGCATGGCCATGTTGCTGGGCGCGGCGTGGTTGAGTCCCGCCATGAGCCAGGCACCGGCTGACTTGTCTACCGTGCCCGCGATCATCAATCTGGACTGGTTTTATCTGTTGTTTTATCCATTACTGGATCGCGTGCCGGGGTTGACCGCGTGGGGCTTGCTTGCTGCCGGCGCATTGCTGCTGATAGCCCTGCCATGGCTTGCGCCGCGTCTCAGAACCCAGCCGGCTGCGGCCCGGGTGGACCTGCCGAACTGCAACGGCTGCGGCCGCTGCGTACAGGACTGCCCGTTCAGCGCACTGACACTGGGGCAGAGAACCGATGGTCTGCCCTACGCCGATCAGGCGGTGGTCGATCCCGACCTGTGCGTGGGATGCGGTATCTGCGTGGGCTCATGCCCGACTGCCACGCCATTTCGGCGCCACAGCAGTCTGGTTGCCGGGATTGAACTGCCGGATTTCCCGCTGATCCGGCTGCGGGAGGAAGTGGAGCACGCCTTTGCCGGGCACCCTCCGGGCGGGCGAATCCTGGTGTTTCGTTGCGCCCACGCACCGGAGGTCGGCGACCAGAGCCCCGGAAACGCCGCCATCACACTACCTTGTATCGGCCATTTGCCACCGCCGTTCATTGATTACACGCTGAGCCGGGGGCATGCGGACGGCGTAGTTCTGGCGGGCTGCGCCCAGAGCGCATGTCACGAGCGCCTGGGACAACAATGGACGCAACAGCGAATGGGCCGGACGCGTGACCCGAAATTGCGCGAACGCGTGCCCGCTGATCGTGTCATTGCCTGCTGGGCAGGCAGAAATACCGGCAGCGTGACCGCGGCCATGGCCGCCATCCGCAACCGGTTGCCCAGCCCGGTGGCGACTGCGGAGAAACAACCATGTACGGCCGGCTGATCCTGCAAGCGCTGCTCTATGCGCTGGTGGCAGCGGGATTGATCTCGTTCTCCGCCGGGCCCGCCTATACATACATGGACCCGGGTCTGGCGCTGGTGAAACTCAGCTTCAGCCATGCGGGCCAGCGCAAGGAAGATTGCCGGAAACTCACGCCGGAGGAGATTGCGGCGCTGCCCCCAAACATGCGCCGTCCGGAATCCTGCGGCCGCGAACGGGTGCCGCTGCGGGTGGAGCTGGACCTGGACGGCAATCCGTTGTTGCGCGCGGATTTACCGCCGTCCGGTCTGGCCGGCGACGGCGTTGGTACCGTGTATCGCCGTTTCCCGGTCGCGCCCGGCCGGCATGAATTTGTCGCCAGGTTGCGCGATTCCCGGCGCAACGAGGGGTTTGATTATGAACGCAGTGCCGTGGTGGAACTCGCGCCACAGCAGAACCTGGCCATCGATTTTCAGCCGGACGCCGGCGGCTTCCTGTTCGTGAACGGGGACGCAGTCACGGAGGCGCCATGAGCCAGTCACAGTTGCAATGGCAGGAACGTTATGCGATCGGGATCCCGGCGGTGGATCACGAACACCAGGAACTCATCCGGATGATAAATGACCTGGTGATGCGGATACTGGAGGGCACCGACGTGGCATTTGTCAGCGATTCACTGGGCGATATCCTGTCGGCCATCGGCGCGCACTTCGCGCTGGAAGAGAAGATCATGCGCGACCGCCATTATGACCAGTACTTCGACCACAAGTCTGACCATGACCGCCTGCTGGACCAGTTGCGCGATATCATGGACGACTACGCAGTGCACCGGCAAATCAGCCCCGCGGAACTCGTGCAGACGCTGGACGCGTGGTTTTCGGAACACTTCCGTACCCGGGATGCGCGCCTGCACAGCCTGAAGAACCAGTCGGGACGGCCAACCGGGTGATGCATACCGGCCTGATTCACCGTTATCATCATGTCAACAACAACCAAGGAGCACTAGCATGAAGAAACACGTTGTCGTCGCATTGTCACTGGCCCTCGGTGTATCCAGCGCCGCAGCGCCCGCCGC
>MGYT01000050.1:64748-67919 GCA_001801865.1 Gammaproteobacteria bacterium RIFCSPLOWO2_02_FULL_61_13
CTGTCATGGCACCGCCGGGCAGAGTCCCAATGATCTGTGGCCGAACCTGGCCGGCCAGAAACCAGGCTACCTGGTCAAGCAGATCAAGGCGTTCCGGGATGGCGTGCGCACCGACCCCATGATGTCGCCGATGGCCAAAGCCCTGACGGATGCGGACATCGACAACCTGGCGGCGTTCTTCAGCAGTCAGAAATAGGGAACCTCCAACCAAGCCCATCGTCGTACCGGCGGTCACGCCAGTGAAAACCGGGGCGGAATCCAGCGGATCCCCACTGGACCCCGGCCCCCGCTTTCGCGGGGGTGACGTTCTTTCGCGGGGGTGACAATGTATTGATTTCGAAGCAGGCTCTACAGCGCCTTCGAAAATCCCTGCTGCTGGTCGCTGTCGCGCAAATATTGATCAAAGGCCATGCAGATGTTGCGGATCAGCAGGCGGCCGCGCGGCAGCACCTCGATCAGATCATCGTCCACCCGCAGCAGGCCATCAGTCACAAATGCCTCCAGCCGCTGCCGCTCCCGGGCAAAGTAATCCCAGAACACCACATCCCAATCGCGCTCGATGTCCGTCGGGCGTAATGAAAAATAACAGAGCAAGGTCATGATCACCTGACGCCGCAGGCGGTCATCGGCACTGCACACAATGCCACGCTCCACGGGCAACCGCCCCGCGGACACCAGCGCGTAATAGGACTCCAATGTGCGCGCATTCTGCGCATAGCAGTTATCGATTTGACCGATGCTGCTCATGCCGAGGCCAATCAGATCGCAATTGCCGCGCGTGGAATAGCCCTGGAAATTACGGTGCAGCGTCCCGGCGCGCCGTGCCTGGCAGAGCGAATCCCCCGGCAGGGCGAAATGGTCCATGCCGATGTATTCATACCTGGCAGCGGTCAACTGGGTGATCGCAAGTTGCAGGATGCGCAGCTTGTCCTCGGCGCCCGGCAACGCGGACTCGTCAATCTGTTGCTGCGTCTTGAACCGGTGCGGCAGGTGGGCGTAATTGAACACTGACAACCGGTCCGGGCGCATGGCAATGATGCGCTCCAGCGTGCGCGCAAAGCTGTCCGGGGTCTGGCGCGGCAGGCCGTAGATCAGGTCCATGGCAAGGGAATGAAACCCCTCCTTGCGTATCGCCGCCACCGCGGACAATGTTACCTCCTCGGGCTGAATGCGATTCACAGCCTGTTGCACGTCTTCGTCCAGGTCCTGTACGCCCAGGCTGACACGATTGAAGCCCAGTTGGCGCAGTTGCGCCACGCTGTCCGGACGCAACGTCCGGGGATCTATTTCAATCGCATACTCCCCCTCGGTGTCCGGCGCCAGGTGGAAAAGCCGCCGCGTTTGCGCCATCAACTGCGCCAATTGGTCGGCGTCAAGAAAGGTGGGCGTGCCGCCGCCCAGATGCAATTGTTCCACGGTCCGATCCGCATCAAACAGCCGCGCCTGCATTTCCATCTCCAGAAACAGGTGGTGCAGGTATTCGGCTGCATGACGCCGGTTGCGTGTCACCACCTTGTTACAGGCACAGTAAAAGCATACGGTCGCGCAGAACGGAATGTGCATATACAGCGACAGCGGCGTCGGGATCGGGTCGCCATTGGATTCCTGCGCGCACACAAGGTATGCATCGGCATCGAAATCCCCGCGGAATTGCAATGCCGTTGGATACGAGGTGTAACGTGGACCGTTGACGTCGTAACGGCGGATCAATTCCGCATCGAAAAGAGGCGGCTCGGTCGGTTTGATGTCCCCATTCACGCGCATGGGCGGATGGGATTCAGAATTTTATTGTGGCGAACGCCCAGAACTTGGCGGCGTCATTAATGACAGTACCGCGCGGGCTCGCACTCGTGACGCCGTTGCGCAACAGGTTATCGGCGTTTTTATCGGCATCATAATCGGCATATTTCAAACCAAACGTATAGTGCTCACGGAACGTCCTCGTCACCATCACGTTCAGTTCGTCACCGTAGTCATAGCTCAGGTTGTCGGAGTTCAGATCATGGTATTCCAGCGTGAATTTCGCCCCCATGACGCCCATGATGGCAGTCAGGTAATAATCCTGAATCCCGTCCTGCGGCGTATCCACGAACCGATCCGCCCAGCCCTGATACGGATGGGAAGTGGCCAGCGGCGTAATGAAGCGATCCGTGCCGCCGTCACCATCCAGCAACTCGTACGTGAACTTGACACTGAAATTCTCCACCACGCCGCCGAGGGTAACGGCCGCGCCGGCCTCTGCCAGCACGTAATGCGCGGCGATGTGCCCGGGATTCCCCGCATAATCGGTCTCATGGGCATATTCCACCGCGTACAGCGCCTTCCACGCCTTGACCAGTTCGCGCGCGCCGGAGAAACGCGCGCCGTAGGTCTGCGTGGAACTGGCGGGGGCATTGTCAAAATCCAGCAGATACACGTAGGCCTCCAGTTTGCCCAGCGGGATGCCCGCGTACTGCACATTGACCAGATGTGAATCACTGCGGAAATTGGCCAGGCTGCTGACTGCCGCCTCGTCTGTGAAAATGCGGTTCACGTTCCAGGAGTACACGTAATCGACGATGGTGTCCGGCAGGGAGCGATTGTGCACGGAAAAGGCGTCGTGGTTCATCCAGTTCTGGCGCCACAGCACCGTGCCGATGAAGCGGTGAAAAGGCGCGTCACGAAATGTGACTATCTGCCGGCCAAGTTTGAAGGTCGTATCCGGCAGGCCGCTGTAACTGAAGTAACCCTCGATGAAGTCGGTGTCCGAGGGGTCGGCCACGACCGCATGCTGGGTCTTGCTGTTTGGCCGCATGGTGCCGTCGTCAAAGTCATCCTCGAAGACGTCACGCACATCCTGCAACAGGCCGCGCATGCCGAAGCCGTGGAACTGGCCCGTCGTGTATCCAAACGTCGTGCGCAGCGTCGAGGCGTCCCCGGGTTCCGGACGCAAATCGTCATCCACGTGCTCATAGCGGTAGTTCATCAGTAAGTCGAACTTGCCGGCGGTGATGGCCTGCCAAAAAGCATCCTCGGCTGCGGCCGGCGCCGGTGCGAGACCCAGGATGCAGCACAGCACCACGGTGTTGCGCCAGGCGCGCCGGCCCGTCGTTCCGGCCACGCCGGTATTGCCGCAGTACCGTCTCATGGGGCGTAACGATAGGCGTCCACTGTCACGCCGGAATTGACCTG
>MGYT01000050.1:68022-71184 GCA_001801865.1 Gammaproteobacteria bacterium RIFCSPLOWO2_02_FULL_61_13
CAAAGCGACGAGGGATCTGGTTTTTCCGAACACAAAGATTTCTCGGCAACTGCTCCCGGCGTTGCTCTCGGTCTCCGCTCCCGGCTCGACCCTACCGGGTACATCCCTGTACCCGTACCTCCCACATCCATGTGGTCGTCGCTCCGCTCGAAATGACAGGCACACCCCAAATGACAAACTGAGTCGCCACATGTCAGTGGCTCGTGCCGCGCGAGCGGCTTATTTTGTTCCACACGTTGTACTTCCCCGATGGCTTGTCCATGGGCAGACGCTTCACCACTTCCAGAGTGTGGGCGTCGTAGACCAGCACCGCGCCGTCATCCTCCCAGATACTGAGCAGGGCATAGCGGCCATCGCGGGTGAACTCCACGTGCGCTGCGGTGCGCCCCGGCTCCGGCCGCAACGTGCGGACAATTTCCAGCGAGGTCTTGTCGATGACATGGATGGAGTCCCGGTTCGGCCCGCTGAACACATCCACCCAGGCATAGGGTGTCGCCTCGTGACTGCGCATGAAAAATCCGGGGCCCAGGGTCTCAATGCGCTTGACGGTTTTCCAGTCGTGCATGTCGATGACCGTCACCACAGGCTGCTCCAGATTCGGCGTGGCCAGCACCTCGGTGCCGTGCCACGGCCAGGTGATGCCGGATGCCAGATGGGGCAGGCCCGGCAGCTCCACGTCCGCGATCTTGCGGCCGACCAGCAGGTTGATGACCTGCCCGTTCTTCCCATCCCGGGCGGCGCCGATAAGGTTCTCGTATTCAGGATCGAAGAAAAAATCATCCAGATAGTCTTCCACGGCGATACGGCGCACCGGGAAGCGATCCGTCGGCGGCGGTCCTTCGTCGCGGTAATCGTGCACACGCCCATGGAACGGCGGGTCATCCGCGTAGGAGATTTCCCAGACCTCACGCAAATCCTTCAACGCCAGGATGAAACTCTGGCGCGGCGGGGCGTCATATACGGCGCTGACCCGGGAACTCGTTCCGGACTCGTCCGCTATCGGGACGACCCGCAGCAGTTCCAGGGACACGCCATCCAGCAACACCATGGTATGGGGCAGCATGTTGCCCACTGCCACATAGCGGCCATCCCCGGACACCGCGAGATTGCGGGTGTTGATCCCCGCGCGCACCTCGGCCACGAGTTGCAGGCTGTACAGGTCGAACTTCGATATCCACCCATCGCGGGAGGCGAAATATACAAAGCGCCCGTCCGGTGAAAATTTCGGCCCGCCATGCAACGCAAAACGCGACTTGAACCGGTGCAACGGTTCAAACCTGTCGCCGTCAAGTATGGTCACATGATGGGAACCGGACTCCACGACCACAAAAAGATTCATCGGGTCCGCCTTCCAGTCCGGCTTGGGGCCAAGGCGCGACGGGTCGGTGACAATTACATGGCTGGCGCGGATCTGCGCCTCACCCCAAACCGGGACCTCCGGCAATGGCGAGAAGATCAGTTCCACCAGGGACGCCTGCTCCGGGTCGGTCAGCACACCGGCAAAACCCGGCATCTGCGTCGCCTTGCGGCCGTCGCGGATCACGGTTTGGGCAGCAGTCCGCGGCACACGCCCCAGGTTTTCGGGCAACAACGCGGGACCCGTCCCGCCCAGGCGATCCGTGCCGTGACACGACGCGCAATGGGTCGCATACAAATCCCGGGCAGGCGGCGCGCCCGACGCCAACAGCGGCAACGTCAGCAACAACGCCAGCACCGTCTCAGGCACCGGCGGCGGCGGCACGATCCGGCTCCGCCCCGATCCCAATCTCGGCGTCAGTCAGGTAGCAGCCGGGATCCTCGGCCCAGGGATCGCCGGTGACCTGCAGCGCGCGCACCCGGGTGTTGCCGCCGCAAACGTCGAAATGCGTGCACTGGCCGCAGCGGCCGGAGATTACGCGCGGGGAACGCTTCAATCCAGCCATGATCGGATCGGACGTGTCCGGCCAGATCTCGGAAAACGGCCGTTCCCGCACATTGCCCAGGCTGTAATGCCACCAGAATGTATCCGGATGCACGTTGCCGAGGTTGTCGATGTTCGCCACATTGACGCCGGAACTGTTGCCGCCCCATTGGGCGAGCCTGGCGCGCAGGTGGGCCACGCGATCAGGGAAGCGGCGCGCCGCCCAGTGCAGCAGATAAACACCATCCGCGTCGTTGTTGCCGGTGACATATTCACGTTCCACGCCGTCCTGACAATCGCGCAGGCAGTTCTCGAACAACAAATCCATGGCGGCGCGTGTCATCAGGTGCGTGGCATCGTCCTTGCGGTTGCGATTGCCGCGGCCGGCATAATTCAGATGGGACAGGTAAAACTTGCGGATGCCTTCACGGCGCATCAATTCGAGCAGATCGGGCAGTTCCGCCGCGTTGTCCGTGGTCAGCGTGAAACGCATGCCAACCTTGAGACTATGTTCCCGGCATAGCCGCATGGCGCGCAACGAGGCGTCAAACGCACCCACCTGGCGCCTGAACCGGTCATGGGTCGGGCGCAGCCCGTCAATGCTGATGCCGACATAGTCATAGCCCTGGGCCGCGACCCGGTCGATGTTGGCGTCATTAATGAGCGTGCCATTGCTGGACAGGCCGACATAAAACCCCTGCGCCCTGGCACGGGCGGAAATGGGAAAGATATCCGGGTGCAACAGCGGTTCGCCGCCGGACAGTATCAGGACCGGGACATGGAATGCGCGCAGGTCATCCATGACGCCGTAAATTTCCTCCGTGGACAGTTCCCCGGGGAAATCATGATCGGCGGAGATGGAGTAACAATGCTTGCACGCCAGGTTACAGCGCCGGATCAGGTTCCAGATCACCACCGGCCCCGGCGGTTTGCGCACCGGCGGCGGCGGCGTCGGGTCGAGCACCTCGCGCAGGTATTGGGTGATCCGGAACATGGGCGTCGTTATACGGCAGTCGCGGTGGTGGGCGCCAGCCGCAGCCCGGTCTTTTTCAGGATGCGCGTGCTGTAGAGCACGCTGTGTCCGCGATTGGCGGCGCCAAGCACGGCGGCGATCTGCCCCACCTTGGCCTCGGTCTCGGCACGGTCCCGCCCATGCACCATGGCAAACAGGTTGTACGGCCAGTCCGGCAGGTAGCGCGGACGCCGGTAGCAATGCGTGACGAATGGCAACCCGCCGATTTCTCCGCCCAACTCATCCACGC
>MGYT01000050.1:71239-72436 GCA_001801865.1 Gammaproteobacteria bacterium RIFCSPLOWO2_02_FULL_61_13
GTAATCCTGCATGCGGCGCATGCGTCGCATGACCTCCTCCGCATCCAGTTCCAGCTCCTGCGCCAGGACATGAAATGGCTGCACCGCCAACGGCAGGCCCCCTTGCGTGGCGGCAATAATGCGGTAGTCGTCAGTATCCAGATCGCAGTTCATGGATTTTAACGTCTCAAGCGGCAAATCGTGCGCCGACAAAATATTCGCGCACCTTGGGCAACCGGCAAACCGGGAGTCCCGTACGTTGCTCGATATCCCGCAGCACTGCCTCGGCCTGCACCGGTCCGGGCGCAGCCACTACAAACCAGACATTGAACCGGTGTTCACGCAGATAATTGTGCGCGACCTCGGGATAGGCGTTGAGCAGGCCCACAATCTGCTCCAGATCGCCGCCGGGGATCTGCATCGCGGCCAGCACGTAACTGCCGCCAAAGGCCTCCACATTGAACAGCGGACCGAACCGGCTCAAGCTTCCATCCTGCAACAGATGCTGCAACCGGGCCACAACGGCCTCCTCGGTCAGTCCCGACTGCTCCGCCACACTCGCAAAGGGGCGCGCACACACCGGCATGCCCTCCTGCAAGGCGTCCACCAGCAGGCGATCGATCTTATCCATGGGCAGCGTGTGCCGACTCAAGTCGCGGGGCCGGCGTCCGCGCCGCGAGGGGATAGTGCGCGCCGCATTGCTTGAAACGCCGCTTGCTGAACAGCACCGCATGCCGGCAATCCTTCAAATCGCAACTTTCCTTCAACGCCTCGATCTGCGCCAGCACCTCCTCCCGGTGGCGCCCGTGAATCATGCAGAACAGGTTGTACGGCCAATCCGGCAGCCGCCGCGGCCGGCGATAGCATAGCGTCACGGCCGGATTCCGCAGCAGACGCGCGGCCACCTCCTGCACTTTTTCATCCGCTATGTCCCAGACCGTCATGGCGTTGGCGCGATAGCCCAGCTCATGGTGGCGCACAACGACGCCGAGGCGCTTGATGACGCCGCTCTCCATCATTGCCTGCAGCCGCGCCACCACCTCGGTTTCTCCAAGACCAATGCGTTTGCCGATGGTCGCGTATGGGCGGTGCACCAGTGGCAATCCACCCTGGATCTCATCCAGCAGCCGGCGGTCAACAGGAGTCAGGTCCATGTGAGGTCGAATCCCAGATCAATGTGAAATGATTCCAGCATCGGCAGGCGCAGTACGGTGTAGC
>MGYT01000050.1:72448-74901 GCA_001801865.1 Gammaproteobacteria bacterium RIFCSPLOWO2_02_FULL_61_13
GCGTGAGCACCTCCTGCACGTGGTCGCCATCGCGCCCGGTGACCACAAACCACAGGTTGAAAGCGTGCTCGCGTTCGTAGTTATGGTTTACTTCAGACAAGGCACTGATAACTTCCGCCACGGATTCCAGCTCCGCCACGGGTATCGCCATCGCCGCCAGCAGGCTGGCCCCCACACGATTTGGCGCCAGCACAGGTCCGACGCGGCTGACTATGCCATCGGCCTGGAATCGCGTCAGCCGCGCCAGCACGGCCCGTTCGTCGACACCCAGGGCCGCGGCCATGTCGGCGAACGGCGTCGACGACAACGGAATGGCACGCTGGAACTCCCCCAGCAGGCGGCGATCCAGCGGCGTCACCGTGGTGGATTGAACGGACTTTTCAGGCGCGCCCATGGTTTCGCCCGTCACATGCCGATGCGGTTCGCGCGCGCGGCGAAAAAGATGCCGCTCGGCTGATCCACAGCCAGCTCCGCCACGGGTTTGAAGGTCGCAGTGTCATAGACAACGACGCGATTGTCATCGCGCGCTGAAATCCACACCTCTTCGCCGCGCGGCGTGAACTCCATGTGCAGCACCGCGCGTCCCGGATTGAATTCCTGCACCACCTTCAGTGTTGCCACGTCGATAACCTGAACCGCGTCATTGTCGGGCAACGCAAAATTGACCCACACCTGGCGGCCATCCGGCCGCGCCATGGCAAACACCGGCTGGCCGTGCACCCAGATGCGCGCCACTTCCTGCCAGGTGCGCCGGTCCACCGCCAGAACATAGTGATGCCCCACGCCCGGGACGAAAAGATAGTCACCGGCCGCGGCCCAACCTTCCAGGTGCGGCATCTTGTATACCGGCAGACGCTCCTCGCCGCGGCCGTAGTCCGCCAGCACGCGCCGCACACCCTGTTCAGGCGCCCACAGATCCAGCAACGCCAGCCCGTCTTCGCCGAACAGTCCGGCGACGTAATAGCGCGCATCCGGCGTGATGAGCGCATCGTACGGTTCGCGGCCAATGCCGGGCACCCGCTGGATGGCGGGGGATTTCTCGTTGTTCAGATCGGCGACCCAGATCTCGTCGGCGTCAAACAGGCTGAATACGAAGCGCCGGCCCGGGGCATCCACCAGTCCCACGACACGGGAGCGCCGCTCATCCGCGCCGTAAACAGCCGGAATATCCGCGACCGGCGCCAGCGTGGCACTGTCAAAAACGCGCACACCGCCGGGTTCATAGTTGGAAACTGCCACGAGGCGCCCGTCCTGGGAGATGGCGCCGCCGATGCTGTTGCCGGCCTGGATGATGCGGGCGGCCACGGTGCCGGTGAGCAAGTCGAGCTTGGACAGGCCGCCGTCGCGTCCAAACACGAAGGCAAAGCGGCCGTCACGGGAGAAAACCGCCGAGGCGTGGGACAGATCGCCGAGTCCGTCAAACATTCCCAGGATCGTATGTGTCGTGGTTTCCACCAGCACGGCGCGGCCCGCGGCCCGTTCGATGATGATGCCGAGGTCTCCGGTGCCGCGCAGCTCCGCGGACCCGGCGATGCATGGCGCCAGAGCGGCCAGCAGCGCAAAGCTAGTCGCCAGGCTGCGCAGGAATCTCATCCCCACCCCCCGCCAGAAGAATACCTATCAGCGCGTCGATGTCCGCATCGCTTACCTGGCCCTGCCAGGGCGGCATGGCCGTGCCCGGGCGGCCATCGCGAATGACGGCGCGCAGCGCCGCGGCGCTCCGGCCTGCGAGCGCGGCCGGCGTCAACGCCGGTCCCAGCCCGCCCTTCAAGGTCAACCCATGGCACGCGCCGCAGTCATTGCGCAGCATTGCCTGGAGTACAGCCATGCGATCGGCGCCACCTGCAGCAGCCGGCGGCAACATCACGGTCGCGATCAGCCACAGCGCTGCCGGGCCACCTCGCGTCCGGAACCCACCCCCGTGTCCGGCACCCATGTTCAGTCCTTCGCTTCAGTAAATATCGTGCTGCGTGTTGTAAACGTTGAATTTGCCCGTCGGAGTAATCAGCCGATCATCCTTGATGACGTGTTTGAGTTTGCGCGTCGCATCGTCCACCACCACGATGGCGGACTTCTGGTCCTTGCCATTCCAGACCGAGAACCACACCTCATCGCCCGCCTTGTTGTACTCCGGTTGCACGACGCGCTTCGGACCTTCGCCGACGTCCGCCCACTCGGCAATCGGAAGCACCTCGAAGCCCTTGTCCAGGTTGTCCAGGTTGAACACGGCGACACTCTGGCTGATCTTCGGGTCAGGATTCAGCGCAGTATCCACCCACAGGTTGCGCGAATGCGGATGGGTCTTGATGAACAGCGAGCCGCCGCCCTGCCCCTTCAGCGAACGCAATACCTTCCACGCATGGTCCGGATGCTGGCCGGGGTCGGTGCCGATGACCGCGATGCTGTCATCACCGAGGCCGCTGGTCGCCCAGACCGGACCGAATTTGACGTCG
>MGYT01000050.1:74991-75795 GCA_001801865.1 Gammaproteobacteria bacterium RIFCSPLOWO2_02_FULL_61_13
TTGTTTGACATGTTGGCAGCCGTGAGGAAGTAGCGCTTGGTGGAATCCCAGCCGCCATCATGCAGAAACCGGGCAGCGCCGATCTCCTTTATTTGCAGATTATTGATGTCCTTGTAATTGACCAGCATGATCTTGCCGGTCTCCTTTACATTGACGATGAATTCCGGGTGCTGGTGTGAGGCAACGATGGCTGCCACGCGCGGCTCCGGATGATATTCCTGGGTATCCACGGTCATGCCGCGCGTCGAGACAATCTTGAGCGGCTCCAGGGAGTCTCCGTCCATGATGACGTACTGCGGCGGCCAATAGGTACCGGCAATGGCGTATTTGTCCACGTAGCCTTCGAACTTGGAGGTCTCCACCGAGCGCGCCTCCAGGCCGACCTTGATCTCGGCCACCGTTTCCGGCTTTTCCATCCACAGATCGATCAGGTTGATCCTGGCATCGCGTCCGATGACAAACAGGTTGCGGCCGGATGACGACAGGCGCGAAATGTGCACCGCATAACCGGTCTTCACCACGTTGACGATCTGCTTGGTATCACCGTCAATGAGCGCCACCTGCCCGCTGTCACGCAGCGTCACCGAGAACAGGTTTTCCAGATTGAGCTTGTTTGCGGGCTTGGTCGGCCGCTTTTCCGGCGGCACCAGCACCTTCCAACTGGCCTTCATCTCGGCCATGCCCCATTCCGGCGGTGTCGGCGGCTCGTGCTGGATGTAACGCGCCATCAGGTCCACCTCATCCGGCGTCAGTTCACCGGACGTGCCCCAGTTCGGCATGCCGGCCGGCGATCCGAAATTGATG
>MGYT01000050.1:75817-76139 GCA_001801865.1 Gammaproteobacteria bacterium RIFCSPLOWO2_02_FULL_61_13
CCTTGGCCTGGGTGATATCCGGCGTCAGCGGCTTGCCGGTGGCGCCCTTGCGCAGCACGCCGTGGCAACCGGCGCAGCGCTCAAAGAAGATCTTTTTGCCGTGCTCAAACTCTTCCGGCGTCATGGGTGGCGCGCCGGGAGTGATTACCGTCTTGGCGCTTTCTATGGGTGAGGGCGCCCCCTGGTAGGCCATTTCGGCCTTGCCGACACCTTTTTTCTCCGCCGGCTCCGCCGCCCGGGAGCCCGGCGTCAGCATCACGGCAAATCCGGCAAGCAATGCTGCAAGCGAGATGCAGCGCATGATTCTGGTGGACATGATCCC
>MGYT01000051.1:0-4225 GCA_001801865.1 Gammaproteobacteria bacterium RIFCSPLOWO2_02_FULL_61_13
AACGTCACCTGCGGCCAGGTGGACACATATTGCTTGATGGTCGCGTCCGCGGTGGCGAGGTCCCCGGTTACCAGTGACTCACTCAGCAGTCCTGCCAGCAACCCCGCGGAGCGTTGCACGCCGGCACGCATCTCGCCCAGCAGAAATTCTTCGTCCAGTTTGCGCGTCGCCTCCCCGGCAAACCAGACGCTGAGCAGTATTCCGGCCAGGATCACGGCGGTGGCGCGCAACCAGAGCGGCAGCAGCCCTATGCGTTTACTGAATGACATCGCCGGTTGGCTCAGGCAGCGTCGTCGCCATCCACCGGGCGATACGGATCGCGCAAAAACTCCGCAAAGCCGCGGCACACATCGGTGACGGTGTAAACGCCGGCCAGTTTTCCATTGCGTGTCACCAGCGCGGAGCCGATATGACGGTCCGCCATGTTTTGCAACACCACGTCGAGCCGTTCATTCAGATCCACGATATAGGGATGATCCATGTAAACATCACGCACGCTGGTCTCGCTCGCCTTGGGGTACTCCAGCTCCGGACCCAGGTACAGCTTGATGTCGCGATCCGTCACCACGCCCACCAGGACATGATTTTCCGTCACCGGCAGGTGACGGATGTGATGCTTGCGCATGAAGGCCTGCGCATCCGCGATCGGAGCATCAATGTCCACCGCATGGGGAAAGGGGGTCATGACGGACTTTATGACAGGCATGCGCTTCATGATGTTGGTGACCTCCCGGGAGTTCCCATGTTATCAGCTTGCGGCCCGGGACGGCTTCTGCGGGCGGCGGTGAATGCCAATGACGCTGCCGGCCTGCTCCGGTTTTGGCAGGTGCTTATGCACGCGGCCGAGAGCCGCCACGCGCCGCCGTATGGCCGGCGGCATTTCCGTGATGCGACGCACTTCCATGTCCACGTACAGGCTCAGCAATTCATTGGTGGCCGCCAGGAACCCGTTCGCGCCGTGATACATCCTATGAAAATAATGAATGCGCCGGGCGTCGTGGTCCAGCAACTGCGTCGTGATCCGCACCGGATCGCCCAGGCGCAGTTCGCGCAGATAGTTCACATGGATCTCGGCGGAAAATGTGGAGGCGTTGCGCCGGGCGCGAAACGCCGGCGTCAGGCCCAGGTGCTCAAGCAAGGTGTCGGTGGCGAAATCAAACAACAGCACGTAATAGGAAAGATTCATGTGCCCGTTGTAGTCGATCCACCCGGGCAACACCGTGCCGGTGTGGGTGTCCAGCGGACGCGCCGGCGCTTTTGCAGGTTGCCGCTTTGCCGTCTTGTTCGCGGTCCGGGCGGTCATGGGTTTTGCTTTGGTTCGGGGCACGGCCACAGTCCGGCAGGGTGCGGGCGAGGACAGCATGCAGGTTCCCGCGTCCCGGTCACTGGTGCATTCGGGCCGGAAGCGCTTATAATAGGAATAATTCTCATTTGCTCCTTACCTTAATCCTTACCAAGGATCCACCCACCCCGGCTCCGTCGTGTCGAGCGTAACCTGTTGATTGAAAAATGAAAAGGTATCCTATCGCCATTCTATTGGTCACCCTGGCCACCTTTACCTTCCCGGTTCGGGCCGATGTGCAGGGCCTGTTGCAGATGGTGGATTACATGGGTGTGGATTATCCGGCCGCCGTTGCCCATGGCGAAGTCATCCACGCCGGCGAGTACGCAGAGATGCAGGAATTCGCCGGCCGCATCATCAGCGGGAGTGCAGCGCTTCCGGCAGGCGCGGCACGGGAAAGGTCCCTGACGCTGGCGCAGGAACTGGTCAGCGCCGTGGAGGCCAGGGCCGATGCGTCACGCATCGCGGAATTGACGCGGAATTTGCGGCAGATACTGATGTCCGGCTTCGACGTCACGCTGACGCCAACGCACCGCCCCGATCTGGCCGGCGCCGCCACACTCTACGCGGAACAATGCGCCGGTTGTCACGGCGCCTCGGGCAACGGGGACGGCCCGGCCGGCGCGGGCCTCGATCCTGCACCCATTGCTTTTACTGACGTGGAACGCGCACGCCAGCGCAGCCTGTTCGGCCTCTACAACACCATCACCCTCGGCGTGCCGGGCACGCGCATGGCGCCCTTCGATGCACTCTCTCCTTCCGAGCGCTGGTCACTGGCCTTTTACATCGGCGGGTTGGCGAACAAGCCGGTGGATGACGCGGCGGCCATGACCGCCTGGCAGCGCCAACCGCTGTTGCTGCAGGATGCGGTCACTCTGTCACCGGCGGAGCTCGGCACACTGCGCGACCATGGCGAACAACTGGCGCTGTGGATCCGCCATGAACCTGACGTCCTGTTCGCGCAAAAGTCCGACCCCATCGAATTCACCTTGCGGACCCTGACGCAAAGCCTGGAGGCCTACCGCAGCGGAGACGTGGAAACTGCGCAGGCATTGTCTGTGACCGCATACCTGGAAGGTTTTGAACTGAGCGAGGCGCCGCTGCGAAACGTCGCTCCGGAACTGATGCAACAGACCGAGCAGGCAATGATGGACTTTCGTCAGGGACTGCGTGCCGGCATGCCGCTGCCGGAGGCGGAATCACGTCAGGCAAAGCTTGCGCAACTTCTGGAGCAATCGCGCGATGCGCTGGCGCAGCGCTCCATGTCGGCTGGTGTGGCCTTCACCAGTTCGCTGATTATCCTGCTGCGCGAAGGGCTGGAGGCCATCCTGGTCCTGGCCGCGATGGTGGCATTCATTGTCCGATCCGGACGCAACGATGCGCTGCGGTATGTGCATGGCGGCTGGATATTCGCGCTGCTCGCGGGGATCCTGACCTGGGCCGCGTCCCTGTACTTGATCGATATCAGCGGCGCGACGCGGGAATTGACCGAGGGCGTCGCCACGCTGATGGCGGCGCTGATCCTGTTCTATGTCGGCTTCTGGATGCATCGCAATTCCAGCGCGGCGCAATGGAATGCCTTCCTGAAGGGACAGATCGCAACCGCATTGTCGGCGCGCACGCTGTGGACACTGGCGCTGATCTCGTTCCTGGCCGTGTACCGCGAGGTATTCGAGACCATCCTGTTCTACCAGGCACTCTGGCTCCAGGTGGAGGCCGCAGCCCGGCACGCGGTCTGGGCCGGCGCCGGTCTTGCGGCCGTGCTGCTGGTTGTCATCACCTGGATGATTGAACGCTTTGGCGTGCGCCTGCCGTTGCGTCAGTTTTTCCTCGGCAGCGCAATCCTGATGATTATTTTGGCGGTGATTTTCGCCGGCAAGGGCGTCATGGCGCTGCAGGAAGCGGGACTGGTGGCGGTGCATCCGCTGCCGTTGCCACGGCTGGAATGGATTGGCTTTTATCCCAATGCCCAGGTACTGGTGACCCAGTTGCTGCTGCTGGCGGGTGCGACCTGGATCTTCCTGCTGGATCGACGTCCCCGGCAGTCACCCGGCTGATTCCTCCGGCGCCAAGCCGGATGGCAGCCGGTTTGACCGGTTGAATGCCCGGGCAGTAAGCCACTTGTAGGTGGATTCGATCGGCCATTTAATATACGAATACGCATACCGGATCGGGGTTTTCCGCCCCAAACGCTGTTCCGGGCACAGCGCGGATTTCGCATATGGCCAACGATTCGCATCGTAGTGCCCTGCCACCAGGCCAGCGCCTGCATTGGTACCTCTTTGAGCGCGTCCTTGGCCAGGGCGGTTTTGCCGTCACTTATCTGGCCCGCGATGAAAACCTCGACCAGCAGGTCGCCATAAAAGAATACCTGCCCATTGAACTGGCGGTGCGCGATCGGGACTTTTCGGTGCACCCCTTCTCGGAAGAAAAAGGCGACAGGTTCAAATGGGGACTTGACCGCTTCATTACCGAGGCCCGGACGCTCGCCAAGTTCAAGCATCCAAACATCGTCCGCGTCCTGAATGTTATTGAGGCCAATAACACGGCGTACATGGTGATGGAGTACGAACATGGCGAGAGCCTGCAGAGTATCCTCTCCAGGCGCAAGACCCTCGAGGAAGCAGAGCTGCTCAATATTCTGCTTCCCGTGCTGGGCGGATTGCAGATGGTCCATGACAAGGGATTCATCCATCGGGACATCAAGCCGGCGAATATATTCATTCGCAAGGATTCGAGTCCGGTTCTGATTGATTTCGGTTCGGCGCGCCAGGCCCTGGGCGTTGCCACGCAGACGCTCACCAGCCTTGTCTCACCGGGGTATGCCCCATTCGAACAGTACTATTCCAAAAGCGACCAGCAGGGGCCATGGACGGATATTTA
>MGYT01000051.1:4245-4343 GCA_001801865.1 Gammaproteobacteria bacterium RIFCSPLOWO2_02_FULL_61_13
ACCGGGCCGTTGCCGGTACTGCCCCCATCGACGCCATCGAGCGCAGTCGCGGCATGCTCGGCAACAGCAGGGACATGCTGGTCCCCGCCGGCATGGTT
>MGYT01000051.1:4463-4618 GCA_001801865.1 Gammaproteobacteria bacterium RIFCSPLOWO2_02_FULL_61_13
TTCGGATCAGTTCCTGAACGCCATCGATCATGCATTGAGGTTCAATGAAAAGGAACGCCCCAGGAGCGTCCACGACTGGGTCGCGGAACTTCGCGGCGAACCGGTAAATGATTCAATGGCGGTTACCGACATTGCCATGCCGGCCGTGCCCCGGC
>MGYT01000051.1:4631-11466 GCA_001801865.1 Gammaproteobacteria bacterium RIFCSPLOWO2_02_FULL_61_13
GCCTGCCCCGGCACCGGCCCCAGTCCGCGCGCGCGCCAACCCGAAGCCGCCGCCTGCGGCAATAACGCCCGAGCCATCGCGTCAGCGTTGGGCGATTGTCGCTTTTGCCACGGTTGTTGCCGCCGCCGGCATCTGGCTGACCCTGCCACTGATCAAGGCGCCGGACCCCGGCGCGCCGGCAAAATCTGATGTGGTGGCGAAGGGGCCCCCACCCGCAAATGAAAGTGCGATTGAGGCAACCGCCGTGGAAAAATCGGCGCCGGAAAAACCTCTTGCGGTGGAAGCCGTCACCCCGCCGCCGGAGTCCCGGCAATCCGCAGTCACCTCAGCACCGGCAGCGATACCGGCTCAGGTGCCGGTGTCAGCGCCGGCAAAAGCGGAACCGGACGCGGAGCCTGCCCAAAGTCAGGTGGAACTGGCCGCGCTGAGGGAGCAACTGCGCACCGAGTCGGCACGGGTCGCTGCGCTGCAAAGGGATGTGCAAACCCTGCGGGCGACGCAGGTGGAAAAACCGGCTGGCGCGGAGATTCCCCCCGTGGAACCGGCACGCAAATCCACCGCCATTCCAGACCCTGTTCCCACGCGAGAAACTGTGGTCGATCCGATTCCGGATCCCTTGCAGGACGGACTCAACGCCCTGACGGCGGGCAATTTTGAAACCGCGCTGCGGCAAATGCTGCCGCTGGCGCGATCGGGCAATGCTGCCGCCCAATACAACGTCTCGCTGCTGTACCGCAACGGCCAGGGTGTGCTGTCAAACAATACCACCGCGCTGGAATGGCTGCGCAAATCCGCCTGGCAGGGGCATGCGGAGGCGCAGATCGCCCTGGCCCGTCTTTATGCCGAAGGTATCGACGGCAGACGCGATCCTTTTCTTTCCTACGTGTGGTACCTGATGGCCGAACGCAATGGCGCCTTTGCCGGAATAGCAGAGAGAACCGAAGTGGAAAAGCAACTCCAGCCGGAACAATTGCCACAGGCGGTCGCGCTGGCGCTGCATTTGAATCGCACCGGATCGCAACTGGCACCGGTGCCTAGCCGGGGACGGAACTGAGTTCCAGTCAACTGCGTTATTGCCGACCCCGGAAGGAGGAAGAAGTGAAAAAAAAATGTCCGCAGATCAGAATACTGGTGGTGGTTGTGTTGAGTTTCGTGACGGGATGCAAGGAAGTGGATGTGACTGACCCGAAGGTTGCCGCTGCCATCAGCGAGGTCAACGCGGAGTTTCGCAGTGGCTACCAGCGCGTCCTGGCGGAGGCTGGAACCCGCCACTTTAATGTCGAACCTGCGCTGGCCATGAAAGCCATGCGCCAGGTAGTGGAACGAATGGGCTTCTCCGTCCTGACCAGCGAGGGCGACTACTATCTCAGTGTCACCGCCCCCGCCCCGGTCCCTCTGGACAGCACCGAATGGGAGGAAGTGCGGCGGGTTCACGAACCAAAAATGAAGGACATTGCCGCCAGTCATCTGGGGGTCAAGGGCCGGCTGGCAAAACTGGAACCGGACGGTCTGAATATACTCGGCATCATGACATTCGTTGAGAATGCAGGAGGAGTGGACATCTCCATCACCATGCGCCTGCAGGAGACCAAGCCGCAGCCGCCCGAGTCCATCCTGCCGCGGCGCGAATATCCGCCGCCGACCGCGGTCAAAATCGGCTACGAAAAGATCTGGAAAGCGTTCGCTGAACTGGCGCTGCCGCTATCCAAGGTGGCGGCAGCGCCGTAAATCATTTCGATTCAGGAAGTGCCGGCAATCGCCGCGTATACGGAGACTGTTTCCGTTGACGGAGTTCGCCGGCACAGTGATGCCAGCACCGTGCAGCAGCGCTGGTAGACCTGCGCCGCATCGCTGGCCCTGCCCATGAAGTTGTAAAGGGACATCAGGCCGCGATACAGGCCCTCCGCGGCCGGATCGTTATTGATTGCCCGCTCAAACATACTGATGGCCCTGGGCAGGTCGGCCTTGGAGACAGCTTCCGCCAACACCACCGCCGCGGCCTCAAATTCCGCCCGGCATTGATTACGCCGCGCGTTCACACACTCCAGTTCATCATCATCACCCAAAAACGGGCCTGTATAGACCTCCAGCAATTGCTCAAACTGATCGTCCAACGGAGCGGGCAGTTCACTATCGGCATACGGGCGTTCGATCCGGATCTGGCCGGCAATCCGCCCCAGCGCGGTAGCATCCACATAGACCAGATCCGGATTCAGGGACAATTTGCCGTCACGCAGGCTGATGGCATCGTCATCCCCCAGCATCTTGCGCAGCCTGTGCAGGTTGATGGTCAGGGATTTTTCGCTGTACATGCTGTCAACATGCGGCCAGAGCAGCGCAGCGATCTGCGCCGCGGAAACGTCCCTGGCGCCCAGGGCAATCAAAGCCTTCAACAATTGCAGCGGCCGGGCGTTACCCCGCCCACCCTCATGGTCCGCGGGACCGGCCCCGGAGATTTTCAATCCGCCAAAGGTCCGGATACGCAGGCGCCACGGCCAGTCCGGCAGATCCGCCGGCGGCGTGCCTGCCCTGAGTCCGCGGCGTTGCACAAAATCACGGACATAATCGCGCTCGATGTTATGGCGAAAGGCGAGTACCAGCGCGTCCGCCAGTTGCCCGGGATGCCACCAGGGCACGAAGTAATAGGCATGCTGCCGGCCAAGACCAAGCGCATAACGCATGGCATTCGCGCCACTGCTGGTGCGTCCGTTCAGCACCGCCACCTGACCATAGATCAACAACGTAATGAACTCCAGGTAGGGATTGCGCATGTCACGGGCGATGCTGTGAACGCGCCGCAACTGCGCCGATCCTCCACGTTCATCGCTGCAAAGGAACAGCAGTTGCGCATAGGCGCAACTGGATAAAACCTCCAGAAACGGAATGCCGAGCTCCACCGCGCAGGACAGCGCCTGGCGCTGCCGGTGGTGGGCGGCCACGTGATCTCCGGTGATCAAGTCGCTCCACGATGTCAGGTAATGACTCAGGAAACGCAATAACCGGTTCGGGTTGCCGGCGAGATCGGTTTCCAAAGTGGCAAGTTTCTCCGCTGCCGCCGCGCCGCCGGCAACCGCCAATCCCGATGCCACCGCACAGGCGCGGCCCAACAGGGACAACTTCCCCAGGGAATGCTCTACTGCGAGGCGCTCGCACTCCGCAGCGGCTGCGCTTGCCTCAACCCCGGCGCCGGACAGCAGGGACTGCAGCGCGGCAAGCAGATGCCATCGGCACTGCTGTTCCTGCGGCATCGCGGCCACCCGCTTTATGCACGCATTCAGCAACACACCGGCCCGGGCAAATTCGCCGGCCAGCACACAAGCCAGCGCCAGCCATGGTCTTTGGCTGTCCAATTCCGTGTTGTCCCGCATGCCGGTAAGGGCCTGTTCTGCGCGTCGCAGCTGCTGCGGAAGATCCGCATGCGCCGGGTCGCGCAAAGCGATGGCGACCGCGAGCAGCACGGCGGCAGCCAACTCTTCGTCGTTGCCCGCCGGTGCAATCTGCGCCGGCAGCAATTTTGAAAGCTCGGCAATCCATCCGTCGAGCAGGCTGAAATCGTCCATCTCGGCAATAATGCTTTCAATGGCCCCGGCAAGTGCGCGCAGCCGTTCTTCCTTTGGCGCCGCGGCGGGAAGACGCCGGCACACCGCCTCGAAGCACTGGCGTGCCTCTCTTGGAGATTCCCGCAGCCGCGCCTGACCTAACCAGCACAACAACGAGAGGTTGCCATGCAATCGATCACGCGGCAATTGCTCGAGCCAGCCGGCAAGCACCGTGTGACGCCCCTGGCGCAGCAATTCCCTGGCGTGACTCGCAATCACAACCTCCAACGGGCGCCAATCCATGGTGTCCACCAGCAATTCCACGGCGTCCTCGGGATACCCTGCCTGGGCGAGCAATTGCGCCGTGCGGCGCAGCTGCGCGGCGACCATGGATTCCGACTGGGTCTTGCGTGCCTGGATCTGCAGAAATTCCTGGAACAGCGGGTGCAACGAAAATTCGCAGTCCTCTCCATCCTCCCGTTCGGAAACAAAATAGTTATTCCGCGAGAGGTTCATCAATAACTGCCGCGCCATTCCGTCAGCACTGAGTTCCTCCGCAAACTTGACGCTCAGCCGCCGCGACCAGCACACACTCAACAGGAACCTGCGTGTGCGCTCGTCGAATCCACTGAAAACCTCCAGCGCCACATAGTCATACAACACGCCGCCATCGCTCTGGAATGCCGATCGGCCAAGCCGTTTGGCTGGTCGCGCATACTCCAGCATGAGGATTGCGCCGGTTACCCAGCCGGCGCTGGCCTGGGCAATCTGATCCACGTCTTCCGGCGTCAACTCCGCCCGGCGCAGCACCGCCAACTGCCGGCATTCATCCGCGGACAGGCGCAGATCCTCCGCGCCCAGGGATGCCAGCAGATTATTCGCGCGCACGCGGGCATACGCCGCGGGCGGCTCGGCGCGGCTGATAAACACCAGCTTGGCCTTGCGCGGCACCTCCTCCAGCATCAACGCCAGCAGTGAGTGCAGGCTGGAGTGCGGCGGGATCGACTCATAGTTGTCCAGAACTATGAGCAGTCGCCCCTGGTAGCGATGAAAAATGGCGCGGATAAGGCGCCGGGCAAACGGCGCCCAGTCGCCGGTATTGATGGGCAACTCCGGCAAAGCGACGGTTGAATCCGGACGATGCTTGATTGCTGTCCGGCGCAGATAGTACATGAATGAAGAAACATCCGAATCTGCGGAGTCCAGCTGGTACCACAGCGCCGTGTGCCCGCGCGCCTGGATATAACTGGCCAGGAGAGTGGTCTTGCCTGCGCCTGCGGGGGCGCAAATCCAGATCCCCTGCTTTTCGGCAAAGCCGTCCACCCTTTCAAACAACACCACTCGCTCCACGACCATGGACAGGGTCGGCTGCGTGGTTTTCGCAAGGCTGAGCGTCGTTTGCGGCACGGTCATTTGCCTCGAGTGAACGTCACAATTGCAGCTCCGTGATGCTGCCGTAGAGTGTAGTAGGCTCCACGACAAAGCTGAACGCCTCCTTTGCAATCCCGTTGTTTACCAGAAATCGGGCGATGCTCTCGAAAGTTGCGGTGGCGATCGGACCGGTATGGTCGTCGGTGGACACATCCGCCATCGTCGCATCCGCCATCGCCAGCTTGAGGCCATCGACCCGAATCGGCTGCGGCTCGAAATAGGCCGCAATATTGGTCTTGATCCGGCGCGGGTCGCCGGTCCGGTAGATGGCGGCAAAGACCACATCCAGCACAAACCCCGTGCAGTTCTGGTAATCCGTGCGGAACGGGTTGGCAAGCACCGAATAGCGCGGATTATGCAGGCTCTGATAAACCGGTGAAAAAATCGTTTCCGCCAGCTCGCGCTGCAGTTTTTCAGACGGGATCACTACGCCCGCCTTGAGCACATGGATGGCGGCAAAATAATCCACCGGGTAATCCTGCATCAGGAAACTCACGCCGGTACGCGCGTCGCCCTGGTAGAGATTGTAAACGGCATAGCCCGGCACCATGCGGTTGTCGGCGGTGCGAATGGTGGAATACACGGCGAATCCGGCATGGGAATATTCCACCCCCGGAGGCATTACGCTTGGCGGCAATCCGACGCGGCCAATGATCGCGACACGCGCGCCGCGTGCCGCCAGCGCCCGCTCCAACCCTTTGGACAGGGTCGCGATCTGGCGGAACTCGAACAGTCCCTTTGCGGACGGGACATTGCCAGCCCATGCAGCCACCGGCAGCAGCAGGCACATTGCCAGCAACAATTTGCGCGCCCGGGACATCAGGAATTACTCCGGCTGATTGAGTTGGTCACCCGGCTTGGGGCCGGCGGTGACGATCTCATCAGTGACCGGCAAGGGACCGATTGTGAGCGGAGGCGCATTGGCCTCCTCCCACAGTTCCCGGCCGGCCTCGCCGCTGACGCGCCCGATTTCGCCTGCGACCATAAATGGCAGCGCGGCGGCGCCGGACACCAGTTTCAGGCCGCCCTGGATGGAATAGCCGATGGCCTGCATGGAGTGCTCCAACGCCCGGGCACTGGCCTCGGCGCTGCCGCCGGCTGTTGCCGGACCGGAAAAATGCGCAAGCAGGATACTTGTAACAAAGAATCGTGATTTGGCGTTCATGCTGACCTCCTGTTGGGATTGCGGCCGAATTCTAGGCCCCCCCGGCGGCGGCCACCCCTTACAGCTGTCTTACACCCGGCAGATCCCCTGATCCAGCACGGCTTTTTTGGGCTTTAATTGCACCGGACAACCAGCACTGACCGGCGGCTTTCCCGCCCGTTGCCACCCAGGAGGCCCCGATATGCCTGCACCCCGCCTGCCGGAATTGACCACCGGGACACTGCGGTGTTGCCGCATCCGCCGGTGGGAGTTCGCCGCACTTGTTATTGCCGCCACCGTGGGCATGGATGGCGCCGTGCGCGCGAACGACGCCACTGCTGACACGGGAGAACCCGTCGTGGTATTGCATGGTCTGGCACGGAGCGCCGCCTCCATGGGGCGCATGGTTCGGTCCCTCGAAGCAGAGGGATTCAATGTCTGTAACATTTCGTACCCGTCGCGTCGGCATCCGATTACAACCCTGGCCAGCGATTTTGTGGGTCCGAAAATCGCGGCGTGCTTTCCGGAAGCTACCGCCCCAATCCACTTTGTCACCCATTCCCTGGGCGGCATCATTGCGCGGGAACTTGCTGCATCCGGCGCAATCACCAATTTTGGGCGCGTCGTCATGTTGAGTCCGCCAAACAATGGCAGTGAGGTCGTCGACAAGCTTGGCCGCCTTTGGTTGTTCAGGGCATGGAACGGACCGGCGGGTTCGGAG
>MGYT01000051.1:11482-12306 GCA_001801865.1 Gammaproteobacteria bacterium RIFCSPLOWO2_02_FULL_61_13
AATGTCGGCATCATCACCGGCACACGCACGATCAACCCGTTCCTTTCCCTGCTGATCCCCGGGTCCGACGATGGCAAGGTTTCGGTGGACCGCGCCAGGCTGGAGGGGATGTCGGACTTTCTCGTGCTACCGGTCAGCCACCCATTCATCATGAACAGCAAGGACGCGATTCGGCAGACCATCCACTTCCTGAGATCCGGATCGTTTGAGCATTGATCCCGTCCCACGCGAGCCCCTTGATCATCTCCGGAGTGCCGGAATTGTAAGTCCACTGTAGGTTCAAACCGGTTTCAGCGCGGCCCACACTCAGGCTGGATGTATCCAGCCAACCAAAGGAGGTCGTTATGAAACCAGTATTTGCATTGGGATTGGTGCTGTTCCTGAGTGCCTGCGGCACGGCAAAAACAGTCGTCATGGAACCCGTGAAACCCGGCAACCGGTTCCCGGATCTGGCGCTGCAGGAAGATGAGTCCCGGGTCGCGGTACCCCCGGAAGTGCGTGAGCAGTTGCGGGCCGTGCTGGAAAAAGGCCTGTATGACAGCAACGCCTTTGCGCGCGGCTCCGCGCTTACAGTGGCCTACACCTTTGTCTCCCACGATCCGGGCAATCAGTTCGCGCGCTGGTTCTGGGGCGGACTCGGCAATGCCGGCGAAGGGTCGATGACCGTTCATGTGCGCTATCTTGAGGACGGAAACCGCGAAGTGGGCAGTACGCAGGTCGAGGGCCGTATCGGCAGCGGATTCTTCGGCGGGTCGTTCAAGGAGGCGGTCACGCGGCTCGGCGAGGACGTGGTGAAATTCACCATCGAAAACTTCGGCACTGCG
>MGYT01000051.1:12328-12765 GCA_001801865.1 Gammaproteobacteria bacterium RIFCSPLOWO2_02_FULL_61_13
ATCCGGGGCAGCCGCGTATCAAGGCCGTTGACCTGCGCAGTCGATGGTTACCGTCCGGCGCCCAAACCATCCATACCCGGGCCAGCGAGTCACGAACAGCCACTTGCGCACGGGCGTTTTTGCGACCACCAGCAACAGGCCGATGGAGTACAGGCACCACACGGCGGCAAATTCGTTGGGATTGCGCGTGGTAACAAACGCCAGGAACGGACCGCTGACGATGTGATAGAGCGTCATGCGCCACGACCCGTACAACAGCGGCAGGACGAAGGCAGCCAGGATGTATGAGGTCCCGCCGAACGCCACCATGTGGCGGTTCATTTCCCAGGCAATGTGCCAATCGCCCGTCACCGAGCAGAACCGCTCACCGCAAAATACATCCAGACCTTCCCGGCAGGACGGGGCCCAGGTGAACGGATAAATGTTCACCAGCATCA
>MGYT01000052.1:0-2143 GCA_001801865.1 Gammaproteobacteria bacterium RIFCSPLOWO2_02_FULL_61_13
GGTGCAAATACGCCCAGATGAATCTCCGGTTGTCCGAAGCGCGCATCCGGGGCGGCAAACAGCAGGTTGCCGGCCAGCGCCAATTCCATGCCGCCACCCAGACATTGACCCCGGACCGCCACCAGGATCGGCAACGGGAAACTCACCAGCGCCATGATCAGCCGGTGAAAAACCTGCAACATCTCCCGGCATTGCCCGGGCATGTGCTCCGCGACGCTGGCGCCAAAACTGAAATTCGGGCCCTCGGCGTGCAGCAAGATGGCGGCAAGCTCAGGCGCTTCGGATGACTTGTCCAGCGCCGCCAACAATGCGGCGATCATGGGCGCATCGACAATGTTCGCCTTGGGGCGGGCGAGACACAGGCGCAACAGGCGCCCGTTGCACTGCAAATCGGTCTTGAGCGGCGTGTCGTTCATGGCACCAGGATGGCCCGTTCGCCGAGCACGTGCGCGTGAACCGCTTCGAACACCTCATTGATCTCGTGTAGCGGCTGCAAGTGGATAAAAGGCTTCATTTTTACGCGCCCGGACAGCACCAGTTCCAGTGCCGCCGGGTACAGATCCGGGTCGCAGCCCCAGTTCCCCTGCAGGCGCGCGTGATAAGCCATGAGGTTTGACAGCCGCACTTCGGTCTTGGCGAGCGTGAACCCGACAATGGCCAGGTGCGCACCAAACGTAAGCAGGGAAAATGCGGTCAATTGCCCCGCGGGTGTGCCGGAGCATTCAAAAATTTTCCACTCTGTTGCCCGCAGCTTTTGCGCCTGTACGAAACCCTGCACCTGCTTGCGGATCGCTGCGCCATCCATGGCACGGGCATTGATCGTGAGCGCAGCACCGAATGCGGCGATCTTTGCCAGTTTGTCGTCGTCGACATCGATGGCGATGACAGTGGCGCCAAGGGCGTTGGCGATTTGCACGGCGTAACCACCGACTCCGCCGACGCCGACGACAATGGCCACATCACCGGCAGCCACGCCGGCCAGCACTGCCGCCTGGTAGGGCGTGGTAACCGCGTCGGCAACCACGGCCACCTCCGCGAGTTCCATGCCACAATCGGCCAGCCGCCCCTCGTCCACATTGCACAACCCGTGCGCGGGCACATTGATGTGCGTCGCAAAACCGCCCTGGATGTCATTGCCTGGCATCTTCTGCGCGCGGCAGACATTCGCCAGCCCGCGCCGGCACAGATCACATTCACCGCAAGGGATCACCGAAGGGATGATCACGGCGCGCCCGAGCCAGGCTTCCGCACCCGGACCGGCCGCAATCACGTGGCCGCTGATTTCATGACCCAGCGTCAGCGGCAACGCGTGATTGGGGCGCACGCCGTCGTGGAGAAATCCAAGGTCGGTGTGGCAAACGCCGCAGCCGGCGATCTCAACGGTGACTTCCCGCCCGCCTGGCGCCGACGGCACAAAAGTTTCCAGTTTCAGTGGTTTGCCGCCGGCAGTCATCTGCCAGCAAACGCCGGTATGCCCCATGATCCGCCTCCTGTGTCCGCGATCAGGCCGGCAGCGGCTCACGCCGTTCCGCAGCGCCGTTGCCATTTCTTGCCGAAGTCTATTGGCAGGAATGAGGCCGAACCTTGACCCAGATCATATTTTATGTGATACATAAATTCTGAATCGGTCTGGTTTTATGTATCATCTGTTTCCGCACGTTTGTCCACCCGGAGAGGTGCCGATACATGAAACCAACCCTGCAATCCGGCCTGGCCCGGACCGAACAGATCGTCGTGGATCGCCCCCGCAGCATAGATTTCATGGGCGATGAATGCCGTGTTTACGCAACGCCGGAACTGATACGCGACATCGAATCCTGCAGCCGCCGGTTATTGTCCGGGCATCTGGACGCCGGCGAAGAGTCGGTCGGCACACGTGTTGCCGTCGATCATCTGGCTGCCACACCCCTGGGAATGCGCGTGGATATCTCGGTATCGGTCACGCGCGTGGAAGGTCGCAAGGTGACGCTGCTGATCGAATGTCGCGACCCGGTTGACCGGGTTGCCACCGGAGAGCATCAACGCTTCATCGTCGATCTCGCCACAACCCTGAAGCGCCTGCAGACAAAGACAGCGCAGGTGCGCTGATCGTGGAGTCCGAAGTCCGGTCCGTGGTCGAGAACATCCCCACGTACTGTTACCA
>MGYT01000052.1:2180-6967 GCA_001801865.1 Gammaproteobacteria bacterium RIFCSPLOWO2_02_FULL_61_13
GTGAATGGTGTCGCCACGGAGATCGAACCGAACTTCGCCGCGGCGGCTGACACTCCATCCGGCGGCAAGGTGTGCGTCAAGGCCTACGGGCTGATTCAAAAACTCTACAGCCCGAATCGCATCTTCGGCCCGATGAAACGGACCAATCCGAACAAGGGCCGGAATGAAGATCCGGGATTCATCTCCATCAGTTGGGACGAGGCGCTGGATACCATTGCCAGCCGCATCCGCGCGATCCGCGCGGGCGGAATACGCGATGCCTCCGGCTACCCGAGGATCGCGGCGAGCTTCGGCGGCGGTGGCACACCGACCTATTACATGGGCACATTCCCGGCATTGCTGGCGGCCATCGGCCCAGTCGACATGAGTCTCGGTAGCGGCCAGGGCGTGAAGTGCTATCACTCTGAACACCTGTACGGGGAACTCTGGCACCGGGCCTTCATCGTCGCCCCGGACACCCCGATGTGCAATTTCATTCTGTCGTTCGGTTCCAATGTCGAGGCGTCGGGAGGCGTTTGCGGCGTGCGGCGCCACGCCGAGGCGCGCGCCCGCGGCGTCAAGCGCGTGCAGATTGAGCCACACCTGTCCATCACCGGCGCATGCTCGGCCGAGTGGGTGCCGATCCGGCCCAAGACCGATGCCGCGTTCATGTTCGCCCTGATCCATGTGCTCATGCACGAACAGCGCGACCGCCTTGACCACCCATTCCTGAAAGCGCGGACGAACTCGCCGTATTTGATCGCGCCGAATGGTTTCTACCTGCGCGACCCGGCCAGCGGCAAACCGTTGATCTTCGACCGCAAGCGCAGGCAGGCCGTGCCGTTCGATACCGCCGATACAGATCCGGCTCTGGAAGGGCACTTCAATGCCTCCGGAATAGAACTCGGGGCCGACGATGACCGCCATGAACATGCCAATGTCAGCGTTGCGCCCGCCTTCCAGCGACTGGCGGATCACGTGGCAGCCTGCACACCCGTGTGGGCGGGGCAAATCTGCGATGTGGACCACGGCATCATCCAGCGCATCGCGCTGGAATTTCTTGAGCACGCGCGGGTCGGCGAAACCACTGAAATTGAGGGGCGGCGGCTGCCGTTTCGCCCGGTGGCGATCGTGCTGGGCAAGACGGTAAATAATGGCTGGGGCGGTTACCACTGCTGCTGGGCGCGAACGCTGCTCGCCTGCCTGGTCGGCGCCCTGGAAGTGCCGGGCGGCACGATTGGCACCACCATCCGGCTGACGCGTCCGGCGGATGATCGCAACCTCAGCGTGCGCCCATCGCTGGATGGATTCATGGACTATCCGATGAATCCGACGCGCGAGGGCCAATGGCAATCAAGGCCGGATGTGCGTAATGCCAACCGCATGCTGGTCCCGCTGGTGGCCAATTCCTCCTGGAGCCAGGCCCTTGGACCCACGCACCTGGCCTGGATGCAGCAGCGCCAACCCCTGGATCATATGCCTGCGGCAACGACGCCGGATTTGTGGTTTGTCTATCGCACCAATCCGGCCATCTCATTCTGGGACACGCCGAGCATCGCTGCTGCGATTGCGCGCTTTCCCTTCACCGTGTGCTTTGCCTATACCCACGACGAGACCAACCACATGGCGGACCTGCTGTTGCCCGACGCCACGGACCTTGAAGGACTTCAATTGATCAGAATCGGGGGCACCAAATTCGTCGAACAGTTCTGGGACAAGCAGGGCTTCGCACTGCGCCAGCCCGTGGCCGCGGCACAGGGCGAATGCCGGGACTTCACCTGGATTGCGACGGAACTTGCGCAGCGCGGTGGCGTACTGGAGCAATATAATGCCGCCATCAACCGCGGCGCGGCCGGCATCAGCCTGTCAGGCGCGGGATATGATTTCTCGCTGGATGCCACGATCGCACATGACCGGGAGACCATCTGGGATGCCGCCTGCCGCGCGGCCAGCGCCGAAATCACCGGGGGGGTCGAAACTCAGGGGCTGGATTGGTTCCGGCAGAAAGGCTACCGGCTGAAACCGTTTTCCCGCATCAAGTGGTATCTGACCGCGGCGCTGGAAGACCAGAATCTGCGCTATGAAATGCCCTATCAGGAGCGCCTGCTCCGCATCGGGCAGGAGTTGGGACGGCGCCTGCATAAGAGCGGCATCAGCTGGTGGGATGAGCAATTGGAAGAGTACGAGGCACTTCCGGGCTGGAAGGATTTTCCGGGCATCTGGGAGCAGGCCCTTGCGCGCCACTTCAAGGTAAACATCAATGATTTCCCGTTCTGGCTGGTAACTTCGCGCAGCATGCAATACGCCTGGGGCAGCAATGCTTCAATTCCACTGATGCATGAGTTGGCCCGCAGTATCAAAGGCCATGCCGGCATAGTCATCAATGTCGCCCGGGCACACGAACTGGGTCTGACCGATGGCGACCTGGTGGAAATTCGCTCGCCGCTGAATGCGACACGCGGGACGCTGGTTACACGCCAGGGGATCCGGCCCGACACGGCGCTGCTGCTGGGCCAGTTCGATCACTGGGCCACGCCCGTGGCCCGGGATTTGCACATGCCGAGCATGAATGCGCTTGTGCCCATGTTACTGGACTTGACGGACTCCACTGGTTCGGGCGCAGATCTGGTACGCGTGCAGATCCGCAAGCTGGCAGACGGCAATTGAGCGCCATCCGCGTACTGGATGTCAGTGAGCTGGCCGCGCCAGAACCCATGGAATGCATCCTGGTGGAGCTGGAATCCCTCGCACCGGGGGAATATCTGCGCGTCCTGCACCGGCGCGAACCCTGGCCGCTGTTTCCAATACTTGAAGAGCGAGGCTTCGGGCATGAATTGCGCCCGTGCCAGCCCCCTGGATTTGCCATCCTGATCTGGCGCGCCGCGGACCAGGTGGCGGAGGCGGCCGCCAGGAGTACCGGCGGGTGATTCCGGTGTGACTTTTGCCTCACTTTCCTACCAGAATGCACCGCCGTTTTCGGTGCCGATGCGCTTCTTTCTGACCGCGCCCTTGTTTGCGGTCGCGGCCGCTGCACTGTTGCTCGGCGCAGGGGAATTTCCGCTTTCGCGCTGGCAACCGGCGGTGATCGCCGCCACCCACCTCGTGGTACTGGGATTCGTAGCCATGATCATGGTGGGCGCGCTGTTTCAGCTCATCCCGGTACTCTGTGGCGGCGTCATTCCACGGCCAAGGCTGGTGGCCGGGCTGGTGCATGCCGGCCTCTCGGCCGGCGCGTTGCTGTTCCCGGCGGGCCTGGTTAGCGGTAATCCATACCTTATATATATGGGTATTTCAGCGCTGGGTGCGGGGATTGCGGTGTTTCTTCTCGCTGCCTTTCTGGCATTGCGCACGGCGCCGGGACGGGGACCCAGTGTCGGCCACATCCGGCTTGCGCTGCTGTCCCTGCTGCTGGCGATATGTCTCGGCATGCATGCTGCGGCCGTGCGCGCCGGGGCAGTCTGGGTGCATGCGCTGGCAAACCTGCCAGGTGTGCATCTGGCATGGGGCCTGATTGGCTGGGTCGGCCTGCTGCTCATCGGCGTCGCCTACCAGGTCGTGCCCATGTTTCAGATCACGCCGGCGTACCCGGACTGGCTGCAACGGTATCTCGGCAAATTGATCTTCAGCGCGCTTCTGGTCTGGTCAGCGCAGTTATTCATGCCGCTGCCTGATCTGATCCTGCGCCTGGCGGAAGGACTGCTGGCCGGCGCATTGATGCTGTTTGCCGGCATGACGCTTTGGCTGCAATTTCAACGCCGGCGTCAGGTGGCGGATGTCACGCTGTCATTCTGGCGCCTGGGCATGGGCAGCCTTCTGCTCGCTGCGCTTTTATGGTCAGGCGGCGATCGGATTGCGTCGGGCGGCGGCGGGATACAGGCAATGGACCTGGCGCTTGGCATCCTGGTCATGGTCGGCTGCGTTCAAAGCGTCATCTGCGGAATGCTTTACAAGATTGTCCCCTTCCTGTCCTGGCTGCAGCTTCAGTCCGTGGGCGTCAAAGGCGCGAAGATGCATGACTTCATTCGCGGGGGCCGCGCGGAACTGCAATTGCGGCTGCATGGGGCTTCCCTGGTGTTGCTGCTGGCCGTACCGCTGTGGCCCCAAGCTGCGGTTCCCGCGGCCCTGGTTTACGCCGTCAATTTCGCGCTATTACAGTACAACCTCATGCAGGCAGCGTGGCGCTACCTGGACCGGCGCCGACTCGCCGCAGCTGGAGTCTGATGCGTCGTTCCGGGCAAGGGTCCGCAGGACCCGCGACCCGGAATCCAGTAAAAACAAGTGCTTACTGGACGCCCGCTTTCGCGGGCATGACGGTTAGGGCACTTGCCCACAGTTTGCTTAGCGATCGCTGAATTCCGGCCACTTGTAGTCGATGAGTTCCAGCAGCACGCCGTTTACCTTGCGTGGATGGATGAACGTGAACTCGCAGTCACGAAACGGCCGCGGGCCGCCAATAAACGGATACCCCTGACCGGAAAGCTCAGCCATGGACTCGCGCGTATTGTCCACGTTCAGGCTGATGATCATGACCCCTTCCCCGCGCTTGTCGATGAATTTGGCCACATCACCGTCCGGGGCCGTGGATTCCATGAGTTCAAACCCGACCTCCCCCACCCAATAGCGCGCAACGCGGATCTTCTCGGGTTCATCCACATAGGCATCATCCGGCTGCTGCTTGCCCAACAGCGGTTCCCAGATCTTGCGCGCGGCATCCAGGTCACGTACGGCAATGCAGATGTGGTCAATCTTGTTCACGTTCATGAATTTTGCCTCCAATCATCTATTGACCTAAATCAATAATTCCCGAC
>MGYT01000053.1:0-777 GCA_001801865.1 Gammaproteobacteria bacterium RIFCSPLOWO2_02_FULL_61_13
GTGGAGAGCTTGCCCGTGGTCGCGTCGTAGAAACCGAGCGTCAGATTGCCGGCAGCGAGGGCTCCATTGATCGCATTCAGCACGTCGAAGGCGAGGTCATCGGCGGTGAACCCGTCGATGTCGTCGTCTCCCATGGAATCGTTGTCGTCCGTCGATGTCTTAGTCACGGTCACCGTGACCGTGCCGATCGATTTCTCGGCAAGCGTGTCCGGCGTACCCACGGCGGCACCCAGACCGTCGCGTTCCGTCACGTCGACTGCGCCGTTGACGAGGGTGATCTCGAATGTCACGTCGCTCAGAAGCTTGCCGTTGTCAGCCGGTCCCGCGAGCGCGACGCCAGGGGCGGCGGGCGTCGGGTTGGCGACCAGCATTGCGCCCGGGTCCTTGTCGAACGTGATCGTGTAGATGTAGTTATGGCCGTCCTGCACGCGGCTCACCGTGGTGGCCGTCGCGCCGCCGAGATCGACGGCGAGGCTGTTGATGGCCGTTTGCAGCGTGGCTTCGGCCGCGTTGAAATCGATGGCGCTCGTGACGACGGTCGGGCTTGCGATTCCCACGGTGAGCGAGAAATCACCAGCGTTGGCGTTCGTCACCTTGAGAATCTGCACCGTCCGCTGATCGGCGCTCGTACCAGAGGGCCGCTCGACAGTGACGCTCGCCGAAGTGTCGGGCAGCACCGGAGTGACAGTGAGCGACTCGCTGGGATCAAGGGTGATGCCGAACGTGAGGCCGGTGTCGAGAATCGCCGCGAGGCCGAACGATCCGTCGGTCTCCAGG
>MGYT01000053.1:786-3889 GCA_001801865.1 Gammaproteobacteria bacterium RIFCSPLOWO2_02_FULL_61_13
CCGAGCTGCGGGACGTTGCCCAGCGTGTTGACAAATGTGATCGTGAAGGTGCCGCCGCTGCCAGCGACCGTGACTTTTCCGGTGCCGATTCCACTAAGCGCTTCGAGCTTCGAATCGATGTTGCTGATAATCGTACTGGCGCCGAGCGGCCCACTCGCGTTCTGAACGTCGACGACGCCGGTCACCTGGAGATTGCCGGCGCTGTCGCGGAATGCAAGCCGGAAAGCCTCGACGGGCCCCCTCAGCTTGTTCGCTGGATCTGCGTCCGGATTGGCGGTCATCAGCGGTCCAGGATCGCTGGTGAACGTGATCTTGTAGGTGCGCGCGGTTGGCGTAGAGCTGTCCAGCGCGACGGTCACATCGCTTGCGGTCAGACCGTAGGCGGTCATCACCGCCGACTCGATGCTGCCCGCGCCTTCCATGGGCGCGTTGTAGCCGATTGCGGCGCTGGGCCCTACGTCGCCGGTCAGGGAGTACTTGCCGCCGACGGCATTTTCGATCGTGAGCAGCTGGACCGATCCGTCCGACGGGCCCGCCGCCGGGGTCGCGATGGTGACTGTCGCCACGGGGAACGTGAGCCGCTGCACCTCCTGCGTGAAGCTGGTCTTGCCCTGCGTCGTGGTGCTCACCGCGCCATCGCCCAGACCGTAAGCGCGGAAGAAATCGATGCTGAACGAGAGTTCGTTGGTGGCACTGTCATACACGGCCTTCAAGCCGGGGATACCCAGGCTTGCGACGAGCTCCGTGACGAGTCCCTGGATGCTGCGGAAGGTGACGTCCTCGGGGAAGGTCACCGCGCCGTCGCCGTTGAAGTCCGGGCTGAGGAAATCGCCGCTCGCAAAGAGCGGATCCAGCACCTCTTCCTTGAAGCTGCTCGCGTAATCCAGAACCTCGCCGAGGGTCACATCGGTGAAGGGGATACCCGCTTCCAGAAGCTGGCTGCGCGCCAGCGCGGTGAACGAATCGAGCACGCCGCCCAGCATGCCGAGCACATCGTTCGTCGTGATGTTGCTGAAGTTGAGCAGATCGATGAAGCGGACGATCTTGTAGGTCGTGGTGGCGTCCGGCGTCGTGGTCCACGTGCCGTCCACGTCCGCAATCTTGCTGGTGCCGTCGTAGTCGCTGATCGTCAGCCGCTCGCCGACTACGCCAAGGCCGCCGGTGATTTCTACCGCCATGCCGTTGTAGAAGTCGTTGACCGCCGAGGCGGCCGAAGCCAGCTTGATCGTTGTCCCCGTGCTACCGCTTTGCGCGATACCGCTGTGAACGGTTTCCACGTCGGCAGTGAGATGCGAGATCTCGACGGACGTTGGGCCGGTGGCGTCGCCGAAGGGCGAGCCGGGCACTTCGAGCCCAAGGTCAACAAGGGCGGTACTGAGTTCGGATCCGCCTACGCCCGACGTGACGCCGGGTTTGATGCTGAAGGACGGAGTCAGGTTCACTACTACGGGATCGGGGAAAGTGACCGTTGACCCGATGTACGCGGTAGTGATGCCCTGAATGACGCCGGATGCATCGCCTGAGGACAGCGTGATCTGCGCCTTGCCGTCCATCACGATGTCGCCGCCAGTGACGTTGAGCTCCAGAAAACCGAGATTCAGCACTTTCGTGTTGAAGCCGGCCGCCACGCTCGTGGCGAGGTCCAGAACGAAGGTCCCTGCGGGCGCGAGGTACGGGATCGGGGTCGGAGAGTCCGCCGTGAGGCCGAGGCCGAAATCCGCCGCGACCGTGGCGTCGATCAGGAGATCCGCATCCAAGCCGATATTGGCGTTCTCCGCGAACTCGCCGAGATCGAGACCGACCGCGTAGTCGTTCACCGTAGCATCGACGTCGAAATTGAACAGCAGGCCGAATTCGTTCGTGACGAGGTTGGGCAGCGCGTAGACCGCGTTTACCGAGAGAGTCAGCAAATCCAGCGGTGCCGGCAGGCTAGTGGTGAGATCAAGGCCATTGAGCTTTGCCACCACTTTCGAAACGGTATCGTCGGTTGCGTCTCCGACCAGGGCGTCCTTGGCCTTGCTCACGATCCGTTCGAAGGCCTGCGTAAGGCCGGCCACATCAGCGAGTCCGCCGTCGATCAGCCGGTCGACGAACGGCAACTGGTTGGCGAGCACTGCGAGACTAACCTCCGCTGTCTGCATGCCGGTGATGAAGCTCAGCAGGTTATCCAGCGCATTTTCGATACTGGTGATCGTGATCGAACCGGGAAAAGAGTCGTCGATCATGTGCGTGTTGACTACGGGATCGTTTCCCGTCCAGCCGGTCGCGGAGAAAGTTCTCAACTCGTTGGCGACCTTGTTGATCGTCAGGTCGGCGTTTTCGATCCCGGAGAGCGTGATGCTTTCGCTTCCCACCGTGAGGCTGCCGTCGGCGAGCACTACGTCTTCGCTCGTGGTGGCTTCCATGGTATCGCCGGTGCCGGTTCCGCCGTTTATCACGTACGTCGCGGCGGGGTCTACGTCGAGGAGGGTAATCGTGTCGTCGCCGGCATCGCCGTTGATCGTCCAGGTCTTGGTACCGGTGACGGCATTGATGGTGACGGTGTCGTCTCCGCCCTGCGCGTTGATGGTGAAACTCGCATCGAAGTTACCGAGCGCATTTACGGTGATGGCGTCTGTGCCCAGGCCGGTATTGCTTCCAAGAATCGTCAGCGAAGTCGTCGGCCGGTCGAATTCCAGATTTTCGCCCCCGCTGCTCGTGACCTTGATCTTGTCCGCGTTCGCGCCCTGCTCCACGGTCAACGTATGCGTCGCGAGGGCGGCGCTGTAATCGAGAGTGACGCTGGTCGGATTGGCGCCGATGGGGCTGGGCGTCGTGATCGGCTCGAAACCGGCGTAAGCAATCACGTTCCCGTCGCGCTCGATTGTCCCGGAATCCGGTCCCGTAAAACCGAAGACGACGTTTTCGAACCCGCTGGTATCGACCTCGATGACGTCGAATCCCGCGTTCCCCCCCTCCATGATTCCGGCAAGTTCGCCGTTCGCCCCAATGATGAACGTATCCTCGTTATCCGCCGCGCCCTCCAGGTTCTCCACGCCGCTGAAGTCCACACCCGCCACCGATCCCGCACCCGGGCCGGTGACGTTCCAGCTAGTGTCCGTCG
>MGYT01000053.1:3902-5173 GCA_001801865.1 Gammaproteobacteria bacterium RIFCSPLOWO2_02_FULL_61_13
ATGACGATGACTTCGCTCGTTTGCGCGAGCGCCTGTTCGGCGAGCACCGCGGCGGAAGCGCTGTCGAGCACCTGGAACGTGGGAATGCCGCCGACGTCTCTCAGGAGGAGCGCGATGTCGTTCGAACCGCCCGCCATGTTGTAGTTGAACGGCTCGGCGGCGAGCGCCGACTGCTCGTCGGGCGTGCTCGGATCATAGGTGATGGGAAGCAGGTCGGCAGAAAGCAGCAGCCGCTGCTCCAGTGCTTCCATGCGCATCGCCCGCCTGCGCCTGCCTTCGAGCCCCTTCTTGAGCAACCCGTGCTTTCGCCAGTTTCGCATCCGGCGGCACCAGTTTCCGACCTTGCCGAAAAAGATCTCGGACAGCGTCGGAATCGGGACTTCGGGCATCGCTTCGTGGCCAGATGTCGCGTTCATCGCGTTCTCCTGTCAAAACTGGCGGCGCTGCGCTCGTCAAGAGCGCGTTAGTCAACGACCGTTACCATCAACTTGCGGGATCCGGATTCTCTAGGAGTTTGTCGGCCTTGGCACCGACAAACTCCTTATGCAAAACCGGCGTAAAAAAACGCACGAAAGGATGACGGAAAGGTGAATTCATGCCTGCTTTTCTTCATGTCTGCCGGTTCGGGTGGTTCTTCTTCCGAATTGTTAGCCGGTTTTGCTTATAGCAGCCTGTTGGACTTTTAAGTCCGCCAGGCTGCTAGAAACGAAATCGCTGGTCAGCGTGAATCCTCCCACGCACGCGACCCCCTGAGAAGCCGACTCTTTCTCTAGATACCTGGAATGATGAAGCTTAAGCTTTTCATCGGAATAAAACATGGATTAAACCCCCTCGCCGGAATAGGAGGTATATCCTATTCACCACATGACAATCCTCCCACCGTCCAACTTTGGCTGCTGTTACGGACTGGCATCATGAGGCTTCTTCCATAGCAGATTCTGTAATCCTCACCGCCACCCCCACCTTTGGGCCACGCGGCTCGATGCGCACGATTTCCCCTTGACAATTGAGATTCACGGGCCCGCTCGGCGTATTGAGCTTCACCGTGAAGCTGATTGAACTTCCGAGGGCGTAAGTGGCATCGATCTCGAAAAATATCCCCGATGCGCTCACGTCGCGAGTCATGGCTGCGCCGCCTCCGCCGAGGGCAACAGGCAGCGCCGTAGTCACCCGGACTTCTTTTCTGTTGTCCTGGCTGCTTTTTTCGCTCATCGCACATCCGCGGAATGTAGCTGGAGCGTAGTCCGCAACCCTCCGGCAAACAATAGGCA
>MGYT01000054.1:0-2895 GCA_001801865.1 Gammaproteobacteria bacterium RIFCSPLOWO2_02_FULL_61_13
ACGGACAACCATCTCCTGTATGGCCTGGTTTCGACCGGGTTCAAAAACGGCGGCACCAACCCCGGCGCCTTGCGCGGCGGGGCGATCTTTCTCCCGGTCCGGTTCAAGCCGGAAACGGTGACGTCATACGAAATCGGCTCGAAAAATCTCCTGTTCGACGACCGCGTCCGCCTCAACGTTGTCGGCTTCTATTACGACTACGAAAACATGCAGTTCATGCAGGAGGACCCCGTGCCTTTCGCCGGTGGCACCGGGAATGTTCCGGAGACCGAAATTTACGGCATGGAAACCGAGTTCAGCTGGGCGGTCGCCGAAGGCTGGCAACTGGACGGCATGCTGACGTGGATGGATGGTGAGTTCAAAAAGGACTTTTCCGCCATGGACGTGGTGGATTTCCGCGAGGCCCTTGCGCCCGGCGTTGGCCTCTTTACCGCGGCGGGATTTGCCACGCGTCTGGCCCTGGCCACCAGCACCAACATCAACGGCAACGAACCGCCCAAGCTGGTTGACCTGACCGCCCGCCTCGGCCTGGTCAACAGCCATTCATTCGGCGACGGCGCAGTGCTGACATCACGCGTGGAGTATGTGCATCGTGGTGAATATCAATACCGCGTCTGGAACAATCCGCTCGTGGATACCGTGCCGGACTATGACACCGTCAGTCTCTACTTCCAGTATGCGTTTTCGAAATGGCCGCTGAGCCTGGCGCTCAGCGTCACCAACCTGTTCGATGAAGACGGCGTCAATGCGCGTTTTTCCAATCCATTCGGCGTCCTGCAGACCAGCGAGGAGTTCATTCCGCCGCGGGAAGTGATCGGCACCCTGCGTTACGAGTTCTGACTGCGGCCGGGGGTCTGCGACCTGGGGAAAACACCGCCATGATTCAATCCAGAACCACCGTGCGGGATCGGGACACCTACGTCCGCTGGCGCATTTTCATTCTGGTGATCATCGCCAGCTTCGTGGCCTATGTGCTGCGCTCGAATATGTCCATCGCGGGAGATGCCCTGCGCAAGGACCTCGGCTTTTCCCTCTCCGAACTGGGCCTGATCCTGGCGGCCAATGCCTGGGCTTATGCCTTATTCCAGTTTCCCGGCGGCATATTTGGCGACCGTGTCGGGCCGCGCAAGGCGCTGACGATCATCATCGTGGCCTGGGGCGTGATTACCATCCTCACCGGACTGGTTCCGGACACCGGTGTGCTGCCCGTCACCGCTGCCCTGGTCCTGCTGATCGTTTTGCGTTTCCTGCAGGGCGTGGCGCAGGCGCCCATCTTCCCGGTGGGTTGCGCCGGCGTGATCTCGCGCTGGTTCCCGCCGTCGGCGTGGGCGTTGCCCAACGGCCTGGCCAGTACCGGGCTCACGCTCGGCGCGGCGGCGACGGCGCCGGCCATTGCCTGGGCCGTGGAGAACTACGGCTGGCGCAATTCATTCCTGCTGGCGGCGCCGCTGGCGTTCATCACCGCCGCGGTATGGTGGTGGTATGGCCGTGATACACCAGCGCAGCACCCGCAAGTCACGCCGGTGGAACTGGAACTCATCCAGGCCGGGCGCACCGTTGACACGCAATCCGCGCCGGCACCGGACGCGTGGAAGCAAGTGCTTCGCAACCGCAATATCCTGCTGCTCACGGGGGCGTACTTCTGCATGAACTACACGTTCTATATCTTTTTCAACTGGTTCTACATTTACCTCGTGGACGTGCGCGGCTTCAAGGCGTTGGAAGGCGGATTTCTTGCGGCAGCCCCGTGGATTGTCGGGGCCATTGCTGCGACTGCCGGCGGCGCCCTGTGCGACCATTTGTGCGTCAGAATTGGGCCGCGCTGGGGTTGCCGCCTGCCCGCCGTCGTGGGCCTGTCACTGGTGTCCGTGCTGCTGATCGGTGGCGCGATGGCAGGTGACCCCTACACCGCCGTCCTGCTGTTGTCGTTGTGTTTTGGCTGTACGCAGTTGACGGAAGGCGCCTTCTGGTACGCCGGCATAAATATCGCCGGGCGCAATTCGGCCAGCGCCTGCGGCATCATGAACACCGGCGGTAATGCCGTCGGGGGCGTGGGTGCACTGTTGATTCCGGTCATTGCCGAGCACGTCGGCTGGATCCCGGCATTGGCATCGGGGTCGGTCTTTGCCGTGACCGGGGTCGTGCTCTGGCTGTTCATCCGGGCGGATGAAGTGATGGATGCGGGGAAGTGAATGCCGGATTTTCCGTGGGCGTCCCCGGCGGGATAGAATTGAGCTGACTCGAAGTCCGAATTCTGTGGGAGTGCAGGACTAAAGTTAATTTGACAGTTCTGAGGAGATTTTTGTGCCAGTGCCTGATTTCCAAACTCTGATGCTGCCGCTGCTACGAAATGCAGCGGATGGGAAAGAACACACCAGTTCGGACGCCCGCGAATCACTGGCCAAGGAATTCGGTCTTTCGGACGAAGAGAAAAATCAACTCTTGCCCAGCGGGCGTCAACCGCGTTTTGCGAACCGGTGCGGCTGGGCCACAAGTTACCTTCAGCAGGCCGGCCTTCTGAACTCGCCTAAGCGCGGAGTTCACCAGATCACTGCTCGGGGGAAAGAAGTACTGAAATCTCCCCCGCCGCGCATCGATATCAAGTTCCTGGACAAGTTTCCGGAGTTTCTCGAATTCCGTTCTCGAAAGTCGGAAGGAGATGAGGAGGAGAAGCCGTCCGGCCTTGGGTCGATTCAAACGGAAGCCGATACACCTGAAGAAGCAATGGAGAGTGCTCATTCGCGCATCCGGGGGAACCTGGCGTCGGAACTCCTGGGCCGCGTGAAGGCCGGCTCGCCGCGCTTCTTCGAGAACCTTGTCGTAGAACTTCTCTTACAAATGGGTTATGGCGGGTCGCGACGGGATGCGGGCCAGGCCATTGGCCGGTCCGGAGAC
>MGYT01000054.1:2905-14054 GCA_001801865.1 Gammaproteobacteria bacterium RIFCSPLOWO2_02_FULL_61_13
GGGACGGGACTGTGGGGCGCCCGGAGATTCAGAAGTTTGTCGGCGCACTTCAGGGTAAACGCGCCAAAAAGGGAGTGTTCATTACGACCGGTTTGTTCTCTTCGGACGCTATCGCTTATGTCGAGAATATCGATCCGAAGGTTGTGTTAATCGATGGCAAGCGCCTCGCAGAACTGATGATAGACTTTGACGTCGGCGTGACAACTACTGCCACCTATCAGACAAAACGGGTAGATTCGGATTATTTTGATGAGGCATGAGTTGACAAATTGTCCCGAATCACAGGGCGGGGGTTGTTGAAATCTGAAAATGCAAATTGACTACTCGCACCATCCGTTTTCAGCGTCACTGACCCCCTTGATTTACCTTGATCTATCTTCCTGCAATCCGATTTTTTAACCGGCCTGAACAGAAATTCCTGATTAAGCATGATAAATATAATCAAGTGGCCGTGAGGAGAACTTCAAGGTGAGTATGCGCCATCCAATTCGGGGACTCCTGATCGGTCCAACGGTGGCGCCCATTGCCTATTGGATTGGAGTGATGGTGTATGGATGGGTCAGCGACTTCCGTTTCGACTGGTTCCAGGCCCTGCGCGAGTTGGCGATTATCGCCGCCTTTGGGTTGCCGATCGCGTACGCCGCAACGTTTGTCTGGGGGGCGCCGATACTTTATGCACTCCACCGCATCGGATGGCTGCGGGCCGCGACACTTATTGTGACGGGCGCACTCGGTGGAACGATCGTAGCCGTATTTTTCGCCTTCGACCAACAGGGCGCCCTAATCCGCGTGCATATGCCCCTGCCCGGGGGCGCCGTGCTCGGAGCGCTTGTAGGAGGCACATGTTGGTGGGCTGGGCAAGGAATTACGGGGTCAGAGTCATTGAAATCTGAAAATGCCAATTAACTGCTCGCGCCGTTCATTTTCAGCATCGCTGACTCCTTAGATCTGCAAGGCACAATACAGATCGGGGCGTAGAATCTAATCATTGATCGGAGGTGGGATATGGCCGCTTCACTGAAGGACATTGAACAACAAGCTCGGGCTCTTCCGGCTGAGGAACGAGCCAAGCTCGCTGAGACTCTGCTCGAGTCGCTGCAGTCTCCCCTTTCCCACATCGAAGCGGCTTGGGCCCAAGAGATCGAGGATCGAGTTGCTGCGTTTGATCGTGGCGAAATGCAGGCTTATGCCGCAGAGGATGTCTTTGCGGAAGCGCGGCGCTTGTCCCGGTGAATCGCGCCAGGTTCGTCGCGGCGACGCCGCGCAGCCTCAACCATGACGTTGGCCCCGTGAAACCGGGAATTCTTGCATGACAATGTCCCCCGCAGAAATCGAGGAACTGCGGACAGCGAAGCTGCTGCTGGAGCACCCGGGACTCGCTGCCAGGATCAGCAACCTGGTCGGCAGCCCGATTGAACGGGGGTTCGCCATGCTCCCCAAGCGCTGGAACCAGGTGGTGAACGACGCCACCCGGAAATCCATCGAGAAGGCACTGGATGTCGCGCTCTGGACCCTGGACGACAGTCAACCGCAGTCTCCATCGAACTGGTGGCACAAACTGGCGGTGGGAACAACGGGTGCAGCCGGAGGCGCCTTTGGCCTGCCTGCACTCACACTTGAACTTCCCGTCTCCACCACCATCATGCTGAGGTCAATCGCGGACATCGCCCGCAGCCACGGCGAGAACCTGAAGTTGCCTGATGCCAGGCTGCAATGTGTTCAGGTGCTGGGACTGGGCGGAACTTCGAAGAGCGATGATGGGGCGGAAACGGGCTACTTCGCTGCCAGGGCGGCGATGGCAAAAGCCGTGTCTGATGCAGCGGCATATATGGCCAGAAAGGGCCTGTTGGAGAAAGGGGCACCGGCCATCGTTCAGTTGATCACCCAGGTTGCATCCCGGTTCTCCATCGTCGTGTCGCAGAAGGCAGCTGCACAGGCCGTGCCGGTGGTGGGAGCCGTCGGCGGCGCCATTATCAATACGATATTCATTGACCATTTCCAGGACATGGGAAAAGGCCATTTCACCGTACGCAGGCTGGAACGGATTCATGGCCCCGCGAAAATAGAGCGCATTTACCGGGAGTTGTAGGCAGCCGGGCGCCCCAACGCCGCCAAGATTTCGCCATAATTGTTGCGTAGTATCTGATCCATATGCATGCAGACCGCCTGTTCGCCCCATTCCTGTTCCTGACCCGCTGGGTCGGCGAACTATTCGTGATCCTCTTCGGCACAATCCACTGGCAGGCGCCTCGATGGTGGCGTTGGAGCGCGGACCGTTTGCGCTGGGCCGTGGGCTATGGCGTGGAACATCGCGCCGTCGGCCTGGGCGCACTGGCGGTTGCACTGGGCCTGGGCGCAGCCGCGTGGTTTGGCTGGCTCTGGTACCAGAATCTGCCCGAGCCGCACACCGTGGATTACACGGTGGAGGCACCGGCGTCGACGGACTATGAAAAAACCCCCGTGGTCGTGTCGCCGTCGCGCGTGCGCTTCGCCGAGTCCGTCGCACCGCTCGCGCACATCGGCAAGCCGGTCACCACGGGCGTCAACCTCAAGCCGGCGCTTGCCGGTACATGGCGCTGGGTGGATGACCGGACGCTGGAGTTCATGCCCGCGGGCGACTGGCCGGTGGACGGGGCATTCGCGCTGAACTTCGCGCGCAAGGAAATATTCAACAGTGATGTGCTGCTGGCTGAATACGACGCCACTTTCAAGACCGCGGCATTCAGCGCGCAAATCGGCGCCGTCGAGTTTTACCAGGACCCCGGGGACGGCACGTTAAAGAAACTGGTGGCGACGGTGGATTTCTCCCATCCGGTGGATGAAGCCAGACTGCGCAGCGCCATTGAAATCAGGCCCGGCCCCGGGTTGCAGTACCGCGATGCCGGCGCCGCCGCGTGGACGCTGACGCTGGACAAGACCCGGCTGCATGCCTATGTCCATTCCGCCCCGTTTTCGGTGCCGCTGGAATCGGTACCGCTGACATTATTCATTGCCAGGAATCTTCGTGCCGCGGATGGCGGCGCCGGTACGGATGCCGATCTGGAACAGGAGGTCGTGGTCCCGGGCCGCTACCAGCTCACCTTCACCGACGCCGCCATGAGCTACGTGGACAACGAGCGTGACGAACCTGAGCAGGTGTTGATGTTCGACAGTGCATTCCCCGTGACCGACGACAATATTCACACTCACGTGCAGGCGTGGGTGTTGCCGGAGATGACACCAGACAAGAGCAGGTATTGGTCCACCGACGCAGTTTCGGAGGACGCGCTGCGGCAGGCGGCATCCCTGACGTTGCAGCACATCCCGGGCGCCGAGCGGTTGAATTCCCACCACAGCTTCAGGTTCCGCGCGCCGGTCCGGCGTTTTATCTACGTCAGGATCACGCCTGATGTGGAGGCCATCGGCGGTTACCTGTCAAAAAAGGCCCAGGTGTCGGTGTTCCAGGTCGATGAATATCCCCAGACCTTGAAATTGATCGGCAGCGGCGCACTGTTGAGCCTGAACGGCGACAAAAAGCTGGGATTCATGGCCCAGGGCCTGCCGGGCGTCAGGGTGGAGATCGCGCGCCTGCTGCCGAACCAGTTGCATCATCTGGTGGACTTGAACTCCGGCAGTTTTGGAGAACCGGATTTATTCGGCGCCAACATCGATCGATTGGTGGAACGCAGGAATTACACCCGCGACTACACCGGCGCCGATCCCGCCAAGCCCATCTACGACTATGTGGACTTGACGCCGTACCTGGAAGATGACGGCGCCCGGCGCGGCATCTTCGTGTTGCGGCTGACACCCTACGACGCTGAAAACCCGAAGCGGGAATACAGCGAGTACCCCGGGTCGGGCACGGCGACGGACCGGCGTTTCATCCTGGTCACGGACCTGGGGATCATCAACAAGCGCACCCTGGACGGAAGTCTGGAAGTATTTGTGCAGTCCATCGCCACCGGCCAGCCCGTCGCCGGCGCCAAAGTGGAAGTCCTCGGCCGCAATGGCCTGCCGGTGCTGGACGGGATCACGGATGCCGATGGCCACGCGAGTTTCCCCAAGGTGGGAGAATTACGCCGCGAGAAATCCCCCATCATGGTCGTGGTAAGCCAGGGCGCCGATTTGTCATTCCTGCCCCTCACCCACGGCGAGCATCGGCTGGATTTTTCGCGCTTTGATATCGGCGGGCGATCCGATGTCACCTCCCCCGATCAACTTTCCGCCTATGTGTTCACCGATCGCGGGTTATACCGGCCCGGTGAAACCGCCCATATCGCCTTCATCGTCCGCACGGCTGCTTTCACTTCCGCCCTGGCGGGCGTGCCGGTGGATGTCGAAATCACCGACCCCCGGGGCGCGGTGGTTTTCAATGAACGCCGCAGCCTGCCCGCCAGTGGCCTCGACACCGTGGATTTCAGCAGCAGCGACGTGGCCCCCGCCGGCGATTACAGCGCGAATCTCTACCTGGTGAAGGACACCCATCGAAACGCCCAACTCGGCGCGGTGGGATTCAAAGTACGGGACTTCGAGCCGGATCGATTGAAAGTGAACCTGACCCTGGCCGGCGACGACGTCACCGGCTGGGCCCACCCGGACACCGTGCAGGCCAGGGTGTTGGCGCGGCATTTGTTCGGCGCACCGGCACCGGAGCGACGCGTGACCGCGGAGATGCGCCTGTCACCCACCTTCCCGGCCTTTACCCGCTACCCGGATTATCGCTTCCATGTGAATGACGTACTCAAGGATGCCGTCAAGGAAGATCTTCCCGAGACGCGGACCGACGCCGCCGGTGCCGCGGAACTTGACCTGGGGCTGAAGCGATTCGCGCGCAACACCTATCAAATGCATGTGACCGCGCGTGTGTTCGAGGCCCAGGGCGGGCGCAACGTGGCGGCGGAAAAAGTCCTGCTGGTGTCCAGCGCGCCGTTCCTGGTGGGGTTACGCACACCGGATCCTCTGGATTATGTAACCAAGAACGCGGTGCGCAATGTGCACTTTCTCGCGCTGGGACCGGATCTCAATCCCATGGCCACGCCGGAACTCAGCCTGGCGCGCATCGAGTTCCAGCATGTCTCCGTGCTGATGAAGCAGAATAACGGTGTGTATAAATACGAATCGCAGCGTCGGGAAATCGTGCGCGAGACCGAATCCATCACGCTGCCGGCCGCGGGCAGCGAGATCGCGCTGCCCACCGGGGAGCCGGGCGACTTCGGCTACATCCTGCGCGATGACGCCGGCAATGAGTTGAACCGGGTAACGTGGTCTGTCGCCGGGGCCGGCAACGTGACCCGCTCCCTGGAGCGCAACGCCGAATTGCAGATGCGTCTGGACCGGGCCAGTTACGTCCCCGGAGAATCCATCAGCATCAATATCCGCGCCCCATTTACCGGCAGCGGACTGATCACCATTGAACGCGAGCGCATCTTCGCGCAGCGCTGGTTCAAGACCGACACCACCAGCAGTGTGCAGACCATCGAAGTTCCTGCGGGTCTCGAAGGCAATGCCTATGTAAATGTGCAATTTGTGCGCGACCCGGCATCAAAGGAAGTGTACATGAGCCCGCTGTCCTATGCGGTCGCGCCCTTCGCGGTAAACCTGGACGCGCGCACGCTGCAACTCACGGTGAGCACGCCGGAGGTAATCGAACCGGGGCAGAAACTGACCATGCACGTGACTGCCGGCGCGCCGGCCCGGGGCGTGGTCTTCGCCATTGACGAAGGGATCCTCCAGGTGGCGCGCTACAAGACACCGGATCCGCTCGGACATTTCTTCCAGAAGCGCGCGCTGCAGGTGGATACCACGCAGATCCTGAACCTGATCCTGCCGGAGTTCAGCCGCCTGATGGAGGCCTCTGCCCCCGGCGGCGACAGCGACGGGGCGTTGGGGCGGAATCTGAATCCGTTCAAACGCAAGCGCCAGGCGCCGGTGGCGTATTGGTCCGGCATCGTGGAGTTACCGGCCGGCGGCAGCACGCTGGAATATACCGTCCCCGACAGTTTCAACGGCAAACTGCGCGTACTGGCAGTGGCATTGACCGAGGATCGCATCGGCGTATTCGGGGGCACCACGGAAGTACGCGGACCGTGGGTGCTGACCCCCAATGTCCCCGCCTTTGTGGCGCCCGGTGACGAATTCGATGTCAGTGTGGGAATCTTCAGCAATCTGGATCAGAACGCCGATGTCACGCTCGAACTCGGCGCCAGCGCAGGTCTCAAGGTCATCGGCAAACCCAGCGTCAGTCTCAGCATTGATCCGCAACGCGAAGGCGTCGCGGAGTTTCGCCTGCTGGCAACAGATGCGCTCGGCTCCGCGGATCTGAAGTTCACCAGCGCCAGTCCCGCTACCCGGGCCACCATCAGCGAAACCCTGTCCGTGCGTCCGGCAACACCTTACCGGGTGGAATTGCGCGCGGGCCAGTTTGACGCGGCATCGCATCGCTTTGATGCGCATCGCACCTTACATGACCAACTGCGCAAGGTTGAACTGGGACTGGATCATTCGCCGCTGGTCTGGGCCCAGGGTCTCACCCATTATCTTGAGAACTATCCGTACAGTTGCACCGAGCAACTGGTGTCCAAGGCATTGCCGGCTCTGGTTTGGGCCACGCCGGAGGAATTAGCCGCGGGCGATCTGAAAGCGGTGCGGGCGGCGTTCTCGGTCCTGAGACAACGGCAGAATGCGGAAGGCGGATTCGGACTCTGGGCCGCGAACCCGGTGGTCGAACCGGAAGTGTCGGTCCATGCCGCCGATTTCCTGATGGAGGCGCGCGAGCGCGGCGTGGCCGTGCCGCCGGACCTGCTGGCGCATACACGCGACTACCTGGAACGCCTTGCCGGTGCGCCGGCCGAGGACCTGGTCCAGTTGCGCACTCGCGCACAGGCGGCCTACCTGCTTACACGCATGGGCGTGATCACCACCGGCTCCCTCGCGGGTACTTCCGAACAGCTTGAGGCCTATCACAGCAAGGTCTGGCGCAAGGATATCGTCGCGGCCTATATCGCCGCCGGCTACAAATTGCTGAAGCAGGATCGGGACGCCAACAAACTGTTCGCGAAAGTTCCCTGGCATGAGGCGGCCGAACCGGGCGACGCCAATGACGCGTCCTACGGCACTTACTACGATGCATTGGGTCATGACGCTCAACTGCTGACATTGATGGCCCGGCATTTCCCGGAACGTCTCAATGAGGTGCCCGCCACGCTGCTGGATGGCATGGGCAAACGTTTGACCGAGAACCGTTACAACTCGCTTACCGCGGCGCAATTGGTGCGCGCGCTGGATCTTTACGGGAAGGGTGTCGCCAGCCAGGGCGGGACCCTGACCGCCCTGGCGGAACTGCAGGATAAAACCCGACAGCCTCTGGCCTTCATCGGCAAACCGCCGCGGGCGCCGGTGCCGCAGGGGTTTGTTTCAGTGCAGATGCAGAGGAGCAACGGTGACACGCCGGCGTTCTATGTGATCTCCGAGGCGGGCTTTGACCGCACTACGCCAGCCGCCGAATTGCGACAGGGACTGGAAATCACGCGCGACTATCTCAACCTGGATGGCGAACCGCTGACGCAAGTGCGCGTGGGCGATGAATTCCTCGTGCGCCTGCGCATGCGTACCACGGAGCGTGACACCGGCAATCAGATCGCCATCGTGGATCTGCTGCCCGGCGGCGTGGAACCGGTATTCAACCCGCCGGCTGAGGCTGCCCCTGACGCAACTCCCGGCGACACGGAAGGCATGGAGGAAGAGGAAGGAATGGAATCCGAAGACACCGAAGGGCCCGCCGCCTGGCGACCGCCCATCGGGGAACCGGATCGTAGCGACTGGCACCCGGACTACGCCGATGTGCGTGATGATCGGGTGGTGCTGTACGGCAATCTTTCCCATGATGCCGGCACCATGGTCTATCGCGTGCGCGCCACCAATGCCGGCGCCTTCACTGCGCCGCCGCCTTATGTGGAAGGCATGTATGACCGCACGATGCAGGGGCGTGGGACGGGGGCGACGTTGACCATCACCAAACCATGACAGCGGCAAGGTTAATGCAAAACTTCTGCACTGTGTTCTGCAAATTATCCCGGCGCGCTGAAGCGCGCCCTACACCCGGCAGTTTGCATCCCGGCGCCGTTTGTAGGGCCGGCCGCTTCGGACATCCTGTCCTCTCGCGGCATTTCCCACATCCTGTGGGTCGCTTCAGCCGGCCGCAGACACATCCGGCGGGATGAATCCAGCCCTACAACCACCCCTGCATTGTGAATAATTTCACAACAGAATCATTTCGACGCGGAACCAGACGCTGGCTCGGCTGCATGGGCCTCGTGGCGTCAAGTGCATTGACCCTGGTACTGCTGCGCATCCTCCCCGCTGATCCCCTGGCGCAAGGCATCCCCTATTCCCGCGTTGCGCTGGCCGCTGACGGCGCGCTCATGCGCATGACCCTGGCCGCGGATGGACAGTACCGGCTGCACACACCGTTGCGCCTGATCGCGCCGAGTACCGTCGAAGCGATTTTGCTGAAGGAGGATCGCCATTTCCACCGGCACCCCGGTGTGAATCCGGCGGCGCTGGCACGCGCAGCGTGGTCCACGTATTGGGCCGGTTCGCGCCAGGGCGGATCGACACTGACCATGCAATTGGCCCGGCGGCTTTACCGTCTCAACACGCGGCACATCCCCGGCAAGCTGCAACAGATGGCAATGGCGCTGTGGATTGAGGCGCGCCATGGCAAGCAGGAGATCCTGGAGACCTATCTCAGCCTGGCGCCCATGGGCGGTAACATCGAGGGCGTCGCCGCCGCCGCGCGCATCTATTTCGGGAAAAACGCCGCCCAACTGTCCGTGGCGGAAAGCCTGGCGCTGGCGGTGCTGCCGCAAAACCCCTCCGGGCGATCGGATTTCGGCGCGGACCTGCAGTTCGCGCGCCGGCAACTGGCCGGCCGCTGGCGCGACTCACACCCGCGATCCGAGTCAACCGAATTATCCGCCGCATTGCCGGTGGCGGCGCGCAGCCGTTCGCAGTTGCCTTTCCTGGCGCCCCATTTGACCGAGCAGCTGTTCACGGAATTCACCGGCGCCACCTCCATAGACACCACCATCGACTTGCGCCTGCAGGGCCTGATGGAGCGGTTGCTACGCCAATATGTGGATGAACGGCGCGGTGTCGGCATTGTGAATGCAACCGCCCTGCTGGTGGATCGTCGCGACCTCAGTGTCAAGGCGCTGGTGGGTTCGGCGGATTATTTTGATGCCGCGATTGCGGGCCAGGTTAATGGCGTGCTGGCCAAACGCTCGCCGGGTTCAACCTTGAAACCGTTTTTGTATGGCCTGGCCATGGATCAGGGCCTGATTCATCCGCTGTCCATCCTCAAGGACGCGCCGACCGCCTTCGGACCATTTACACCGGAGAACTTCGACGGCCGGTTTGCCGGACCGGTGCATGCGCGCGATGCGCTGGTGCGCAGCCGCAACGTGCCTGCGGTCTGGCTCGCGACGCAGGTGCGGCAACCCTCGCTGCATGGTTTCTTGAAAAGCGCGGGTATCTCGCGCCTGCGATCCGAATCCCATTACGGACTGGCGCTCGCCCTGGGCGGCGGTGACCTGAGCATGGAAGAACTGGCCGGCCTGTACGCCATGCTGGGCAATGGTGGCGTGTTCAAGCCTTTGCGGTACCGACGATCCGCACCCGACCCGGACGGGGTGCAACTGTTATCCGATGAGGCGGCATTCCTGGTGCTGGACATGCTCCGGTCGGCGCCCCGTCCTGACGGCCTGCCCGATGGCAGCCGCGGACGGAACTGGCGCGTGGCGTGGAAGACGGGAACCTCGTGGGGGTTTCGCGATGCCTGGACCGCCGGACTGGTCGGTGATTACGTGGTGGTGATCTGGGTGGGAAATTTTGACGGCCGCGGCAACCCGGCCTTCGTCGGCGTGGAGGCTGCGGCGCCGCTCTTTTTCCGGGTCGCCGATGCCCTGCCGCTGGCGCTTGCCAATGAACGGTCGGCGCCGGACCTGCCGCCGCGTTCCCTGACGCGGGTAAACATCTGCGCTGCTTCCGGCGATTTGCCCAATGCCTGGTGCCCGCAAACATTAAGTTCGTGGTTCATTCCCGGCCGTTCGCCTATTCGCGTCTCGAACCTGCACCGGCCGGTGCTGGTGGACACACGCACCGGCAATGCGGCCTGCCCGCCCATTGACCCCACGTTCACGCGCCAGGAGGTGTTCGAATACTGGTCCTCGGACATGCTGCGACTGTTCCGATTGGCCGGGATGCCACGGCGCACGCCTCCGGACACGGTGCAAGGCTGCACCGCAAACTCGAAAATCTCCGCCGCCGGAGACGAGGTGCCGCGTGTCCGCTCGCCGATGGAAAATGTCACCTACACATTGCGCCTGTCACGGCCCGATGAATCCATCCCGCTGCGCGCCTCATTGGCCGCCGACGCCCGCACGCTCTACTGGTTTGCCGATACGCGTTATCTCGGTCAAAGCCCGGGTGACAGCGGATTGCCGTGGCGGCCCGATGCCGGCAGGCATTACGAACTCACCGCGGTGGATGACCATGGACGCAGTGTCCGGCGCAACCTGCGCGTGGAGTTTGTGCCGTGAGTCACGTCAGCAAAGATCCCGTCTGTGGTATGGCCGTGGAGCCGGCTACGGCTGCCGGTTCCACGACGTGGAAGGGACAGACCTACTACTTCTGCGGCACCCATTGCCTGCATAAATTCCGGGCCGGGCCCGGCAAGTTTGTGGACGTCGCCCAGGCGCCACCACCTGCCGGTCCTGCCGACGCCATTTACACCTGCCCGATGCATCCCGAAGTGATCAGCGACCATCCCGGCAATTGTCCGAAATGCGGCATGGCGCTGGAACCGCAGCTGCCCATAACGGAGGAAGGCCCGAATCCCGAATATGTCGACATGCGCCGCAGGTTCCGGATCGGCGCCGCGTTAAGCCTGCCCGTTGTGATCATTGCCATGAGCGCGATGCTGCCGGGGAATCCGCTGCACGCCTTCGATATGGGGCTGCTTAACTGGGCGCAGCTTGTGCTGACTACGCCGGTCGTGCTCTGGTGCGGGTGGCCGTTCTTCGAACGCGGCTGGGCCTCCATCGTGCATCGCAGCCCGAACATGTTCACGTTGATCGCACTGGGCGTCGGTTCGGCCTATGTATTCAGC
>MGYT01000055.1:0-6680 GCA_001801865.1 Gammaproteobacteria bacterium RIFCSPLOWO2_02_FULL_61_13
CCAGGCGCTGGCTCACGACTATTTTCCAACCCAACGCCCGCAGCGTATCCGGATAGACGTCGCCCTGAATGGGGACCACGCTCAACACAACCGGTTCGCCCTGCAGGCTCACCACCGAGTATGCAGAACTCTCTGTAGCGGTTTGCGCCAACTGGTTTGCGGTTCTGCCATCAAGCGGTTCCAGAGTCTTCCCCTTGCGCAATATCTGGAACGGCGACAACAGCAGGTCGGAGGCCGCCGGCCCCTCCTGATCGGGAAACGCGTGCCCCAGGGCGTCTATCTGAAACCACGCCCCCAGCACACCAATGGGCGTGATCCCGAAGGGTTCATATATCGGCGTGGAAAAAAATAACGCGTCCTGGGCTCCGCCGAATTGGGACTTTTCCAGACCGATATAAGGTGTCCCGGTATAGGCGCCGGTCCACCAGGGCTGAGCGGAGAAATCAAAGCGGCTGGTTATCCCGGTGGCGCCAACCAGGGCTCCCCATTGGTTGGTCAGCACCAAATTCGTATAGGCCTTGTTATGCTGGAAAAACTCCCGCAGATCGGCGGTTTCCTTCCCCGTGGTGATGCGATTGAAAGTCCGGTTCCCGTGCGTTGCCAGCCTCCACGTTCGATCCTGCTCGCGAATAATGTCGACCGCCGCGTCCGCATCCTCGGGGTACCGGGCCACATCGGCCAGCACGGCGTCCTGCAGCGGCTCGCTCAATGACAGCGCCGCCAGCGTCTGCAAGTGCCCTTCCAGCAACGCCGCCAGATGGCGTGCGCGGGCGTCCGCAATCAGACGTGCCTCCGCGCCGGCCTCGGCAACGGCACCCTGCCGCAGCACCTGCATGGTGGTAAATGTTACCCCGGCAACCGCCATTACCGTGACCGCCAGGAATGCCAGAGCAAATTTGAATTGCAGCGGCAGATCCTTGAACCGGGCCACGGTAAATTGCCCGGCAATCATCAACATCACCAGCAGGACAAATGCCAGGAAATACCAGACCGGATCCACGCCCCGCGGATCGATGAGTATCGCGTACAGCAACAGGCACAGGCCCGGGACCACCAGAAAGTACGGCAACGCCCGCAGCAATTTGCCGAGCAGCAGTCCGAGCGGATGCGGCGTTGCGCCCGCCCGGGGCGCGTAGCACCAAAACAGGGGCGCAGCCGCCCACAACCCCAGTGAGATGGCCCAGGCCGCATCAACCGGGTTGGCGACGCGGTAGTTTTCGCGAATCACGAAGTAGTCGTAAATGTCGCCGATACACATTGCTGTGACAGCGGCGGCCAGCAATGCGACGGCAGTGCCGCCGACCCGGGCCTGCGGCTGCAACGCCACGGCGGTCACCGCGCCAAGGGCGAGCATATCGCCCAGTACATAGACGGTTGCGCCGAACTCAGGCAATCCTGCGCCCTTGGGGTCGATAGGAAGGAAAAAAAAGTAACCGCAAAACATCGCTGCCACCAGGCCCAGCACCAGCAGGTCAAATATGATGCTCCACATATCCTCCCGTTGCCGCGGCCCGCCGGAGAGTTTCCACAGCCCCAACAGCAACGGGGGATACAGGAACAAATAGAAAATATTGTCGAAATAGGGGAACGGTGCATCGGGCTGAACCAGGTCCCGCCACGCTCCCGCCGCGTCGCCAAGGAACCAGAAGACCGTGCCGACCCCGGCGAGAAACCAGCCCGAACGCTCATGCCGCTCCAGTGCCGGCTGCCTGGCTGCATAAAACATGCTGTTGACCGCCAGTAGCGTCATCGGCAATGCCACCAGGCTGCCAATGAGCAGGACGTTTTCAGGCCCGCCCCACTTGAAGTAAAGCCAGGCAATATGGAGAAGGGTGTAAATCCCCAATCCCGCCAGGGCAGCGCGAGCGCCGGTGGGGAAGTCCCTGATTTGGTTGTAGGCGGGCGAAAGATTAATCATCGCGATTCCGCTGTCAGTGGGATGGTCAAAGTGTCAGGGTCACTGGAAACCATGCATGAATGTACTGATGCTGCGGTCACAAGCTGAACGCAGTATACGCTGCGGGGAATTATTCACATATTGGACGGGTTGACGCGCTTGATGCCGCCGAAACGTTGGTAATAGCCTGGATCCGGCGCCGGCAGTGCGCCGTCCACGGACTCCAGATCGCGCCGCAGATATTCCACCGCCCCCTGTTGCACCCGCGCATACAGCGTCGCGGTCAGATTCAATGCCTGCCGCCCCGGCCAGTCCGCCGGCAACAATTCATCAGGCAGATCCGTGTCGTGCAGCAGGATGCGGCGATATTCATGGATCAACAATGTGCGCAACTGAAAGCACTGCGCCGGATCCGGCGCCCGGGCCCGGCGCAGGGTTTGCAACACCGGGCGAAACCGGGTCAGAAAGGCTTCGTAGCGCGCCGCTATCTGATCCAGCCTCCAGCATTCGCGGCAAAGTTCCTTCATGCCCTCTGCGGACACCACATCCGGTGTCTGCGCGGTCAGCACCACCACCCTGTCTGCCAGTTTCCGTTCCTGCAGCGTTTCATCCAGTGAGCGGCGATCCGCGGTGGGATGGGCGAACATGCCGGGATTGATGGCGCCGTAACCCAGCCACAACAGTTCGCGGCGCAAGGCATCCCGTTCGCCGGCAGGAACGTGGGTTGGAAGCACCAGTGTCCAGTTGCCATCCCATTGGGGTCGTCGGGCCGCATAAATGCGACGGGCGGCACGCGTGAATTGCCGCACACCCGTATCGGTGAGGCTGTAAAAACTGCGCCGCCCCTTTTGCCGCGCCTTGAGCCATCCCTCCTGCACCAGGCGGAACACGGCGGTGCGCAGTTGACGCGGGTTCAGACCGAACGGTTCCAGCGCGCCGATGAGGCTGACCAGACCCACGTTATTGCCATGTGGGGAGATTGAATCGCCAAACACGGTGACGACCAGCGATCCGGCGCGCGTGGGCTGGCGGCGCGCGAAGGCGGCGAGCAGGCCGTCAATGATGCGAAGTTGTGTGGCCAATTTTGCCTTCGCGTAGGGCGGGATTTATCCCGCCGCGATCCTAATTTGGCGGGCTGAAGCGACCCACAGGACGTGGGAAATACCGCGAGAGGACAGGACGTCCGAAGCGGCCCGCCCCGCAACCATCACTGGTCGTAATCCACAACCACGCGCGCGGAGACCGGGTGCGCCTGGCAGGTAAGTATGTAGCCGCGGCGGATCTCGTCTTCAGTGAGGGCATGGTTAAGATCCATGTCTACTTCACCTTCCACCAGCCGCGCCTTGCAGGTGGCGCACACACCGCCCTTGCAGGCGAATGGCAGGTCCACGCCATTATCCAGGCCACCATCGAGTATGTTCTCGCCGTCCGCAGTCAATTCGAAGCGTGTTTCGCGACCGCCGGAAATGATGGTGACGTCGCTGACCTTGCCGGCATGTGTCATGGCGCGGGCATGGTGCTTGGCAATCACCGCCGCCGCATCGGCGGCGGAACTGGCAAACAACTCATAATGGATCTTCGACTCAGGGATGCCGTTGGCGCGCAACCCGCGCGACACCTCCGATATCATGGCCTCCGGCCCGCACAGGAAGAATTCATCGACGGCCTTGAGGTCCAGCAGATGGCGGCACAGTTCCGCGCCCTTCTTGTTGTTGATGCGGCCGTTGAGTATCTCCACGTCCTGGCGCTCGCGGCTCAGGATGTTGAGCCATTGGAATCGCGCCAGGTAGCGATTCTTCAGCGCGTCCAGTTCCTCCCGGAACATGATGGTGGCCACGCGCTGGTTGCCGAACAGCAGCGTCACGTGGCTGTCCGGTTCCCGGGCCAGCACCGACTTGATAATGGACAACACCGGCGTGATGCCGCTGCCGGCGGCAATACAAAGATAGTTCCGCCCGCTGGCAGGGTCCGGGTCCACGCGGAAATTTCCCTGCGGCGGCATGACGTCCACCACTGTGCCGGACTTCAGCCTTTCGGTGGCAAACCCGGAGAACACGCCGCCGTCCACGCGCTTGATGGCGATGCGCAGATCCGGATCGTCAATGCCGGAGCAGATGGAATAGGAGCGCGTTACCGGCTTGCCATCAATGTCGCAGCGCAACGTCAGGTACTGCCCCGGCGCGAACCGGAACGTATCGCGCAAATTGCCGGGCACGTCAAAGGTCAGGCAAACGGCGGACTCGGTCTCCGGATCGGCGCGGCGGATTGTCAGCGGATAGTACGCGCTCATATGCACTTGAAGTAGTCGAACGGTTCCAGACAATCCAGGCAACGATACAAGGCCTTGCACGCAGTGGAGCCGAATTCGCTGATGCACTCCGTGTTCGTGGAGCGGCACTGGGGACAATGGATCGGGCCGCGCGATCCGACCGGACGCGGCGGCGCGATGCCATAGGCCTCCAGCTTGCGCCGCGCCCGTTCCTCGATCCAGTCGGTGGTCCACGCCGGTGACAACTGCATGCGCACCTCTACGTTGTGATACCCCGCCCCGTGCAGTGTCGCCCGGATGTCATCCTCGATGGCCTTCATGGCCGGGCAGCCAGTGTAAGTCGGGGTGATCGTCACCACGAGCCGGTGTCCCTCGACACCCACGTCCCGCAGCACGCCCAGGTCGGCGATGGTGAGCACGGGGATCTCCGGATCCTTGATCCGGGAGACGATATCCCGGGCGCGATCAATATCCGGTGTCGGGCCGTTCGTTGCCATGATTACGGATTGCCCCGCGCTGTTACCACGCCTGCCCGGGATAAGCGCGCTGCACAAATTGCATCTCCGCCAGCAGGAAGCCCATGTGCTCTGAATGCATGCCCTGCCTGCCGCCGGTTTGCGGCCACGTGTTCCCGGGGATCATGAGTTGCGCCGAGCGCAGCGGCGGTTCCACCGTATGCAACCAGGCTGCCCGCAGGCTGGCGGTGGCAGGCGCGATGCCCTGTGCCTCCATCTGCTCCTGCACCGGATCCGATTCGAACAGCTCCGCTGTATAGGGCCACAAATCATCCAGCGCCCGCTGTGCGCGGCGATTACTTTCCCTGGTGCCGTCACCGAGGCGCAGCACCCATTCCCCGGTATGCCGCAGATGGTATTCACTTTCCTTTACCGCGCGCCCGGCGATGCCCGCCAGTGTCGCGTCGAGTGACAGGCACAAACGTTCATACAGTTGCCGGTTGAAGGCATCCAGCAAAAACTGACGTACGGTGGTGAATGCGAAGTCACCCCTGGGCAGCTCCGTGATCAGCACATTGCGCCATTCCCGTTCGTCGCGGGTGTAGGCCAGATCGTCCTCGCCCCTGCCCTTGCCTTCCACGGTCCCGGCATAGGCGAGTAACAGGCGTGCGCGGCCGATGAGATCCAGGGCGGTATTGGCGACGCCCACGTCCTCCTCCAGGAATGGCCCATGACCGCACCACTCCGACAGGCGCTGGCCGTCGATGAGCGCATCATCGCCCAGGCGTAGCGTGTACTCGAACAGGGCGGCGCTCAAATCTTCAGATCCTCGGGGATGTCATAGAACGTCGGGTGGCGATAGACCTTGTCATCGGCCGGATCGAAGAAGCTGGCACTGTCCTCCGCCTGGCTGGCGTGAATATCCGCGGAGCGGACGATCCAGATGCTGCATCCTTCGCTGCGGCGCGTGTAGGTATCGCGGGCATACTGCATGGCCTGCTCGGCATCCGCGGCGTGCAGACTGCCGACATGCTTGTGATCCAGTCCGCGCTTGCTGCGGATGAATACCTCCCAGAGCGGCAGATGCTGATTGGTCTTGCCCATGGTGCCCTCCTCAGGCCGCGGCCCGTGTGCCCTGCTTTTCGGCGTAGGCCAGCGCGGCCTCGCGTACCCAGCCACCCTCTTCATGCGCCCGGCGCCGCGCCTCGAGCCGGTCCCGGCTCATGGGACCCTTGCCGGCGATGACGCGGCTGAATTCCTCCCAGTCGATTTCGCCGAAGTGGTAATGGCCGCGCTCCTCGTTCCACTCGAGTTCCGGGTCGGGGATGGCCAGACCGAGGAAATCGGCCTGGGGCACGGTCTGGTTCACGAACTTCTGGCGCAACTCGTCGTTGCTCTGGCGCTTGATCTTCCAGTGCATGGATTGTTGCGAATGATACGACTCTGCATCATGCGGACCGAACATCATCAACGTCGGCCACCACCAGCGGTTCAGGGCATCCTGGGCCATGGCGCGCTGTTCCTTCGATCCGCGCGCAAGCGTCATCATGATCTCGTAGCCCTGGCGCTGGTGAAAACTCTCCTCTTTGCAGATGCGGACCATGGCGCGCGCATAGGGACCGTAGGAGGTGCGGCACAGGGAGATCTGGTTGACGATGGCGGCGCCGTCGACGAGCCAGCCGATGGCGCCCACATCGGCCCACGACAGCGTGGCGTAATTAAAGATGCTGGCGTATTTGGCCTTGCCGGACAGGAGCTGATCGAGCATTTCCTCCCTTGACGCCCCCAGGGTTTCCGCGGCGCTGTACAAATACAGGCCGTGCCCTGCTTCATCCTGGACCTTGGCCAGCAGGATGGCCTTGCGCCGCAGGGTTGGGGCGCGGGTGATCCAGTTGCCTTCGGGCAGCTGGCCGACGACCTCGGAATGGGCATGCTGGGAGATCTGCCGGATGAGAGTGCGGCGATAGTCATCCGGCATCCAGTCGCGCGGCTCGATTTTTTCCTCGGCGTCGATACGGGCCTGGAACTGCTGTTCCTTGGTCAGGGCTGGGGTATTTGG
>MGYT01000055.1:6833-8075 GCA_001801865.1 Gammaproteobacteria bacterium RIFCSPLOWO2_02_FULL_61_13
TATGATACAGAAACTCTAATAATCACACCATTTCTGTATCACAAGCTCCTGTGGGGCCGGCTTTATGCCGGCCACTTATTTGGCCGGGATAAACCCGGCCCCACAGGAACCCGGCCCTACCGGGACACTTCCTGCTCCGGCCCTTCCCCGGCAGGCAGAATCGTGCCCTTGACCCGATACGAACGGCCCCGGAACCGCGCCACCACTTCGCCGTCAGCCCGGGCGACGGTGATGTCATAGAGGCCGGTGCGGGAAAACTGGTGGTGTTGCCCGGCGGTGGCAGTCAGCACATCCCCTTCCCGCGCCGGGTTGATGAAATCAATGGAGCAGCTCTGGGCCAGGTTCACTGAATTGCGGCTGTTGCAGGCATAGGCGAAGGCCGTGTCCGCCAGCGTAAAAATGAATCCGCCGTGGCAGACCCCGTGCCCATTCAGCATGCGGGCCTGCACGGTCATCGTGACGCGACTTTCTCCGGGACCCGCAGATTCGATCTTTATCCCCAGCTCCCGCGCCGCGCTGTCGCGTGCGAACATGGATTCCGCGCACGCCTGCGCCAGCTCCGCCTCGGTCATGGCCGTCATGCGGCCTCGTCGCGCCGTTGCACCAGCGTCAGTACATCGTAGAGGGCAACCAGCCGGTCATCCTGGTTGCGGATTTCCGCGGCCCATACCACCACCCCCGTGGGCCGTTCCCCGGCGGCACGCTGCTCCTTGCGGATCTTGCGCTTCACCGTAAGACGCACCTGCATGGTGTCGCCGATCCCCACCGGTTCAATGAAGCGCAGATTATCCACGCCGTAATTGGCCAGCACCGGCCCGGGCGCCGGGTCCACGAACAGTCCGGCAGCGGCCGAGATGATGAAATACCCATGGGCGACGCGCTTGCCGAACAGCGAATCCCTTGCGGCCACCTCATCGAAGTGCGCGTAGAAATGATCGCCGGAGAGATCGCCGAACTTTTCAATGTCCGTCTCGGTGATCGTACGCCGATCAGTCAGAATCGATTCGCCGATGGCCAGGTCGTCAAAATATTTGCGGAACGGATGCACGGCATCGGTGATGACGCGTGCGCCGGAATGGTATTCCCGCGTCACTGCCGTCAGGGTGGTGGGCGACCCCTGCAGTGCCACGCGCTGCATGTAATGCTTGATGGCGCGCACCCCGCCCAGTTCCTCGCCGCCGCCGGCGCGGCCCGGGCCGCCGTGCACCAGGTTCGGCAATGGCGAACCATGGCCGGTGGATT
>MGYT01000055.1:8100-8650 GCA_001801865.1 Gammaproteobacteria bacterium RIFCSPLOWO2_02_FULL_61_13
CAGCAATCGGCCATGCCACGCTGCAGTACCCAGCACCAGTTCCCGTATCTCCCCATCGTCGGCGCTGAAGATCGATCCAGCCAGGCTGCCGCGGCCGAGCCGGGCCAGTGCGATGGCCTCGTCGAGCCCGACATAGGGCAGCACCGTGCTCACCGGGCCAAAGGCCTCGACGCCGTGAGGTTCGGTGGCCTTGAACGGATTCGCACAGTGCAACAACGTGGCCGGGAAGAAGGCGCCCTTCTCCCGATCGCCGCCCTGCACATCGAAGGCCTCTTTCCCACCGACCACTACTTCGCAACTCTTGCGCAGGGACTTCACGTTCTCCCACACGTCGCGCATTTGATCGCGGCCCACCAGCGGACCCATCTTCACGCCTTCCTGGGCCGGATCGCCGAGCACGATGCCGGCAAGCCGCTTTTTGATCGCTTCGGTCACGGCGTCCACCCGCGCCTTCGGCACGATGATGCGGCGGATGGCCGTGCACTTCTGCCCGGCCTTCACCGTCATCTCCCGCACCACTTCCTTCACGAACAAGTCGAACTCCGGTTGC
>MGYT01000056.1:0-2976 GCA_001801865.1 Gammaproteobacteria bacterium RIFCSPLOWO2_02_FULL_61_13
GATCTTCTGCGCGAGCAGGAAGACCCCGTAGGCGGTGGCGAGGGACAGCACGGCGAAGGCGTGATCGCCCGGCACCCGACGCAGAATGGCGCGCGCCAGGAAACCACACACAAATCCGACGCTGATCCCGCCCACAAATAACCGGACAAACTCCACTGTCACCACGGACGCCGACACGCCGCCCTCGTCCATCAACACCACCGACAGCAACAACATGAATAACAGTAACGCCGCGGTGTCATTGAATATGCTTTCTCCCTCCAGTATCCACGCGACGCGTTTAGGGGCACCGGCGCGGATTAGCAACTGGAACATGCCGGTCATTTCCGTGGAACTCAGAATGGCGCCGGCCAGAAGGGCCACGGCCCAGGGGAAACCTTCCGGGTGGCCGATGCCCAGCCAGGCGATGCCGGCCGTGATCCCGGCCGCCAGCAGCAGCAATGGCAAGGCCAGCAGAAAGACGGCGGCGGCATCGTTGCGGAGTGCCTCGGTGTCCAGCCGCAATGCAGATTCAAATACCAGACTGGGGACGAGGACGTAGGTGATGAACATGCCGAGGTTGTCCCAGCGGATCCCCAGGTCCAATCCTGCCACACGCGTGGCCAGTTCCGAGGCTGCAAATCCGAGTGGCACCAGTAGCACACTGACGGGCATGCGCGCCCGCGCCGCCAGCGGTTCCACGAACAACGCCAGGACCAGCAGGCCGAGGAAGAACAGCACGACGCCGGTATCGGGCATGATGATCTCCGGGGCCGCGGGTGTGCCGGTACCGGGAGTTCTCGGCGGGATCAGCGCCGGAAACGGCGCGCGATCCAGTAATCCAGGCTGACGAAGCGACCGGCGCCGAAGCAAAGCAGCGCCAGCAGCATCACAAAATACGTCGCGGCCCATTCGATGCCGTTGTTGGACGACACGATGCCGCCGAACTCCGTCAGCCAACCGTAATCGCCATGCTCCCTGAGTATGTCCTTGGCAACGGCCAGCCGCTCAATGGCTTCATCGGCATGCTCGGAGGCAAAGGCACTCTTCGGATCGTTCAGCGCCTGCCAACCGTGTTCCCAGTGCACCGTCGTCACGGCCACGATCATAGTGACCATCAGCGGAATGGAGATCCAGCGCACGCCTAGGCCCAGCAGCAACAGGATGGCGCCGAAGTACTCAGCGCCCCAGGCCATGTACGCGTTCAGGTACGGCAGCGGCAGTCCCAGTCCCCATTCTGCATTTCCGAACCACTCCGCAGTGGAGTTGATGGAACTGCTGCTGTCGAAGGGGTTCCACTTGTTGTTGGCGGCCACCCAGAACACGGGTACCAGGTACAGGCGCAGCGCCAGCGGCCCGAGAAAATCCACCTGTGTGCGCACCTTGTCGAACAGGCCCTGCGCCTGGTTGGCGAGGTTGATTAATTTTTCCATGGGGAACCTCCAATGAATATTGTTGCGGGTGGCAGATGGGGTCAGAGCCAAAGCCCCGACCCCTGCCATCCATTCAAGAAACGGTTACCGCGTAGGGCGCGCTTCAGCGCGCCGGGATGCCTGGCGGCCGGCTGAAGTCGGCCCTACATGGCGGCGTGTTTGGGTTTGACCTCGGGGTGCAGCACGTCGAGCGGCGTGGACAACCCGTACTGGCCGACGATGCGGGCATGAAAACGCTGCAATTGCCTCGGCTCCTGTACGCCGCAGGAATGGGCGATGACCCCCACCTCCTTGGTCATGTTCTTCTGGTAGTGCATGACGCGCACGGATTTTTCCCCGGGGTTGAGGCCACGCTGCAATTTCACGTTGTGCGTGGTGATGCCCGTGGGGCAGGTATTCTTGTTGCACTGGAGCGCCTGGATGCAGCCCAGTGCGAACATGAAGCCACGGGCGGAGTTGACGAAGTCCGCTCCCATGCACAGGGCCCAGGCCACATCCGCCGGCGTCACCAGCTTGCCCGAGACGCAAACCTTGATTCGATTACGCAGGCCGTGCTCATTCAATTTGTCGATAACGATTGGCAGGCACTCGCGCAACGGCAGGCCGACATCGTCCATCAGCGACATCGGCGCCGCGCCGGAGCCACCTTCGGCGCTGTCGAGGGTGATGAAGTCAGGCGCGCTCTCCACCCCGCGCTTGAGGATGAGTGCAAACAGGCCATCGAGCCAGCCGTAGGCGCCGATGGCCGTCTTGAGGCCCACCGGCTTGCCGGCCACCTCACGCACGTGCCGGATCAGTTCCAGCAGTTCCTCGTTGCATTCCACTTCCGGGTGCCGGTTCGGGCTGATGGAATCATGGCCGGGCGGGATGCCGCGGATCCTGGCGATCTCCTCGGTGACCTTGCCGCCCGGCAGGATGCCGCCCTTACCCGGTTTCGCGCCCTGGCTCAGCTTGATCTCGATCATGCGCACCTGCTCGTGGGCGGCGACCCCGGCCAACTTGCCGTCATCCAGGTTGCCGTTCTTGTCGCGCACGCCGTATTTTGCGGTGCCGATCTGGAACACGATGTCGGCGCCGCCTTCCAGGTGATAGGGCGACAATCCGCCTTCACCGGTATTCATCCAGCATCCGGCCATCTTTGCGCCCTTCGACAGTGCCAGCACCGCGGGACGGGAGATGGCCCCGTAGCTCATGCCGGAAATGTTGAAGAACGACGCAGTCGTGTACGGTTTGCGGCTGTAGGGTCCGATGGTCATCGGGCGCGGATCCACGGCATCCTCGTCCAGTGTCGGATACGCGCAATTGACGAACAGGATCGTGCCGGGAATGCGCAAATCGCGGGTGGAACCGAACGCGACGGTGTTGTCGACATTTTTCGCGGCGCGATAGCACCACGACCGTTGCGCGCGGTTGAACGGGAGTTCCTCGCGATCCATGGCAAAGAAGTACTGGCGGAAGAATTCGCCCAGGTGCTCGAACAGGTAACGGAACCGGCCGATGACCGGGTAGTTGCGCCGTATTGCATGGGTGGACTGCGTGATGTCCACGATGAACATCACCATGA
>MGYT01000056.1:2998-3119 GCA_001801865.1 Gammaproteobacteria bacterium RIFCSPLOWO2_02_FULL_61_13
GGCGAACACGAACATCGCCGCCATCATTTCCAGTGTTTCCAGCAGGAATGCCCTTATTGTTTCCGAAATTACCATTTACGGCTCCAGCGCGAATTCAATGCGCGCGCGTGCCAAGGATGAC
>MGYT01000056.1:3266-3627 GCA_001801865.1 Gammaproteobacteria bacterium RIFCSPLOWO2_02_FULL_61_13
GGAGACCGGATTCAACTCCAGGAAGCCGACCTTGTCTTCCCGATTCCGATAGACAACCAGGTAGGTGGGTTGCTCGGGGGCAGTCTCAGGCAGTTGCTCCGGACCGATCCGGTGCACCGGGAATTTGTAGGCCAGCGCCATCGCCAGCGGGCTGAACACCGGGACGCCGTTCAACAGGTCGCCGGTCCGGTCCACGCCGCTGAAATCGAGGTTGCGGGAGTCAAATATCAGCGCGGTCTCCACCCATTCGTAATGGGCCAGTTCCAGCAGGAACGGAAAATCCCCGGGACGATGCCCGCGCTCCTGTTCCAGATATTGCAGGAATTCCCGCGGCATCTTCGGGAACAGCGGCGTATGCGCC
>MGYT01000056.1:3664-17838 GCA_001801865.1 Gammaproteobacteria bacterium RIFCSPLOWO2_02_FULL_61_13
ACATGGTGTCGCTGCTGATCTTGCGCAACACCGGGAAACACCCCGCCAGGAACGACTGCACATTGTTGAAGAGCAGGTCGCGATAGATGGCCATGCGCCGGTCTTCGACGCCGGCCGGGGCCGGCGCGTTGTCCGGATCGCGCATGTGGCGGGTGAACGCCTGTTGCACCTGCTGAAAGCGCGGCAGATCAGCAACCGGTGGCTGCATGGCTCGCCCCCAATTCGTGATCGGACTGCATGGCGGCAATCCGGCCCACCTCGCGCATCAATTCCGGCACCGCGGGGATATTGAAATCGCGTTCGAGCAGCGTCGGGAATACACCGAAATGCCGGTAGGCGTCCTGCAACAGGATCCACACCGGGTCAATGATGTCGCTGCCGTGGGTATCCACGCGCAGATCTTCTGCCTCGTGGTAATGCCCGGCGATATGCGCATAGGCAATGCGCTTGCCCGGCAGCGCCTCCAGGAATTGCAGCGGGTCATAACGATGGTTGATGCTGTTGACGTAGATGTTGTTGATGTCCAGCAACAGATCGCAGTCCGCTGTTTCGAGGACTGCGTTGATGAATTCGATCTCGGGCATCTCCTGCCCGGGTGCCGCATAGTAGGAGACATTCTCGATGGCCATGCGGCGTCCGACGATGTCCTGCACACGCTTGATGCGATCGGCGACATAACGCACCGCTTCGCCGGTGAACGGGATGGGCATCAGGTCGTATAGGTGTCCCTCATCGCCGCAGTAACTCAGGTGTTCGCTGTAGCAGCGAATATCGAATATATCCATAAACTGGCGCACGCGATGGAGAAACGCCTCATCCAGCGGCGCCACGCCGCCCAGATTCAGGGACAGTCCGTGACAGACAAAGGGCGCCTGGCGCGCCAACTCCTCAAACTGCCGGCCATAACGGCCGCCCACATCAATCCAGTTTTCCGGCGCCACCTCCATGAAATCGACGCCGGAAGGAATGCGGCCTGCGAGCGAGCCGATGAAGGCCCGCCGCAGGCCGAGTCCTGCACCCGTTACGGGGTACATCTTTCACCTGCCTGGGACATGGAACGATGCACCCGGAAACTTGTTGATTACTCCTTTTTCTCGCCGGCGCCGGCTTCAGCTTCCTTCATGCCTTCGCCGCAACTGCCCTCGGCTTTCTTCTCCTTGCCTTCGCCGCACTTCCCTTCACCACACTTGCCTTCATGGGCGGCGCGCTTCTCACCACACTTGCCTTCACCGCACTTGCCTTCGGCGCTGGTATCCTTGCCTTCGCCGCACTTGCCCTCACCTTCCTTCATAGCCTCGCCTTCCTTCTTGCCCTCGCCACAGCTGCCTTCCGCATGGCTGTCGGCAACCATGTATCCGCCGGACAGTTCGGTGAGGCTGAACGGATTCTGTTCCGCACTGGCAATGGGGCTGAGCGCCAGGGAAACAGCAAAAGTGGTGCCGAGTGCAGCAGCAATCGGCCGTAACGTGATGTGCCTGGACATGATTGGATCCTCCGGTTTTAAGTTGTCTGGGGGTGTCCCCGTGAGATTAGTCGTTGTTACATGCGAAACCTTACAGTGCCTGTGCACGGGTTCGGTCGCAACTGCACGGACCCACCCCTCGCGCAAAGTCAGGGTAATGGACTGCCGGTCACTAGGGAAGTTCGTACTGTCGCAAACTAAACCGGCGAATGTGCCGCACGACCATGGCGTTTTATACATACATATCAAACAGTTAAAGTAATACGACGACCTGGATTCCTGGGACACTTGTCAGCGTCACTGACAGTTAGCAGGTTGAGGCAAAATGTTATGCGCGTGGCCGTAGATGGGGAAAGAGAATGACCTCGCGGATGGAATCCACGCCACCCAACAACATGACCAGGCGATCGATTCCAATGCCCTCGCCGGCCGTCGGCGGCAGGCCGTACTCCAGCGCCAATATGTAGTCGTCGTCGAAGTGCATGGCCTCGTGGTCACCGGCATCCTTGCGCGTCATCTGCTGGCGAAAGCGCTCCGCCTGGTCATCGGGGTCATTCAACTCCGAGAAGCCATTCGCCACTTCCCGGCCGCCGACAAAGAACTCGAAGCGGTCAGTGACCATGGGGTCCTGGTCATTGCGGCGCGCCAGCGGCGACACCTCGGTGGGGAACTGCGTAATAAAGGTGGGGTCCATCAGACTGGACTCCACCGTCTTCTCAAAAATCTCGGTCTGGATCTTGCCGATACCAAAGGACTTCTCGATGGGGATCTGCAACCGCTCGGCAATGCGGCGCACGCCATTCAGTTCCGAAAGTTCAGCGCGGGCGAGACCGGGATTTTGCTCCAGGATCGACTCCAGCACCGTCAGGCGCCGGAACGGCCGGGAAAAATCATAACGGCCGCCTTCCCGTTCCAGCACCAGCGATCCGCACAGGTCCTGGACCAGCTTGCGCATCATGTCCTCGGTCAGGTTCATCAGATCCTGGTAATCCGCATAGGCCTGGTAGAACTCCAGCATCGTGAATTCGGGATTGTGGCGCGTGGAAAGGCCCTCATTGCGGAAGCTGCGGTTGATCTCGAAAACCTTTTCGAATCCCCCCACCACCAGGCGCTTCAGGTAGAGTTCCGGCGCGATGCGCAGGTACATGTCCATATCCAGCGTGTTGTGATGGGTGATGAACGGGCGCGCCACCGCGCCGCCCGGGATCCCGTGCATCATCGGGGTTTCCACTTCCAGGAAACCGCAACCCTGGAGATACGCGCGAACCGCGTCCACCACCTTGGAGCGCAGCTTGAACAGCGCGCGCGCCTCCTCGTTCATGATCAGGTCCAGGTAACGCTGGCGATAGCGCGTCTCCTGATCGGCGAGGCCATGAAACTTCTCCGGCAGCGGACGCAGGCACTTGGCCAGCATCCGCACCTCGTCAACATGGACTGACAATTCGCCGGTCTTGGACTTGAACAGATAGCCGACCGCGCCGACGATGTCGCCGATGTCCCAGTGCTTGAAATCCGCGTAGACCTCTTCGGACACCGCGTCGGTGCGCAAATACACCTGCACACGCTGGCCCGACATATCCTGGATGTGCGCGAAGGCGGCCTTGCCCATCACCCGCCGGCTCATCATCCGGCCCGCCACGCGCACGGTGACCTTCGCCGCCTCCAGTTGTGCCGCGTCCATGCCGCCGTAACGCCCGTGCAGATCCCCGGCCAGCGCATCGCGGCGGAAATCGTTGGGATAGGCCTTGCCCGCGCGGCGCAACTCGTCGAGGTGGGCGCGGCGGGCGGCGATCAGGTCGGAGTCGGGAGTTTCGGACATTGCGGGACTCTGCAGGTGAAAGGTGACGTTAGACTATTTCACGTCTGCTGATGATGCACCAAAATAATTCACTCCGACCCCGTTATTCTGCCGGAAGGCGGTCCCTCTTGACCGTGAAGTGAGGCCGCGCCTTACTCGCGCACATAGCGCAGGTGTGTGGCATCCGGACCTTCAATAACCTTGTCAATTCGAAAGCGAGACGCTGTTTCGTTTAGGTTTTCGAAGAGGCGCCTCCCACCGCCGAACAGTACTGGCGCCAGAGCAATTTCGAGCGCGTCGATGACCCCGAGATTCAAGTACTGCTGGATAACGTCGGCGCCACCTGCGATGCGAATATCGCGACCACCTGCATTCTCCCGAGCCTGCTCAAGGGCACTTTCTGCGCCATCGTTGACGAAGTAAAACGTCGTCCCGCCCGGGCGGACCCAAGGTTCGCGCTTCTCGCTGGTAAGGACATATACCGGGGTGTGAAACGGCGCCTCCTCTGGCCATCCACGCTCGCCGCCATCAAACATTCGCTTGCCCATGATGTTGGCGCCAATGCGTTCCGTGGTACTTCGAAGCATGTCATTGACCGGGCCGGTTTCGCCCCCAGGGCCAAGTTTGAGGTTCTCGCGGAAGTACTGCTGATTAAAGATCCAGCCCATCATGGCACCCCACTTGGCACCCCAGTTCTTGTACTCAGGGTTATCCCAATGCTCCATGGTCATTCCTTCTGGTGCCATGTAACCGTCAAGGCTCAATCCGATGTTTACGAATACTTTGCTCATGCGTTTCCTATCAGTAAAAACTCCGCAGCCTAACGTTAGCGCCGTTTAGCGGTGGGCGCGAGAGGGAGCCGAAGCGACCGACGCGCCCATCCGCTGCAACGGCCGGTTGGGCGGCTTCATGGACATTGTGTTTCGATCACCCACGTTCCCTTTTCTCGGTCGCCGCACGGAGGAGTATGGTCTGTCCGACCGCCAGTTGACCGCTGCGAGTGACCGCGCCGTAGATTCCCGCGTTGTTCTGGTTCGCACGAACGACCGCCTTCAGCACTTCTGGCGCAGGACTTGCTGAGTCGGGATCAAAGTTCACCATCGAGCAGCGAACGTCGCGCATCGTGACGGTGATGGCGGGGGCGTCGTCCCCCTCGCCGAATGAGAGCACACCGCCCAACCACTCGTCCTCCTGGAAGGGAACCGATCGCAGTAAACGAACTACAACATTCGGGCGAAATCGTCGCACGTCCGGGCTCCGCCCTGCGAGTCGTCCGATCTCGCGCACGGTATCGAAGGCGATCACGGAGATGCTCGCTTCATCGAAGATGCCATGATTCAACTGCATCATCTGCACGGGAGCCCCGTACCGACGTCCGACCTCCGTCGCCAAGTCCTCCCCGAAGACAGGCATCTCTTCGCCATCCGGCGTGCGAATATGCGTAGGAAGGTCTCCCTGAGCACCGTCTTCACGGCGGTGCGGAGCAAACAGGAGCAGGTCGGGAAGCGTGCTTGCTGTTAGCCACGGGAACCCGCTGCGGTCATCAATCCGCCGGAATGCCAGGCGTCTGTCACCATCGAGGCCGTGCCAGCCCAGCTTGGCGACCTCGAGTCGTTCGCCGCCCATGGACTTCACGGGATACCGGAAGATCGCCTCCACATGTCCGATTTCTATGAACATGCTCGATCCGAGTCCGCCCAACTAGAATTAGGCACCCGAAATGGTGCCGACAAATACACCAAAAGTGGGATATAAAACCGACAAGATTGATGTAACCATCTCATTAGTATAATTGCCCTCAGAAAAATGCACACGTCCTGAAATCCGATTTAGGCACACGAAGGTGCCCCATGAAGCAAAAACCAAAACTTCTGTATCTGGTCCGGCAGCGGGTGCGCCTTAAGCATTACAAATATTCGGGATCAGACTTCGATTTAAAGTTTGATTTCTGATTTTCCCATTCGCCACATTCCAGTCTTTTAGATCATCTGCTCCCGCTTTGAACATGGACTCTCATTCAACCAGAATTTCTCCATGTCAGCCTGGGGAAGCAACACCGCCGACCTTTTTTTCACAGTGGATTCCGGCTCGCGCCTGCTGCGCAGGCTTGGCCGGAATGACGGTGTCGGCAAATTCACGCTTTATGCAAGGCTCAATAGGGCTTGGGTAGCGCGGGGCGAAACCCATTTGATCGCGAAATACTATTTTGGTGCTATAGTGCCAGCCTATATTACCAAATCAAGAGGTGTGTGATGGCAACCGTCTCCAGTCCCAGCGTCAAGGTTGTTGGCGCCAACGGCCAGATTTCCCTCGGCAAGCAATTTGCCGGGCGGCAGGTATTGGTTGAAGAAAAGGAACCGGGTGTCTGGCTGGTGCGCACCGCAACGGTGCTGCCTGACAACGAAAACTGGCTGCATCAGCCCGCGGCGGCGGCGGCCTTGCAAAAATCACTGGCTTGGGCACAAAACAACGCACCCAGAGATTCGAACGTTGCCGCTGTCATCAAGAAAATGAAGCGTGGCTAAGGCGAACGCGGACCGGTTGGTCAGGCTGGACCTGAATAACCCGGTGTTCCAGGACAATTTGCTGGCGCTGGAAAAGCAGGAGCGGAATGCCGTGTTGGACACCTTGGACAAGCTGCGTAAGCTGACCTGGAATCAGGTGTATCGGGACACGGGATTGAAGTGGGAGAAAATTCTGAGCGTCAAGCCACCGGAAGGCATTGACGCCATCTACTCGTTGAGAATTACCCGGTCGCGGAGAGCAACCGCGTATCGCCAACAGGACTTCTTGCGCTTGTTGACCATCGCGCCCGACCACGACAGCACTTATGGCAGGAAGTAATCTGTAATTCCCAGAGTCATTCGAAATCGCAGTTCAGCCCCGATTTCCATTACAAGATTCCTCGCTTCGCTCGGAATGACAAATCCAAACTGCGGCACTTCCCAAACGCCATTGGAATCTCAGCTGACTACGGCCTACAGTCCCGCTTTAAGACTCGCCTCCATAAACTCATCCAGATCCCCGTCCAGCACCTTCTGCGTATCGGTGCGTTCGATGTTGGTGCGCAGGTCCTTGATGCGCGACTGATCCAGCACGTAGGAGCGGATCTGGTGGCCCCAGGCGATGTCGGACTTGGAATCCTCCAGCGCCTGCTTCTCGGCATTGCGCTTCATCACCTCCAACTCGTACAACTTCGCGCGCAATTGCTTCATGGCGCGATCCTTGTTCTTATGCTGGGAGCGCTCGTTCTGGCACTGCACCACGGTGTTGGTGGGCAGATGCGTGATGCGCACCGCGGAGTCGGTCTTGTTCACATGCTGCCCGCCCGCGCCGCCGGCACGGTAGGTGTCAATGCGCAGGTCGGCCGGATTGATGTCGATCTTGATGTCGTCGTCCACTTCCGGGGACACGAACACCGAGGCGAATGACGTGTGGCGCCGGTTGCCGGAATCGAACGGGGACTTGCGCACCAGGCGGTGCACGCCGGTCTCGGTGCGCAGCCAGCCAAAGGCATACTCGCCTTCATAACGGATGGTCGCGCTCTTGATGCCGGCGACTTCCCCCGCGGAGGCCTCGATCAGCTCGGTCTTGAAACCGTGCTTCTCCCCCCAGCGCAGGTACATGCGCAACAGCATCTCGGCCCAGTCCTGAGCCTCGGTGCCGCCGGAACCCGATTGCACATCGACGAAGGCATTGCTGGGGTCCATCTCGCCGGGAAACATGCGCTGGAACTCCAGCGCCGCCAGCCGCTTTTCGAGGCCGTCCAAATCCGCCACCACGGACCCGGCCGCTGCCTCATCCTGTTCGTCCCGGGCCAGTTGAAACAACTCCACTGCTTCCGTGAGTCCGCCATCCAGTCCAGTTAGTGTGCTGACGACGCGCTCCAGTGCGACGCGTTCCCGGCCCAAGGCCTGTGCCTGCTCGGGCGCGTCCCAGATGCGGGGGTTCTCCAGCTCGCGAGTTACTTCCTCGAGGCGCTCGGATTTGCGATCAAATTCAAAGATACCCCCTCAGGGCATCGGTGCGCCCTCGCAGGTCTTTGATGCGGGCATTGATTGAGGTGAATTCGATCATCGTGGCTCGTCTTGGGGAAAAGGCGCGTGATTGTACTGATTCCTTGTCCGTACATGCAATCAAACACCCTGAATCTGCTACGATCCTGCGCCACCGTCCGAATCCGCCTGCATCCCCAGTGAAGGATCTGTGATGACGACAATACTGAAGATTCGGGGATTCATGTTCTTCCTGGGCATGGGCTTCCTGAATGCGTTCGTGGATCTTGGGCACAAGATCGTCATTCAGAACACCGTGTTCAAGGTTTACGACGGCGAGACCCAGGTCATCCTGACCGCGGTCGTCAATGCCCTGATCCTGCTGCCGTTTGTCCTGCTGTTCAGCCCGGCCGGATTTCTTTCGGATCGGTTTGCCAAACCCCGCGTCATGCGCGCCGGGGCCTGGGCAGCGGTATTGCTGACGATATTGATCACTGTCTGCTACTACCAGGGCTGGTTCTGGCCGGCCTTCGCGATGACTTTTCTGCTGGCCATACAGGCCGCCCTCTACTCGCCGGCCAAGTACGGCTACATCAAGGAACTGGTCGGGACCGGCCATCTCGCCGCCGCCAACGGCATTGTGCAGGCAGTCACCACGGTGGCGATCCTGGCAGGAGTATTCGTTTTCTCGGTACTGTTTGAAGGCTATCTGGAGGGGGCGGTGCCGCACGACAAGGACGCCATCCTGCGCCAGATCGCCCCGGTCGGTTACCTGCTGATTATCGGATCTCTGATCGAGGTCGCCTGCGCCTATGCCCTGCCGCCCACACCGGCCAGCAGCCCGGATCTGGCATTCAACTGGCAAAGCTATGGGCGCGCGCAGTATCTGAAGAACAATATTGGTATCGCCTGCCGCAACGAGGTGATCTTTCTCTCCATCATCGGCCTGTCGATCTTCTGGGCCATCGCCCAGGTGGTGCTGGCGTCCTTCCCTGCCTTCGCCAAAGAGACCATGGGATTGACCGATTCGGTCACCGTGCAGGGAATGCTGGCCTGCTCGGGCATCGGCATTGTGCTGGGCTCGACAATGGCCGGGCGCATGTCGCGGGCGCATATCGAGACCGGTCTCGTCCCCATCGGCGCCTTCGGCGTGACGCTGTCGCTGGCGCTGACGCCATTACTGAACAGCGTGACCGCGCATGGACTGAACTTCATCGCGCTGGGATTCCTCGGCGGGCTGTTCATCATTCCGCTGAATGCACTGATCCAGTATCACGCGGAAGAACATGAGCGCGGGCGCGTCCTCGCCGGCAACAATTTCATTCAGAACTGCCTGATGCTGGGTTTCCTCGGCCTGGCCGTGGCGTTCTCACTGCTCGGCCTGCGCGCCCGCGACCTGTTCCTGCTGTTGATGGTGGTGGCCCTGGGGGGCGCCATTTACACCGTCTACAAGCTGCCGCAGGCGCTGGCGCGCATCATCGCCACGCTGCTGTTGTCGCAGCGTTATCGCATTGACGTGATCGGTTTTCACCGGCTGCCGCAACGCGGCGGCGTGTTGCTGCTGGGCAACCACATCTCCTGGATAGACTGGGCCATCGTCCAGATTGCGTGCCCGCGGCCGGTGCGGTTCGTCATGTACCGTGGCATCTATGAGCGCTGGTACCTGAAGTGGTTCCTGGATTTCTTCGGTGTCATCCCCATTAGCGGCGGTGGCAGCAAGAGCGCGCTGGAAGAGGTCCGCGAGCATCTCATGCAGGGGGAGATCGTCTGCCTGTTTCCCGAGGGCACCATCTCCCGCACCGGGCAGTTGAACGAATTCAAGCGCGGCTATGAAACCGCCACCACCGATGTTGATGGCGTGATCATACCGTTCTACCTGCGCGGCCTCTGGGGCACGGTGTTTTCCCACGCCAGTACCCGCCTGCGCACATTGCGGGGACGCGGTATACGGCGCGACATCGTGGTGGCATTCGGCAAACCGCTGCCCATGCAGACGCCCACCGACACGCTCAAGAGACGGGTGCTGGACCTGTCCATTGAGGCGTGGCAGCGCCATGCCGATTCCCTGCAGACCCTTCCCGAGGCCTGGCTCGACACCGCCAAACGCGCGACCGACGATATGGTGCTGGCAGACACATTGAGCGGACCTTTGTCGGGAACCCGCGTCATCGCCGGGGTATTGCTGTTCGCGGGACGGGTGCGCCGCCTCTGCCCGGAACCTAATGTCGGGTTGTTATTGCCCACCAGCAACGGCGGGACCATTGCCAATCTGGCGGTGCTGATGTGTGGCAAGACCGTGGTGAATCTCAACTACACCGCCAGCCGCGAAGCAATAACTGCCGCCATCGCCAAGGCCAGGATTGGCAACGTCATTACCTCGCGGCGCTTCCTGGAACGGCTGGCCAAACGCGGCATGGACATGGAGGCCGTGCTTTCCGGGGTGCGAATACATTCCATGGAGGATCTCGCCGCCGGCATGTCGAAGCTCCGGCGCATGGCTGCGCTGTTGCAGGCGGTCCTGTTTCCCGCCTGGCTGCTACGCGCGCTGCATTGCCGGCGCGTGACGCTGGACCATCCGGCCGCCATCCTGTTTTCCAGCGGCAGCGAAGGAGAACCGAAGGGCGTGGTGCTGTCCCATCGCAACATAATGGCCAATCTGAAACAGACCTCGGATGTGCTGAACACCGAAACCTCCGACGTGGTCATGGCGACGCTGCCGCTGTTTCATGCCTTTGGCCTGACGGTGACAACGCTGATGCCGATGATCGAGGGCATCCCCGTAGTCTGTCACCCGGACCCCACCGACGCAGTGGGCGTCGCCAAGGCCGTGGCCACCTACGAGGCGACGTTGCTGTGCGGGACGTCCACCTTCCTGCGGCTGTATGCCAGGAACAACCGTGTTGACCCGTTGATGTTCGAATCGCTGCGGTTGGTAGTAGCGGGGGCGGAAAAGCTGGCGGCGGATGTGCGCGAAAGTTTCAAGCTCAAGTTCCAAAAAGAGGTCTACGAGGGATTCGGCGCCACCGAGACCACGCCGGTGGCTAGCGTCAATGTGCCCAACCGGCTGGACACCTCCTCGTGGGTGGTGCACGTCGGCACCAAGCCCGGCACTGTCGGCCTGCCGCTGCCCGGCACCAGTTTTCGCATCGTCGATCCCGACACCCTGCAGGAACTGCCCACCGACAGTGACGGCCTCATTCTCATCGGCGGCGCGCAGGTGATGCTGGGTTATCTGGATGACCCCGCGCGCACGGCGGCGGTGATCGTCGAATTGGATGGCATGCGCTGGTACAAGACCGGCGACAAGGGGCACCTGGACGAAGACGGCTTCCTGGTCATCGTGGATCGCTATTCGAGGTTCGCGAAGATTGCCGGCGAGATGGTGTCATTGACCGCAGTGGAAGAGCAGACGCGCGGCGTGCTCGCAGACCCGGAGACGGAATTGGTCGCCGTGAATCTTCCCGCGGAGAAAAAAGGCGAACAGATCGTGATGCTGATTGCGGATCCTGCCGTGACGCCTGACATTGTTCGTAAGGCGTTGCTGGACAAGGGCTGCAATGCGCTTACGATTCCCGAGCAAGTCTACATCGTGCCGGAGATACCGCGGCTCGGCAGCGGCAAGACGGATTTCACTGCTGCGCGCAAACTGGCGGTGTCGCTGCTGGCGGGGCACGACTTACCGGCATAGGCCGGTATCCAAGCCATCCGTCATACCGGCGCAAGCGACCCACAGGACGTGGGAAATGCCGCGAGTCGCCTACATGGATGTAGGCGGTACGGTTACAGGGAAGTAACCGGTAGGGTCGAGCCGGGAGCGGAGACCGAGGGCGACGCAGGAGCCAAAGCCGAGGACAGGATGTCCGAAGCGGCCGGTATCCAGTCATTTGATTCTGGACCCCGGCCCCCGTGTCGTGGCACGCGGCAGGCTTCGCCGGGGTGACGGCGGCGGGGTATCCGCGCCCAGTTCGATTTGCTCGACCAACAATTGCACCGTTCGGCGACCGTTGTACTCATTCACATCCAGACGATAAGCCAGTCGCGCGCACTGGCCGGTTTCCAGATCGAGTCCCGCGGCCTGGTTAAAGGCGATGGCGTCCAGCGGCCGGCCGCCGTTGCCATTGGCGAGGGTAAGTTTCAGATGATGTTCCCCGACCACGCGCGCGCCGGAAATTTTGAATTCGCCGTCGAACAGGGGTTCCGGGAAGGATTGCCCCCAAGGTCCCGCGGCGCGCAATTGCTCCGCGGTCTCCAGGCAAATCTCCTCCGGAAGTAATTCACCGTCGCTCCACAGGGCCATGCCCAGTTCCGGGGACGGCCAGTGCGCGGTGATTTCCTGTTCCAGGGCATGGGCAAACCGATCCAGATTTTCCTCTGCCAATGACAATCCTGCCGCCATGGCATGACCGCCAAAGCGGATTATCAATTCCGGATGGGCGGCATTCACATTGGCAAGTACATCGCGGATATGAATACCATTGATGGAACGTGCCGAGCCCTTCAAGGTGCCGTCGGCCTCCCGCGCAAACGCAATCACGGGGCGATGCACGCGTTCCTTGATTTGCGAAGCCAGCACGCCCACCACACCCACGTGCCACGCTTCGCGATAGATGCACAATACCGGCGCCGCCGATAGCGCGTCGATTCCATCCAGATCGGCCAATGCCTGTTCCTGCATCTCCGCCTGGATCTGGCGGCGCTCCTTGTTAAGCCCATCCAGTTCCAGCGCCATGCGCCGCGCCGCATTCGGATCATCGGTGAGCAGGCACTCGATGCCGAGCCGCATATCGGTGAGCCGGCCCGCGGCATTCAGGCGCGGCCCGACGGCAAACCCCAGGTCGGCGGCGGTAATGCGGACCGGGTCGCGATTTGCCGCTGCCAGCAGCGCATGCACGCCGGGCTGGCCACGCCCGGCGCGGACCCGTGCCAGTCCCTGCGCGACGAATATGCGGTTGTTCCGATCGAGAGGCACCACGTCTGCCACGGTGCCCAGTGCCACCAGGTCCAGCAACGCGGCCAGGTTTGGCTCCACGATTTCCTGCTTTGCAAACCAGCCGCGATCCCGCAGGCATTGCCGCAGCGCCGCCAGCACGTAGAACATGACGCCGACACCGGCCACGCACTTGCTGGGGAAACCATCCCCGGATTGATTGGGGTTTACGATCACGTCTGCATCCGGGAGTTGCGCACCGGGCAGATGATGATCCGTGACCATTACCCGCATGCCCAACTCCCTGGCGCGGGCCACGCCCTCGAGGGCGGAAATGCCGTTGTCCACGGTCACGAGCAGGTGCGCCCCGGCTTGCGCGGCGAGTTCGGCGAGGGGCGCCTGCAGGCCATAGCCATCCCGCATCCGGTCCGGCACCAGGTAACTCACGCGTTTTGCGCCGCAGCCGCGCAATCCCCGCACGGCCAGCGCGCAAGCCGTTGCGCCATCCGCGTCGTAATCGGCAATGATCACGATGTGTTGGTCCGCGGCGATGACATCGGCCAGCAGTTGCGCCGCCGTATCCACCTGTGCGAGTTGCGTGAATGGCAACAGACCGGCAAGGGAATAATCCAGTTCCGCGGCGCCGGCCACATTACGATGGGCATAGACACGGCGCAGCAATGGCGACATGTCATCGGGAAATTGCGTCGATGGTGCGGCCGGCTCGCGCCGCTGGATGAGCTTGGGCGTTTTCAAACGGTCGTCACGCCCGGCGCCAGTTGCGCAAGAGTGCGGCCTCGGCGCCAGAAGCAAAACAGGCTCAGCGGCGCGATTTCCATTTCCAGTCCGTCTGTAATCAGGGACAGTGATCGCACTGCGCCAATTTGCAGCGCCTTCGCCAACGGCAGAAACCAGCGTTGTTCCAGTTCCCGCACGGCCGCGTTCCAGATTTCCACTTCCTGGTGGGCAGCGGCGCGGCGGCAGCTCTCCATGACCACGAGAACGCGATCCTCCCGTTCGGCATTGGCCAGGCATTCATTGGCGCCCGAGGGGATCGGCAGGCAGGCAGTGCCCCCGATCTCCGCCAGACCACGCAGGAACAAATCCGCGCCATGGATCGTGGCCCATCGGCGCGCATCGGGCGTCGGCGTGGAACCGCAACCCCAAAACCAGAGACTGTTGATCGGCGCCAGTCCTCGCGACTCCCGGTCGATATTGACCGGGCTTTGGTGCAACACCATTTGTATTTCATTCAAGAGACGGCGCCACGATGCAGAATCGGGACCGGCCGGCATTGCGCTCGCGATATCCCGTCCCACCACCTGCTCCAGTTCCGTGGTGCTGATCTGCGGCGCACTCTGCATCCGCAGGTACCAGCGTTCGGGGCATGGCACCTCGAGTTGATGACCCTGGGATTCAAGCAAAGGTTTCACTTCTGCGGCCAGGGCCAGCGCATCGCGGGTCTCCAGCCGGACCGTTTCCGCATCCAGCAGGATCACGCTGCGCCGATCCGCGCGCAGGTACACCGGGTCGGCGCGCATCCAGGTCCCCTGCCCCACCCCGGCGGCATCCAGTTGATGGGTCACTGCCGCCACCGGTACATCCTGCCCGGGCGGCGGGGCGCATCCAAACAGGCGCGCCAACGTGAAGTGGAAGGATCGTTCGGTTGCGGAGAGGATCTTGCCGCGGGACAACAGCCGATTCAATGTGGGCACAGCAGGCAGGTATTCATTGCTGAATCGCGCCTTCGGCCCGAACAGACCGGGAATGTACAAGGTGAGATGCACGCGATGCCGGAATCCCTGTAATGACCCGGGTCCACTCTATCAGGTTGAACAAGTTCCATTCATCCAGCGGACCGACCGTCACGCGCGTATCGAACAACGGCAGGATTTGCGTTGGGATTACGGCTCCGGCGTTCCCGTGTCCTGAATGCCACGGTCCAACTCCACGCGCGCGGCACTGGCCAGCGCCTCGTATCTGGCCCGGAAT
>MGYT01000056.1:17857-24749 GCA_001801865.1 Gammaproteobacteria bacterium RIFCSPLOWO2_02_FULL_61_13
CCAGTTCCTCCAGGTCGAGCAGGGCGTTATGCGCGCCATTGGTGGAACGGATGAGTTCGTCGAGTTTTATCTGGATGGCCTCGGTGTCCCGGTTCTGCGTGTTCTGAATCAGGAACACCATCAGGAAGGTGATGATCGTGGTGCCGGTGTTGATGACCAGTTGCCAGGTGTCACTGAAACCGAACAGGGGTCCGGTGATGATCCACGCCGCAATGACGCCAACGGCAATGACGAACACCCGCGGCCTGCCGCAGAAATGTGCCGCCGCCTTCGCAAACCGGGAATACCAAACGGAGTTACGCATCGTTCACCTCTCTTTGAGCTACAAAGCGCCTGGCGCCTGTTTCCCAGGATCGCATTGCGCCTTATGGTTCAACTTCACCTATGAGCACACTGAAACTCCTGTTTGGCACTTCCTCTAGCCCAAAGAATCGAAGCTTGAGCAACAAGCCTCCGGACTCGGGAGTGCTGAATATGCATCTTCGATGGATATGCCGGGCTCAGCAACGGCAGGCATTCCCGCTATGAGGAACAGAAAGGCAGCCGGCGCGGGAAATTTCCACATGATTATCGTTCCCTCATTCGCACTCCGTTTATTTGTGCATCGTTTCCGCCAGTGCATCCTCGATCACATCCTGGCTCACGCCGCGCCGCCTCAGGCTGGATACCAGGTCCGACATGGAATCCGAATCCAGCCGCTCCAGATCTTTGCGCAGGGACTGCCCCACATAGGCTCGAATCAGTGGTTGATACCCGGAGAACCCAAGCAATGGTGCAATTCGTTTTAAATCGCTTATGACGTCGCCCGGCATTCGAATCGTCACGGTGTTCATGGGGCGATTGCGTATCAGCCGTGTCTTCAGTTTTTCAATCTTCATATTGACGCCTCTCGTTTCGCGTCGCCTTTCGAGCTGAGATGATTCGGATCTGTTGGCTCTCGACCACCAGGTGAATCACGTACAGAAGATTCCGATTTTCGTCCATGCCGATGATCGCAACCCGGACATCATCCTCCGGGCCCGCATCGAGTAGCCGCAGAAACGGATCAAAGAAAGTCTCTGCAGCCCGCTCGAATGTCACGCCATGCTTGGCCGGGTTGCTTCGGGCTTTCGCCTGATCCCAGATAAAGCTGATTCCATTCAGCTTGTATTTGTCGTCCATGTATCAGGCAGGATATTCTCACGTATTAACAATGTAAATATACTCTAACATACTGATTCTATGTGACAAAAACGCTTTTTCGACAAGTTTCGTGGGGAAACGCTACGGGTGAAATCTGAGCAAATCAGGAACCAAGGGGCCGCATGCCGAGGGAGCAGTTAGGGAGGGCCGCGCTACTTCATGTTGTCGAGGATGGCCTTCTTCACCGATTCCAGCTTCGCGTCCACCTTCAACACCGGTGCGCTGCTCTGTTTGATGGCGGTGTCCGGGTCCTTGAGCCCATGGCCGGTGAGCGTGCAGGCGATGACGCTACCGGCGGGAATGCGGCCCTGTTCGATGTCCTGGATGGCGCCCGCGACGGCGATCGCGGATGCCGGTTCGCAGAAAATCCCCTCGCGCTCGGCCAGGAGTTTCTGCACCCGCAGGATCTCCGGGTCGGAGAATTCCGCGAACCAGCCGCCGGATTCGCGGCTCGCCGCCCACGCCAGATCCCACGACTGCGGATGGCCGATGCGAATGGCTGTGGCCACGGTTTCCGTGTTGTCCACCATGTGCCCGCGCAGGAACGGCGCGGCGCCGCTGGCCTGGTAGCCCAGCATCTTCGGGCGCTGGCTGATATGCGCGGTGCGGTCGCCATACACGCACGAGTCAGTGCAGAACGCGCAGGCCTTGGTGTGCATCCCCGCGTACTCGCTATAGCCGGTCCAATAAGCACTGATGTTGCCGGCGTTGCCCACGGGCAGGCAGTGAAAATCCGGCGCGCGGCCCAGTTCATCCACGATCTCGAAGGCTGCAGTCTTCTGCCCCTGCAAGCGGTAGGGATTGATGGAGTTGACGATGGTCACCGGCGCCGCCTTGGCGACTTCCTTTACCAGGCGCATGCCGTCGTCGAAGTTGCCCTGGATCTGGATCACCACGGCGCCCTTCATCATGGCCTGCGCGAGTTTGCCGAGGGCGATCTTGCCCTCGGGGATCAGCACGAAAGCGGCAATGCCCGCCCGCGCCGCGTATGCTGCGGCCGAGGCGGACGTGTTACCGGTGGAGGCGCAGATGATGGCCCGTGCCCCTTCTCTCACCGCCTGGGTGACCGCCATGGTCATGCCGCGATCCTTGAATGATCCGGTGGGATTCAGTCCCTCGAACTTGACATAAATCTCCACCGGCGCGGGCAGCGTCTTCGGGATGTTTTCCAGCTTGATGAGCGGCGTCCTGCCTTCGCACAAGGAAATAATGCGCGTGTCGGCCTTGACCGGGAGCCAGTCGCGGTATTTGGAGATGATCCCGGAGTAAACCGATTGTTTTTTCTTGGTGGCCATGATGAAAAAGGGAAGTAAAAGGTTAAAGGTGAAAAGTGAAAAGCAAAAGATATGGAGCGCCAATTCCCGGTGGCTGCTTTCCCGTGCTTTTCACTTTTGACTTTCCACTTTTCACTTTCAACTGCTACTCAAGCATCTCCACCCTCACCCGGAACACGCTGCCGCTGATGGAGTCGAGCGCCTCGATGGCATGGATCGCTTCGTTCATGTTCCGCTCCTGCACGCGCTGGGTGAGAAAGATCACAGGCACGACGTTGGCGGCAGGATCCGGTACCTTCTGGATGATGGCCTCGATGCTGATGCCGAGTTTGCCGAGAATGGCGGTGACATTGGCCAGTACGCCGGGCTTGTCGACGGCGTTCATGCGCAGGTAATAGGCCGTCTGCACGCTTTCCATGGGCTTGACGGTGATATCGGACATGGCGTTGGGCTGAAAGGCCAGATGCGGTACGCGGTTCTCGGGGTCCGAGGTCATGGCCCGCACCACGTCCACGAGATCGGACACCACGGCTGACGCGGTCGGCTCGGCCCCCGCGCCGCGGCCGTAGAACATCGTCGGTCCGACCGCGTCACCGACCACGAGTACGGCATTCATGACGCCCTCCACGCCAGCGATGGGATGACGCTTCGGAATCAGCGTCGGGTGCACGCGCAATTCGATGCCGTCACCGGCATGGCGCGCGATGCCCAGGGATTTGATCCGGTAACCCAGTTCGTCGGCGTAGGCGATATCCATCGCGCCGATGCGGCCGATGCCCTCGGTGTACACCTTGTCAAATTGCAGCGGGATGCCAAAGGCAATGGACGCCAGGATGGTGAGTTTGTGGGCGGCGTCGACGCCGTCTATGTCGACGGACGGATCGGCTTCCGCGTAGCCCAAACGCTGCGCCTCGGCCAGCACGGTCTGAAAATCAGCGCCGCGCTCGCGCATCTCGGTGAGGATGTAGTTGCAGGTGCCGTTGATAATGCCGGCCACGGTCTGGATGCGGTTGCCGGACAGGCCCTCGCGGATCGCCTTGATGATGGGAATACCGCCCGCCACCGCGGCTTCAAACGCCACCATGACACCCTTGCGTTGCGCCGCGGCGAAGATCTCATTGCCGTGCAGCGCGATCAGCGCTTTATTCGCTGTGACCACGTGCTTGCCGCGTTCGATGGCGGCCAGCACCAGCGCACGGGCCGGTTCAATGCCGCCGATCAGCTCGCAAACAATCTCGACTTCCGGATCCGCCACCACGTCCTGCGCGTTGCCGGTCAGCCGGATGCCCTCCAGCGACAAGGTCCGGGTCTTGTCCAGGTCACGGGCCGCCGCGCTGATGACGACAATACCCCGCCCCGCGCGCCGCGCGATCTCCTCGGCATTCCGGCGCAGCAGATTGATGGTGCCGCCACCGACGGTGCCGAGGCCGAGGAGGCCGATTTTTATGGGCTGTAGTGACATAACTGGATTCGTATAAGTGCGGTGGGGTCGGGGTGGTTCGAAGCTACGTACTACCTTCTTTTTTCAACCGACCTTCCTCTCCTCCCCCACTTCATCCCGCAACATGGCGCGCAGGCCCCGCAGCGCCTGGCGTGTGCGGTGCTCGTTTTCGATCAGCGCGAAGCGCACATGGCCGTCGCCGTATTCGCCGAACCCGACGCCGGGGGACACCGCCACATGGGCGTCCGCCAGCACCTTCTTCGCGAACTCCAGTGAACCCATCTTGCGAAACTGCTCGGGGATGGGGGCCCAGACGAACATCGTGCCCTTGGGTTTTTCCACCTGCCAGCCGATGGAACCGAGTCCATTGCACAGCACATCGCGCCGCGTCTGGTACATGAGCCGGATCTCTTCCAGGCAGTCCTGTTCGTCTTCCAGCGCGGTGATGGCCGCCACCTGCACCGGCGTGAACATGCCATAGTCCAGATAAGACTTGAGCCGCGCCAATGCCTTCACCAGTACGGGATTGCCAACCATGAAGCCGATGCGCCAGCCGGGCATGTTGTAGCTCTTGGACATGGAAAAGAATTCCACCGCCAGGTCCTTCGCGCCGCTGACCTGCAGGATGGAGGGCGCCTTATAGCCGTCGAACACGATGTCCGCATAGGCCAGATCCTGGATCACCCAGATTTTGTGCTCGCGGGCGAAGTCCACCACGCGCTGGAAGAAATCCAGATCGACGCACTGGGCGGTGGGGTTGCCGGGAAAATTCACCAGCAGCAGTTTCGGACGCGGCCAGGAATTCTTGAACGCGGTCTCCAACTCTTCGAAGAAATCTCGATCCGGCCCGATGGGCACATGGCGCACGTCCGCCCCGGCGATGATGAAACCGAACGGGTGAATGGGATAAGCCGGATTGGGCACCAGCACCGCGTCCCCGCGATCGCAGATGGCCATGGCCAGATGCGCGAGACCTTCCTTCGATCCCAGCGTGACGATGGCCTCGGATTCCGGATCCAGATCCACGTCATAACGCTTTTTGTACCAGTTGCAGATGGCGCGCCGCAGGCGCGGGATGCCGCGCGACATGGAATAGCGGTGGGTGTCCTTGCGACGCGAGGCCTCGACCAGTTTTTCGACGATGTGCGGCGGCGTCGGCTGGTCCGGGTTGCCCATGCCGAAATCAATAATGTCCTCACCCCGATGTCGCGCCGCCATCTTGAGTTCGTTGACGATGGCAAACACGTAGGGTGGAAGACGATCGATCCTGGGAAAATCAGTATCCACGGCCAAAATACCTGCTGCTGTAGGCAAAAAGGGCTGGCAAGTATACGGCATCCCGATTTCTGATTTCTGTCCTTTATACTGCGCGCATGTTACGGGCGGCAGTCATTCAAATGGTTTCCGGCGCGGATGTGGGGCAAAACCTGACCGACGCCGCGAACCTGATTGGCGCGGCGAAGGCCGCCGGTGCGACCTTTGCCGCCCTGCCGGAATTCTTCGCCATCATCAGCGCGGACGAGCGGGCCAAGCTGGCCATCCGGGAAACCTTCGGACACGGCCCGTTGCAGGATTTTTTAAGCGCCCAGGCGCGGCAGCATGGGATCTGGCTTCTGGGCGGCACCTTGCCCATCCAGTCCGACGAACCGGAACGCGTCTACAACAGCAGCCTGCTGTTCGACCCGCAGGGAAATTGCGTCGCCCGCTATGACAAGATGCACCTGTTCGACGTGTACGTGGATAGGGAGAAAAGGGAACAGTACAACGAATCCGCCACGATGAAACACGGCGCCCAGCCGGTGGTGGCGACGACGCCCTTTGGCAACATCGGCATGTCTGCGTGCTATGACCTGCGCTTCCCGGAGCTTTACCGCGGCATGCACGCACAGGACATCGTGATGATCACGGCACCCTCCGCGTTCACGGCGCGCACAGGTGAAAAACATTGGGAGATATTGTTGCGCGCCCGCGCCGTGGAAAACCTGTGTTACGTCATTGCCCCCGGCCAGGGCGGCGTGCACAACGAAAAACGCACCACCTGGGGCCACAGCATGATCGTGGACCCCTGGGGTGAGATTTTATGCAGTGTGGAGACGGGTCCCGGCTTCGCCTGCGCCAACCTTGATATTGAAGGATTGCACGCGTTGCGCCTGAGTTTCCCGGCGCTCAGCCATCGTCGGCTCGGTAGTTGAAAAATCAAACCAAAATTCTGCACGGATCGAGAGCTGGGAGTCTGGATCCTTTTTGGCGGACCGTGTGCCGCATGGGTGAGCGGCAAAGCCGCGAACGCCCGCACCAGGACGTGCGGGCCGGACTTTTTCGCGGAGCAGGATTGCGCAGCGAGAAAGGCGGCACCCGAGCCTACATGGGTCCGGCGCAAAGCGCCGGACGGGTTCGCCAGGACGGCGAACCCAGGACCTGCAAGCGGAGCAGGATTGCGCAGCGAAGCAGGTATTCACGGCGTGTCCGAGAAAAAGGATCCGGATTCCCAGCTCGGATGAAGGCCCGGAACACGAAGCAACCTGAAAGGTCAAAATAACGAATGAGCAACGCACTCGCACTCGCCGAACAACAGATGCTGGAACCAGTGGGCCTTGACGCCAATGCCCTCGGAAAGACTCTCGACCAGATCATGGTGCGCAACGTCGATCACGCGGATCTTTATTTTGAATCGGCGCGCGCCGAGTCCTGGGTGCTGGAGGACGGCATCATCAAGGAGGGCTCGCACAGCATCGACCAGGGCGTGGGCGTTCGCGCCGTCAGCGGTGAAAAGTCCGGTTTTGCCTATTCCGACGAGATCCTGCTGCCGGCGCTGACCAGCGCAGCGCAGACCGCGCGCGCCATCGTCAAGAGCAACGGCGAGGGCAGGCTTGCGGCCTGGACAAGGCATAGCCCGATCGCGCTCTACGGCGCCGCCGACCCGTTGGATTCCATTCCCACGGAACAGAAGATTGCCTTGCTGCACAAGGTGGATGAACTGGCGCGCAAGCGCGAC
>MGYT01000056.1:24757-27324 GCA_001801865.1 Gammaproteobacteria bacterium RIFCSPLOWO2_02_FULL_61_13
GCCAGTCTCGCCGCCAGTCATACGACGGTGCTGGTGGCCGCCATTGACGGCACCTATTGCGCCGACATCCGGCCGCTGGTGCGGCTCAACGTGAGCGTCATCGTGGAACAGAACGGCCGGCGTGAGAAAGGCGGCGCCGGTGGTGGCGGCCGCTTCGGCTATGAATATTTTCTCGATGAAAAAATCGTGCAGGGTTATGTCAACGAGGCCGTGGATGGTGCGCTCCTTAATCTGGAGGCCGTGGCCGCCCCCGCCGGGGCCATGACCGTGGTGCTGGGCCCGGGCTGGCCGGGCATCCTGCTGCACGAGGCCATCGGCCATGGACTCGAAGGCGACTTCAACCGCAAGGGCACATCCGCCTTTTCCGGCCGCATCGGCCAGCGTGTCGCCACGCCGGAGGTCACCGTGGTGGATGACGGGACAATTCCCAATCGGCGCGGGTCACTCTCGGTGGACGACGAAGGCACGCCGACAAACTGCACCACGCTCATCGAGCGTGGCATCCTGCGCGGGTACCTCCAGGACAAGCTGAATGCAAAGCTGATGGGCATGAAGCCCACCGGCAACGGGCGGCGTGAATCCTATGCGCATCTGCCCATGCCGCGCATGACCAACACCTACATGCTGGGCGGCGAAAGTGACCCGGAGGAAATTGTCCGCTCGGTGCAGAAAGGCATTTATGCCGCGCAGTTCGGCGGCGGACAGGTGGATATCACCAACGGGAAATTCGTGTTCAGCGCCAGCCAGGCGTGGCTGATCGAGAATGGTCAGCGCACCCGGCCGGTGAAAGGCGCGACGCTCATCGGCAATGGCCCGGATGTATTGACGCGCGTTTCCATGGTCGGCAATAACATGCAACTGGATTCGGGCATCGGTGTCTGCGGCAAGGACGGCCAGTCCGTGCCCGTGGGCGTGGGCCAGCCGACGATTCGCATTGACGAATTGACCGTCGGTGGGACGGCTACGTGAAATCGGGGGGCCTGCTGGGCCGATTTTGTAGGGCCGGATTTATCCGGCCAGCAGTGCCCGGCAGACCCATCCCGGCGGGCTAAAGCCCGCCCTACGAAGGAGCGCGTCTTCCGACTACGGCCTTTCTAAACTCACTAGACATTCAATCTGTACCTTGCACTATGCATTCGACTCCACCTGGTGTAATTACGGGGATACACTCTATCTTTATCCTCCCCCTCATCCACCGCCGCATAAATCCCATACCCAATCGCCGCGCCGACGATGGCGCCGATGATGACAGTCTGGGTGGATAAGCCGAACGGCACATTCATACATATACACCATGCCGCTGAAATCACTGCGCTGGATTTCCTCTGCCGGCACTGCGCCGACGAATACCGAGAGCACTGCCGCCAGAATCGTAATTCGAGTTCTCATGTGCGCCCTCCCCAAGTGTGAATTCCCCGACTCGACACACAACACCTTGCAATGCACGGGAAAATTTAATGGGGGGCGGTAAACAGTCAAGCAGAATCAGCACGTTGCACTGGTTGTGCCATTCGCTTGAGCGCCATTGTGCCCGGTATTACCATATTGATACCCGACCGGGGCATCAACATGTCAACTTCGCTCAAACTTCCCGAAAAACTGAAATCCCGCATCGCGAAAGTCGCGCGTGGATCGGGGCAATCCGCGCACGCATTCATGGTGGGCGCCATTGAAAGGCAGACCGCCGCCGCGGAAAAACAACAGTCCTTCATTAAAGAGGCGCTCGCCGCGCGCGTTGATCTGGACAAAACCGGGCTGGCCTATGACTGGACCGAGGTGCGCGAATACCATCGGGCCAGGCTGCAGGGCCGGCCTGCGACCCGGCCCAAGCTCAAGCCTTGGCGCGAGTAAAGCTCGCCGCCCGGGCCGGGGCGGATCTGGCCCGCCTTGCGGGGTTCCTGCTGCAGGACAATCCCGAGGCAGCGGTTGCCACCTTCGATGTGATCACGTCCGCTGTGGATGTGCTTGAATCGCACCCATTGATCGGGCGTCCCCTTGAAACCGGTTTGCGTGAACTGGTGATTTCCCGGGGCAAGAGCGGCTACGTCGCGCTCTACGAATTCCGCGAATTGGAAGATACCGTGTTTGTGCTGGCCATTCGCCACCAGCGCGAAGTCGGGTATGAGGATTGACGTTACCCGTGTTTCAACGCCGCCTGGTAAGCCGGTCGTGACAGGGTCTTTTCCAGATAGGCATGGATCGCCGGGCGCTTGCCCAACAGTTCGATCATGCCGGCGTACTGCAGCATCGGCGCCATCTGGATGTCCGCGCCGGTGAAGCGATCCCCCGCGATGTATTCGCGCCCGGACAACTTGCGCTCCACGTAATCCAGATGCCGATCCGCCTCGGCGCGCAGGAAATCCAACACCACGCCCGTGCGCACGCCGTCCCCCGGGATGAGCCGGTTCACGAGCAGTGGAATGACGATGGTGGACAACGATCCCTCCGCATAGTGGAGGAAGAACAGGTAGGCGGAATAGTCCGGGTCCCCGTCCATGGGCGCCAGTGCGCTTTTCGGATAACGCCGCAGGATCAGATCAATGATTGCCCCCGATTCTCCCAGCACT
>MGYT01000057.1:0-1859 GCA_001801865.1 Gammaproteobacteria bacterium RIFCSPLOWO2_02_FULL_61_13
CAATCAGGGCTGCGGCCATGTTGAATGAACATCGCGCACAAAAAAGCCCCCAAACCCACATTGGTTTCTTGATTGATGATACTTATTTAGGTATCATTATAAGTATCTAATAAAGTACGGATAGGAGTCTGTCCATGAATTCCATACCTGCCCAAGAGATCAAACGGCGCGGCATTGCCGCTGTGGATGATCTTATTCAAACCGGGGATGTGCACATCATCAGAAACAATCAGCCCCAGTACGTGGTGCTCTCGGAAGTGCGGTATCAGGAATTGATCGAGGCACAGGACGAGGCCTACGTAGCGCGAGTGCGCGCATCGCTGGAAGACGTCAAGGCTGGGCGAGTGAAGCGAGGCACAGCGAAGGACTTGATTAAGGAACTGGGTTTGGAAGACTGAAGCGTGTATACGCTTGTTTGGACGCCCCGTTTTACACGAGCGGCTGAAAAATTTATCAAGCACCACAGTGGATTGAGGAACAAGTTCACCGATAGCCTTCGCGATCTGGAGAACGACCCTTTCCAGCCACACCTGAAATACCACCACCTCGGCGGCAGGCTCAAAGGCATTCAGGCCATCAGTATCACCGATAGCTATCGAATTACACTGACTGTTGTCGTATCCGACAAGGAAATCATCCTGCTGGATGTCGGCAGCCATGATGAGGTGTACCGGTAAGGTGAAAACGCGCGACTCAGCCTGCAAGAAACTCGATTCCTTCTCGGGTTTCGTCCATCCCAAGGAATAGCCCATGAACGATGAAAAGATAACGGTTCGCATAACCGAGACCGGGCAGACCATGGACGTGGTGGTGCTGAGCAAACGCGCGGACCGGATCGAGGTCGTGATTGGCGCAGGCGTGCACAATGTCAGGTGCGAGTTGACGCCCACGCGATCCGGGCAGGCCTATGCGGGCAGCGTGAAGGGACGCGAGATCGTTTACGAGCGGAGCCGCGAGCAGGTCCAGCATGACATCGACCGGCTCAATCCGACGCTGAACAAGGGCGGTCGGCGCTGACTGTCACGCAGGCTCCACATATGTCCGGATTCGAACTTGCACAACTGAACATCGCCGTGATGAAGGCGCCGCTTGAGTCTCCGCTGATGTCCGATTTCGTCGCCAACCTGGATCGCATCAATGCGCTGGCGGAGTCTTCGGATGGATTCGTCTGGCGCCTGCAGACCGATGAGGGGAATGCGACTGCGTTGCGTCCCCTGGGTGAAAATACCCTGGTCAATTTGTCGGTATGGCGCGATGTGGATGCACTGCAAAACTATGCGTACAAATCCGCCCATGCCGACATCATGCGCAGGCGCAAGGAATGGTTTGAGCGCATGGCGAAGGCCTACCTGGTGTTGTGGTGGATCCCGGAAGGGCACCGGCCGGATGTGGCCGAGGCGACGGTGCGGCTGGATTTGCTGCGGCGGATCGGCCCCTCCGCGGAAGCGTTTACCTTTCGTCAGCCGTTTCCACCGCCGGTTTCGTGACGCTGCTGGAAGCACTGACCTGGCTGAAATCGCATCCGCGCAAAGGGCGATTGGGGAAAACCGCAGTGGACCAACATTCACAAACTGGCTGGGAGGCGAATGATTAAAGGAATTGACCTGGGGCTGGCCTTATTCCTGGTGGTCTTGGGTTGCGCACACAATTTCATCGCGGCGCCGCTTGCCTACGATCATTTTTCAATTGAGGCGCTGTGGTTCGTTTCCGCCGGCATGGCGCTGTGGTACGCGGGGTTTATCAACCTGTTGCGCGTTGCGGCGGGCCGGCCGGGACGGTTGCTGGCGGCTGGTTGCCTGCTGACCAACATTTCGCTGCTGGCGTTCGTCCTGGCCTATGCCGCCGTCCTCGGCAACTGG
>MGYT01000057.1:1931-8443 GCA_001801865.1 Gammaproteobacteria bacterium RIFCSPLOWO2_02_FULL_61_13
GAAGACGGCGGATTTCCTGGGTGCTGCGCGGGAACAGGTTGAAAGCCATCAAAGCGGCTTCAGAAACGCCATCCCCGACTTGAGGCGCATTTACCACAATCAGTACTTCCGGTTCATGTCCCTGGCAGCCGAGATCAATTCCAGGCGCGGTGCCACACCCGTGGCATTATTGGACATCGGGGGCGGGCAGGGAGAACTCGCAGCCTTTCTTCCTGATGTTTCCTACTGTCTGGCGGAACCCCGGGTGAATGGCATTTCCGGCGAAAATCTTCCCTTTCCGGATCACTCGTTCGATTACGTGGTTGCGTGCCATGTGCTTGAGCATATTGCGCAGCCTGAGCGCAGGGCGTTTCTCGATCAGTTGCTTTCCAAATCCAGAAACGGCGTCATCCTCCTTAATCCGTTTATTGTGGAGGGGACCCATGTTACGGAGAGGTTGCAGCTTCTGGTGGACGTGACCGGCGCCCCGTGGGCAAAGGAGCATCTCGATTGCGGGCTTCCACATGTCAGCGAGATAAGAGACTATGCCGCGGAAAGAGATTTGGAGTTTTCCATCAAGCCCAACGGGACCCTGACGACGTCGCTGGCAATGGCATTCATCGAGTTTTTCGCATCGCGGGCCGGGCTTGCCGACGACTGGATGAAGGTCAATACTTTTTTCAACGAGAAATACATGAATATTCTCGATTCGCCGGAATACCCGACGGCTTACCTCATTTACCTTGGTCGGCGTGGACCCGGAATTGGCGCCTGACGCCGCCAGGAAAAAGCGGATTATCGATTTCGACTGAAACATGAAAATGCTACCGTCCCTGAACGACATCGAATCCGCGGCGCGTGTGGTCTACGCCGTGATGCCTCCTACGCCGCAATATTGCTGGCCGCTGCTGTGTGAGCGCCTCGGCACCGAGGTGTGGGTCAAGCATGAGAACCACACGCCACTGGGGGCGTTCAAGATCCGCGGCGGCCTGGTGTACTTCGATGCGCTGGTGCGGGATCGCAGCGTGCAGGGGGTCATCACCGCCACGCGGGGCAATCACGGGCAGTCGGTGGGATTCGCCGCGCGGCGTCACGGCATTCCCGCAAAGATAGTCGTGCCGTTCGGCAACAGCGTGGAGAAGAACGCGGCCATGCGCGCCCAGGGCGTGGAATTGATTGAACATGGTGAGGAATTCCAGACGGCGCGCGAACATGCGGAAAAACTCGCGCGGGAACTGTCCCTGCACATGGTCCCGTCGTTCCATGACAAGCTGATGACGGGCGTGGCCACCTACAGCCTGGAGTTCCTGCGCGCGGTGCCGGATCTGGATGTGGTGTACGTGCCCATCGGCATGGGGTCCGGCCTGTGCGGGATGGTGGCGGCGCGAGAGGCACTCGGACGTAAAGTGGAAATAATCGGTGTGGTTTCCGCGCAGGCGCGCGCCTATGCGGAGTCCTTTGCCAACCGGCGCCCACTGGAGACGCCGGTGACCACCAGGCTGGCCGATGGCATGGCCTGTCGCAGCCCGGACCCGCAGGCGCTGGAGATCATGTGGCGGCATGTGGCGCGCATGGTCGAGGTAACGGACGACGACGTGGCGCAGGCCATGGGCATGTTGTTCGAGCGCACGCACAACGTGGCGGAAGGGGCGGGCGCTGCGTCCCTGGCGGCCGCGTTGCAGGAGCGGAGCCGGCTCGCCGGCCGCAAGGTGGGTATCGTTCTTTCCGGCGGCAACGTGGATCGGAATGTTTTCGGTGCGGTGTTAAACGAATCGTGGGAGTAGCCATCGTTCATGACGATTAAGACACCATTCACGGATCTGCTCGGCTGCCGGCACCCGCTGCAAAACGCAGGCATGGGCGCCACTTCCCCCGCGCTGGGAATTGCGGTCGCAAAGGCCGGTGGGTTGGGCATGCTGAGTGGCGTCCTGCTGCCGGTGCCGGTGCTGCAGGAAATATTGTCGCCGCTGCGGGCTGCGCCGCCGGGGAAACTGGGGATCAATTTCCTCATCCCGCTGCTGGAGGATCCGGCCGCGGTGGAAATCGTGGCACCCTTGGTGGACGTGGTGGAGTTTTTCTACGGCGATCCTGACACTGACCTGATACGCCGGGTTCACGGCGGCGGCGCACTGGCGGCCTGGCAGGTGGGCTCCCTCGACGAAGCGTTGTCCGCCGAGGCTGCCGGCTGCGATTTCATCATTGCCCAGGGCGTGGAGGCGGGTGGGCACGTGCGCGGGACCACGGCGTTGCTGCCGTTGCTGAACCAGGTCCTCGGCAGGGTGAAGATCCCGGTGCTGGCGGCGGGCGGCATCGGCGATGCGCGCGGGATCGCAGCCGTACTCGCCGTGGGCGCGGCCGGGGCCCGGTTGGGCACGCGGTTTGTCGCAACGCCGGAATGCGGGTACCACCCGCGCTACGTTGCGGCGATCCTTGCGGCGTGCGCTGCGGACACCGAATACACGGACCGGTTTTCCGGCATGTGGGCCGCGCCGCACCGGGTGTTGCGCTCGTGCATCGAAGCGGCTGAAAAATTCCACGGTGAACTGGTGGGCCGCATGCAGATTGGCCCGCAGTGGGTGGATGTCCCCCGCTTCAGCATCATGGCTCCCATGTCCTCGGCAACCGGGGCGGTGGAGGCCATGGCGCTTTATGCCGGGCAGAGCGTGGATTTTATCCACTCCGTGCAGCCGGCCGCGGAACTGGTCCGGGACTTGATGGCGGGCGCCGAGCAGCAACTCGCGGCTGATTGCCAGCGCATGGGGTCCTGGCTGTCCAGCGCTCCGGATTAAAGGGGCCAGAGCTTAAGCCCTGGCCCTTGAATTTCGTGGCCGATCCTAAACATAAGGGGACAGAGCTTTAGCTCTGTCCCCTGATCTCTGGAACCTGCGGTGCGGAATTTTGTGACTATACTTATGAGAGGTGGCCGGCAGGTCTGAAAATCAGGAGGCTCCCGCCATGCGTTTACCACTCCTTTATATTCTGTTGAGTTCAATGATGCTGGGCCCGCCTGTCGCGGCAGCGGAGTCCGATACGGCCGGTGGCGCCCAATCCATGACGGTCATCGGCGGAGATGCATCCGCCCGGGACTGCTTTAACGCCGCCTCCATTGCCGCGCGGCGTGACTATTCCGACCCGAAGTCAGTTGCCAGTTGCACGCACGCGCTGGAGCACAGCCGGCTCACTGACCGTGATCGCATTGCGACGTTTGTGAACCGGGGGATCCTCTACCTGGCGCAGCGGGAGCTGGATCGCGCGGCTGCGGATTTTGACGCGGCCATCGGGATGAACCCGGCCTCGGGCGAGGTGTTCGTGGACAGGGGCAACATAGCGTATATGCGCCGATCCTATGACGCTGCGATCAGCGACTACACGCGGGCGGTGGAACTGGGCCTGGAGATGGACCACATTGCCTACTTCAATCGCGCCATGGCGTACGAGCATCTGCGCAATTTCGACGGGGCCAAGGCGGACTATCGGCGCGCGTTGGAACTTGAGCCGCAATGGTTCATGCCCCGGGTCCGGCTGGATTCACTGATGCAGGCATCGGCGGCGCAGCCTGCCGCCGGCGCGGAGCGATAGGTAACGTCTAAAGATATTTCCAATTTGTCATTCCAGTGCCGTCGCCCCGGCGTGTCACCCCGGTGAAAACCGGGGCGGGGCCCAGTATTGATTGACTGGATACCGGCCCCCGTGTCGTAGCACGGGGCAAGCTCCGCCGGGATGACGCTTGAGGCTTTCTCAGAGACTGAGTAATTGACCCACGCCGTCCCGCTCGGCAACAGCAAGCACATGGCTGGCCGCGGCCAGATCCTGTGCCGCAATACCCAGGGATTTATACACGGTAACCTCTTCGGCCGTTTGCCTGCCCGTGACATTCCCGGCCAGCACCTGGCCGATCTCTCCCACGATATGCCCGTCGGTCACGGCGCCCTCGGCCTTTGCCTTCAGGAATTCCCCGGCCTGGGCCAGGGTGCTTTCGCGGTAATCAATGAAATAGCGGGACTTGACCACGAGTTCCGTGTCCACCTCGGCCCGGTCCGGGAAGGATGAACCGACCAGGTTGACATGGGTACCCGGACGCACGTCGCGGCCGAACAGGATTGGTGTCGGCGATGACGTCACCGCGCAGATGATGTCTGCATCGGCGCTGGCCGCGGCGACGGAATCCGCCGGCACCATGGTGGCCTGCGTGTCCTTGTCATGGGCGTCAATAAAGCGCCTGACATGATCCGGATTCCGGCCCCACACGCGGACCTTGCTGATCGGACGCACCACGGGGATGGCCTGCAGGTGGGATGCCGCCTGTTCGCCGGTGCCGAGAATTGCCAAAGTGGCGGCGTCGCGGCGCGCCAGGGCATCGGTTGCCACGGCGCTGGCGGCGGCGGTGCGAATGGCCGTGACCACGCTGCCATCCATGATCGCCACCGGCTTGCCGTGCCTGCCCTCATAAAGGATCACCAGGCCCATGTGCGATGAGAGTCCGGCGGCGGCGTTGCCGGGAAACAGGCTCACCAGTTTGATGCCGAAGCTTTCCGGTTGCCCAAGGTACCCGTACATCATGCCGAACAGGCCGCGCCCGCCGGGCAGTGGCATGCCGTGGCGCAATGGCAGGCTCACATTGCGGCGGCTCGTCTCCACCATGGCCTTGCGCACCACGTCAATGCACGCGGGATAGGTCAGGATACGGCGCAGGTCGGCGCCGGAAATGAAGCGCACCTGAACGGGTTCCGTATTTGCGCGCGCCGACATAATTATTGATTCTTGCACAGCAATCGAACACGTGATTTCGTCACCCCGGAAACGCCGGTGGCGTTATCCGGGGTCCAGTGCCTTGTCGGAAAACAGTCAGAATACCTGGATTCCGGCCGCTTCGGACATCCTGTCCTCTCGCGGCATTTCCCACGTCCTGTGGGTCGCTCGCGCCTGCTGCGCAGGCTTGGCCGGAATGACCAGAGGATTGGCCTCAGCATTTTCGCAACGCTCATTACAGTCCAGACGGGAAACCAATGGCTGCATCATAACTGACAAATTGCGGCGGCGTCCGTGCCTGCGGTAGTGTGCGGGGATTACCCCGGAGCAAGTCCATGAACCAGCCTGCGCGCAACTACCATATGGAACTGGAAACCTTCCGCCGCCACGGGCATGCCGCCGTGGATTGGGTGGTGGATTACCTGAAAAACGTGGAGCAGTACCCGGTGCTTTCCCGGGTCAAGCCGGGCGGCATCCGGGCGCAACTGCCTGAACATCCACCTCAGCAGGGCGAATCCTTCGAACGCATGCTGGCGGATGTGCAGAACATCATCCTGCCCGGCATCACGCACTGGCAATCGCCGAACTTCTTCGCCTTTTTCCCCGGCAACAGTTCGCCGCCGGCCATACTCGGCGAGATCATCTCCGCCGGGCTGGGCGTGCAGGGGATGTTGTGGGCCACCAGCCCTGCCTGCACGGAACTCGAGACCCATGTCTTGGACTGGTTGGTGGAAATGCTCGGTCTCCCTGAGCGTTTCAGTTCCAAATCCCGGGGTGGCGGCGTCATCCAGCATTCGGCGTCCGATGCCACACTGTGTGCATTGCTGGCGGCGCGGGAACGATGCACGAAAGGGGAGTCCAATCACAAGGGCGGCAACGGCAGGCTCGTGGCTTATGCCTCCGCCCATGCCCATTCCTCGCTGGAAAAGGATTGCCGCATCGCCGGCATCGGGTCCGACAACCTGCGGCTGATTGCCGTGGATGAAAACTTCGCCATGCGCCCGGCGGCGCTGGAAGCGCAAATTGAGAAGGACCTGGCTGCCGGCCTGACACCGTTCTTTGTCATGGCCTGCGTGGGCACGACGTCCTCATTGGCGCTGGATCCGGTGCGTGCCGTCGCCGACGTGTGCCGGAAGCATGGCCTGTGGCTGCACGTGGATGCCGCCATGGCGGGCACCGCGGGCCTGTGCCCGGAATTCCGGTTCATCCACGACGGCGTCGAGGATGCCGACAGCTACGTGTTCAACCCGCACAAATGGATGTTCACCAATTTCGACTGCACGGCGTTTTTCGTCGCCGATCGCCAGGCGCTGATCGGCACGCTCAGCATCCTGCCGGAATACCTGCGCAACCAGGCCTCGGAGGCGGGTGCGGTGATCGATTACCGCGACTGGCATGTGCCGCTGGGGCGCCGCTTCCGGGCGCTGAAGCTGTGGTTCGTGATCCGCCATTACGGCGTGGAAGGGCTGCAATTCCACATCCGCGAACATGTGCGTCTGGCGCAGGCATTCAAACAATGGGTCAGGGAGAGCCGGCAATTCGAACTGGTGGTGGACTGCCCGCTGAACCTGATCTGTTTCCGGCATCGCGACGGCGACGCGGCGACGGAGCGCGTGCACAAGGCCGTCAACGAGTCGGGCGCGATGTACCTGACCCACACGAAGTTGAATGACCGCTACACGCTGCGCATGAACATCGGCCAGACGCGGACCGAGGAGCGGCATGTGCAAATGGCATGGGAACGGTTGAGCGAGGCGGCAAAATGACAACCGGGGTTGGATAGC
>MGYT01000057.1:8451-12435 GCA_001801865.1 Gammaproteobacteria bacterium RIFCSPLOWO2_02_FULL_61_13
CAGTATCCCGGTAACCGTGGTTTTTCCGTCCACATGGGCAAGCAGCGGCGCGAAACCGTCGCTGAGTTCCAGCGTGGCATGCTCGATGTTCACGTCGCATGCGGATCGATGGGTAATGCGCGCTTGCGCCATCATCAGTCGCGGCGTCTCCTGCGCCAGCGCTGCCGTGCGCACTGAAGCTGGCAGTGGTGTGCCGCATAGGTGCGCCCACAGATCCGTCTCTGCGCACGGGCACAAAGCAGTTTTCAGTTGCGGGTAGGAGAGTGGAATTACCGCTGCGCTGACATAGGCCCCCGTCTGCAACGGTCGATCCTGCCAAGTGCCGGTCAAGGCCGGGTGTTCAACGGGCGCGGCACTGCCCGATGTCGATGTCCGGCGCAAGGCACTGGCAGTCATCGCCATGCCCAGTTCGGACTCGGCGATGGCAATGACCGCGGCCTGTTCCTCGGCGGAGCTGAACCGGCTTGTGGCGAGTTTTTCCCGCAGCCGTGCGCCGAATGCCGGTGTCCGTTCATCCGGCGGTGTGCGCATGATGCGGGTATCAATGAGACGGCGCAGCAGATCGAGGCCGCCAGGCAGGGACGACACCAGGCTGAAGGTGAGCGGGTACGCCCGGCACAGGTGTGACAGCAGGAAATCAGCGCGCATATAGGCGTCCAGTTCCAGCGCATCTGCCCTGATAGCGGAGAAATCAGCGCGTTCCTCCTCGCTCAGCGCATAATCAGCCAATGCTGCGCTGGATGATCTCCGGAAGCGTTCACGCAGCGGGTGATCGAACAGCAAATCAAACAGCGCGCGTTCCTGCTCGGCAAAGCTCATTGAACTGATTGCGCGCGGACAACCAGCGCCGGATTGGCGCTGCGCCGGCGCACGACGTCGCGCACGCGTTGCAGCGTGGACAGCACGGCTTCCTCGGCGACGCCCTCGCATTCAAAACACACGGCCTTGACGTTGGGGAGTTCCGGCAACATGTCATCCAGCATGTCCCAGGTCTGTTGCTGGATGTCGCGTTCGTGGGAGTCCACGTAGATGGTCCCGCCATGCCGCGGCTCAAGCCGGCCGCCGGCAACATGCACTTCTATGACACGTTCCCGCGGCAGATCCGCCAAGGCGTCACGTACGCGGCAGCCACTTGCCATCTCGTAGGACACCAGGTGGCCCATATCCAGCAGGATGGCGCAGTCCGCCTGCCGCGCGACCTCGCCAAAGAATGTGAACAGCGGCATCCTGCCGACGGCGAAGGTCATCGGCGGCGGCTCAATGGCCACCACGGCCGGCACGATCGCCTGGACCTCACGCACACGTTCGACGGCACGTTGCAGTGATGCATGGTTCAGGATGACAGGTATGAAATAGCCCAGTTGCGTGGAGTACCCGGGTCCTTCCTGCCAGAAACAATAGGCGCAGTCCTGGGCAAACCACGGCGAACCGACGCTGGCAATATGCCGGGCCGTGGCGTCCAGCCAGTGGCGCGCGTTTGGGAAGGAGCCGCAGAAATTGATGTAGGAGGGATGAAACAATACCGGTACGCCTGCGGCCCGAACCCGATTCACTTCGGCGCTGACTTCATCCACGTCCGCGCGTCCGGCGTACTCCACGAAACTCGGCCCACCCGCGGCCTTTACCAGCGCCACCGGGTCGGGTTGGGACGACAGACTCAGGCTGGCGCCCACGCCCAGTGTGGGCAACGCATCAATGCGCGTGTTCACGCTGTCCCCTTTACTGTAACTCCGGCCGATTCCGGAAATGTTCCAGCGCCAGTGGGTTGGCCAGCGCTTCCGCATTCCCAACCGTCCGTCCGTGCACCACGTCGCGGATGGCCAGCTCCGTGATTTTGCCGGAGCGCGTGCGCGGGACCTCGGGCACCTGCACGATCTTCGCCGGCACGTGGCGCGGGCTGGCGCCGGTGCGGATCTGGTTTTTCAGACGTTCTATGAGATCCGCATCCAGGGTGCGGCCGTCCTGCAACACGACAAAAAGTATCACGCGCGTATCGCCGTCCCATTCCTGGCCGATGGCCACGCTTTCCAGGATTTCATCAAAGCGTTCCACCTGCCGGTACAACTCGGCCGTGCCCATGCGCACGCCACCGGGATTCAGCGTGGCATCGGATCGACCGTAGATAAAAAAGCCGCCGTTGGCTGTCTCTTCAGCAAAATCCCCGTGTGCCCAGACGCCGGGGAATTTTTCGAAGTAGGCTGCCCGGTAGCGCGCGCCGGACTCATCCTTCCAGAACCCCACCGGCATGGACGGGAACGCGCGTGTGCACACGAGTTCGCCCTTTTCGGCAATCACCTTGTTGCCGGCGTTACTCCATATCTCCACGGCCATGCCGAGTGCCTTGCCCTGGATTTCGCCACGGTGCACGGGCAGCGTCGGGCTTCCACCCACGAACCCGGACAGGATGTCCGTACCGCCGGAGAACGATGACAGGCACACATCCTTCTTCACGTCCCGGTAGATGTAGTCGAATCCCTCCGGCAACAGCGTGGAGCCGGTGGAGCCGATGATCCGCAGCGCGGACAACTGGTGGGTACGCGCAGGCTTGACGCCCGCCTTTTCCAGCGACTGGATGTATTTGGCCGACAGGCCCATGTGCGTCATGCGTTCCTGGTCCGCATAGTCAAACAGCACCTTGGCGTCCGGATACAGCGGCGAACCGTCGTACAACAGGATCTTTGCCTCGGAGGCGAGGGCGCTGACCAGCCAGTTCCACATCATCCAGCCCAGGGTCGTAAACCAGAACACGCGATCATCGGGGCGGACGTCGAAGTGCAATTGATGTTCCTTCAGGTGCTGCAACAGCGTCCCGCCCGCGCTGTGCACGATGCACTTCGGCAGCCCGGTGGTGCCACTGGAAAACACGATATAAAGCGGGTGGGAAAACGGCAGCTGCGCGAACTCGATCTCGCCGGCGGTGAAGCGCGCCGTGGTGTCCACCATCAACCGCGCCCGGTGGATGCCGCCGGTGGTCAGCGTCGTATCGGTGTTCGCGTGCAGGAACGGCACGATGAGAATCTGCTTCACGCTGGGCAGGCCACCGGCGATCTCGCGCAGTTTGTCGACGATATCCACCTGCTTGCCGTTGTAAAAATAGCCGTCGCAGGTGATCAGCAATTTCGGCTCGATTTGCTGGAACCGGTCCAGCACACCCTGCACGCCGAAATCCGGCGAGCACGAGGACCACACGGCGCCAACGGCGGCGCTGGCCAACGCTGCGACCACCGTTTCCGGGATATTGGGCATCAGCGCGGCGATGCGATCCCCGGGCTGGATGCCGGCGGCGCGAAACCCCTGTGCCGTGCGCGACACCTCTTCATACAGCTCGCGCCAGGACAATCGCGTACCGATGCCGTTCTCGCCCTGAAAGATGATGGCGTCGCCATCGTCCCGGCGGCGCAACAGGTTTTCGGCGAAATTCAGCTGCGCGTCGGGAAAGAAACGGGCGCCGGGCATGCGATCTCCATCCACCAGCACGCGTTCCCCGCGCTGCGAGGCGATGACGCCGCAAAAATCCCACACTGCCGGCCAGAATGCCTCGCGATCTGCGATCGACCAGGCGTGCAGCGCCGCGTAATCGGGGAATTTCAGCCCGGTTCGGCCACTCACGAAGCGCTGAAACTCCGTCAGGCGGGCGCCTTCAATATGGCGGGGCGAGGGCTGCCAGAGAATGGACATGTGGCCTGCTATTTAGTTGTGGGGCTGATTCGAAGTCAAGGGAACTGCTTCTCACATCCCCTTGAATTCCGGATTGCGTTTTTCCAGAAATGCCGCGATGCCTTCGCGGCTGTCGGCGCTGTCCATGCACAACTTTTGCAGTGCCGCCTCGTTGCCGATGATCTGCGGGTAATCCAGGTGCGCCGCCGCGTGCATGGCCTGCTTGGTGCGGGCCAGCGCCAACGGGGCGCGCTGCGCCAGTCCATCCGCCCAGGCGCGCGCCTCAGGCAGCACCTGGTCATCGGCCGCGAGGCGGTTTGCCAGCCC
>MGYT01000057.1:12466-18763 GCA_001801865.1 Gammaproteobacteria bacterium RIFCSPLOWO2_02_FULL_61_13
GGTCACACACCAGCGCATAGGAAAGGCCAATTCCGGCGGCAAAACCATGCACTGCGGCGATGACCGGTTTCTGCATCTCATAGAGATCCATCAGGCTGGGTTTGTATTCCTCGTTGAGCCACTGTTCGACCTGTGCACCATTTCTTAACCCGGCCTTCAAATCGGCGCCGGCGCTGAAGCACCGCCCGGCGCCGGTGAGCACCACGACGCGGACCGAGGCATCGCGGCGCGCCCGGGACGTGGCTGCCATCAGGTCCAGGCGCATTTCCTGGTTGAAGGAGTTCAGGGAGTCGGGGCGATTTAGCGTAATCACCGCCACGTGCCCGTGCTGGTCATACATTATTGTTGTGCCCATGGGTCTGTCTCCGGGTTATGACGGGCATGATGCACCCCTGATGCCGGGATGTGAAATATTGCCGGCAGGCGATTTATTGCGCTGCGCGTGGTGCGGCGTGTGCCATCTCCCATCCCGGGGCACCGGGCTGAAAAAGGCGTCGATAGGATTTACACTCGCTCTTCGCGGCGAGCGGCCCGAGGCCGGTATGGTCACCAGAATTGTCAGCGAGGTATGAAGATGGGCGACAGCGTTTCGTTTATTGATGCCTACCGGCGCATTGCCACCGAGGAAGCCTTTGCGCCGCCGGAAATGCTGCGCATGTATCGCGAGTTGCTCGCCAGTGGGCGTAATGACGACCCGGGATTCATGAGCATGTGGGGTTTTTATTCCGGCAGCCGCTCCGAGCGCGCCACGTTTATCATTGAACGCCTGCAGGACCTGGACGCACACCGCATCGCCGACATGGATGCGACGGGCATCAGCATGCAGGTGGTGTCGCTGACGTCCCCGGGTGTCCAGGTTTTCGATGCGGAAACCGCCAAGTCGCTGTCCGTGCTTGCGAACGACCAGCTGGCCGACGCTGTGCGGCGGCACCCGCAGCGTTTCGTGGGCCTGGCGGCCTGCGCGCCGCAGGACCCGGCGCATGCCGCGCAGGAGATCGAGCGCTGCGTGCGCACACTCGGATTCCGCGGTGTCATCATCAATTCGCACACCCGCCACGAATACCTGAACGACGCGAAGTTCTGGGAAATATGCGAGGCGGCGGAAGCGCTGGATGTGCCCATCTACCTGCACCCGAATACGCCGTCGCGGGGGATGATCCAGCCGCTGCTGGAGCGCGGCCTGGACGGGGCCATTTACGGGTTTGCCGTCGAGACCGGCATGCACGCGCTGTCGATGATAACCGCGGGGGTCTTCGATCGATTTCCGAAGTTGAAGCTGGTGCTGGGCCACTTGGGCGAGGCGCTGCCCTTCTGGCTCTACCGGCTCGATTACATGCACCAGGCCAGCATCCGTGCCAACCGTTATCCGTTCCTCAAGCCCCTGCGCCAGCCGGTTTCCGCCTATCTCCGTGAAAACGTGTATGTCACCACCAGCGGCATGCCCTGGGCCCCGGCGATCCGCTTCTGCCAGGAGGTGCTCGGCGATACGCATGTGCTATACGCAATGGACTATCCTTATCAGTACGTTGCCGCGGAAGTGGCGGCGTCGGATGAGGTGCCGATGGATGCGGAATGCCGCCGGCGATTTTTCCAGACCAACGCGGAAGCATTATTCGGTCTCGAAGCCCATTAACCGTATTTGTTCATACTCCGCACTTGTGTTCGGCGTTTGTAGAACTATGAGTACCAGTTAATTAGAATGCGCGGGCAATAACTAAGCGCAGCGATTAAACATTGGGAGGTCATCGGCAGTCATGAGTCATAAAAACCTGGAAGAGCTGTTGCAATCGGTCAAGAATCCGGTTGATTTGGCGCGCAATTCGCAAATTGGGCCGTATGTCTATCCCAAGGTGCAGGCGGAGTTTTCCAACTGGCGGGACGAGCAAAAGTCGTGGCGCGAGACCTGCAGCCTGTTTGACCAGTCCCATCACATGACGGACATGTACCTCAAGGGGCCGGATGCGCTGAAAGTGTTGTCCGATCTCGGCGTGAACAGCTTCAAGGGTTTTGAGGTCAACAAGGCCAAGCAGTTCGTCGCCTGCAATTACGACGGCTACGTGATTGGCGACGCCATTCTCTTCTACCTGGACAAGGAGTTGTTCAGCCTGGTCGGGCGCCCGTCGGCGCACAATTGGGTGCAATTCCATTGCGAGACCGGCGGCTACAAGGTCTCGGTGGAGCGCGACGAACGCACCGTGGTCAATCCCAAGGGCCGCAAGCTTTACCGCTACCAGGTGCAAGGCCCCAATGCCAACAAGGTGCTGCAGAAACTAAACGGCGGGCCGCTGCCGCCGATAAAGTTTTTCAACATGGGCGAGATCAACATTGCCGGCCGCAAGGTGCGCGCGCTGCATCACGGCATGTCCGGTGTGCCCGGCCTCGAGATATGGGGTCCGGCCGCGGAGGGCGACGAGATCAAGGCCGCCATACTGGAAGGCGGCAAGGAATTCGGGATCGTGAATGTGGGCGCACGGACCTATGCCACCAATACCCTTGAGTCCGGCTGGATCCCCTGCCCCCTGCCGGCGGTGTTCACGGGCGAGAAGATGAAGGCTTACCGGCAATGGCTGCCCGCCAACGGTTACGAGGGTACGGGCTCGCTCGCGGGCAGTTATTACAGCAACAATTTCGCCGACTACTACCTGACGCCCTACGATCTCGGCTACGGTCCCTTCGTCAAATTCGACCATGACTTCCCCGGTAAGGAAGCATTGCAGAAGATGGCGGAGGCGCCGCGCTGGAAAAAGGTGACGCTGGCCTGGAACGGCGAGGACGTCACGCGAGCCATCGGCACGATGTTCCAGAAGGGCGACCGGGCCAAGTATATCGACCTGCCGCTGTCAAACTACGGAACCTGGCCGTATGACAAGCTCATGCTCGGCGGCAAGATGGTCGGAGTCTCCACGTTCTGCGGCTACAGCGTCAATGAACGGTCAATGCTCTCGCTTGGGATGGTGGATATCGCGCACAGCAAGCCCGGCACCGAGGTCAGGCTGATCTGGGGCGAGGAAGGCGGCGGATCTTCGAAACCGGTGGTCGAGCGCCATGTGCAGACCGAGCTCCGGGCCATCGTCAGCCCGGTGCCGTACTCCGAGGTGGCCCGGGAATCGTACGCGGAGGGTTGGCGGACGGCGAAAAGCTGAACGGTTCAGCGGCGCGGAGCATCAGGATGTCACTCAAGCTTTACCACGCCGAACCGGTTGCCAATTCGCTGAAGTCCCTGATCCCGCTGAAGGAAAAGGGCATCGAATTTGAAAGCGTTTACGTTGACCTGCACAAATTCGAGCAGCACGAACCGTGGTTCCTGAAGCTCAATCCCGAGGGACAGGTTCCGGTGTTGGAGCATGACGGGGCGATCATCACCCATACCACCGTCATCAACGAGTATCTCGAGGACGCCTTTCCCGATACGCCGCCGCTGCGCCCCGCCGATCCGCTCGGCAAGGCGCGCATGCGTTACTGGAACAAGTTCATCGACGAGCACGTGATGAATTTCGTCTCCATGTGGGGCTGGCATCGCATGATCGGTGTCATCGCCCGCGGCATCGAGTCGGGTGAATTCGAGCGCCTGGTGGCGCGCATCCCGCTGCATGAACAGCGGGAAAAGTGGCGCACCGCGCGTTCCGGGTTCAGCGAGGCGGACCTGGCCAACGCGACGCGCAAGATTGAAGTCGCGGTGGACAAGGTCGAGGCGCAGCTGGGTACGACGCCATGGCTGGCCGGGGACATGTTCACGCTGGCCGATGCCAACTTTTTCTCGCATTGCGGGATGATGCTGGCGCGGATGTTCCCGGAGATCGGCACGCCACAGCGTTGTCCGCGACTGCTGGACTGGGCCGAACGCATGCGCGCTCGCCCAGGCGTGGCAGCAGCGCTCACGATGCCCGACCGGACCAATCCCGCACTGCGTACCTTCACGGGGCACGTCCGCTGAAAGGGGAATCACGTGGCGATCACCCGCCACGACAAAACCGGTCGTTGCCGGTCGTCCGAATGCCCACCGCATCCAGTCTGAAGCACAACCGGGGATACGACCTTGGCCGCTGATCCGCGCGTGTCGCTGTCGAATACGCCGATGACCCTGCCGCAGGTCGTGGTCATCGCGATCACGTTCGGGCTCAATGCGCTGGATGGATTTGACGTACTTTCCATCAGCTTCGCCTCGCCGGGAATCGCGGCGGAGTGGGGCATGGACCGCGCCGCACTGGGTATCGTCCTGTCCATGGAATTGCTGGGGATGTGCCTGGGTTCGATCCTGCTGGGCGGTGTCGCGGACCGGTGCGGGCGGCGGCCGACGATTCTGGGTTGCCTCGCGGTCATGGCGATCGGGATGTTCATGGCGACGGCGGCACACGGCGTCCTGGAATTGTCTATCTGGCGCGTGATCACGGGCCTTGGGATCGGCGGCATGCTCGCGTCCATCAACGCCGTCGCCGCGGAGTTCTCCAATCTGCGCTGGCGCCATCTCAGTATCTCGTTGATGGCCATCGGTTACCCGGTTGGCGCGGTCCTTGGCGGTATTGTCGTTGCAATCCTGTTGCGGGAATTTGACTGGCGATCCGTTTTCTATTTCGGCGCGGCGCTGACAGCGCTGTGCATTCCACTGGCGTACTGGTTGCTGCCGGAGTCCGTGCACTGGCTCACGCAAAAACAACCGCAGGGCGCCTTGCAGCGGGTCAATCGCGTGCTGGCAAGAATGCAGAAGCCGGTCGTCGACGCGCTTCCTGTCATCACCCACGAAGAGCGCCGGCGATCGTTGTCCGACGTATTCACGCGCAGCTTGCTGGCAACGACGATCATCGTGACCGCCGCGTATTTCTTCCACGTGACGTCCTTTTACTTCGTCATCAAATGGGCGCCGAAGATCATCGTTGACATGGGATTCCCGGCGTCCGCGGCCGCGGGCGTCCTGGTGTGGACCAGTGTCGGTGGCGCCGCCGGCGGTGCGGTGTTCGGATTGCTGACGCTGCGCATGGCCTTGAAGCCGATGATGATCGGCATCCTGCTGCTGTCCTCGCTCATGGTCATGCTGTTCGGTCGCAGCCCGGCGGACCTGGAGGCACTGGCATGGGTCTGCGGGATCGCCGGCTTCTTCACCAACGCGGGCATCGTCGGACTTTATGCCATTTTCGCCAGCGCGTTTCCCACCCACGTGCGCGCATTCGGTACGGGCATTGCGGTGGGAGTGGGTCGGGGTGGCGCCGTGCTGTCGCCGATCATCGCGGGATTCCTGTTCAACGGCGGGGTCGGGTTGTCGACCGTGGCCTTCATCATGGCGCTCGGCTCGTTGTCGGCCGCGATCGTTTTACTGTTCCTGCGCATCGAACCCGGACGAACTTAGGGAATCTCAACCGAATTGGTGGGTTACGGCGCGTTGCGCCTAACCCACCTTGTGACACGGCGGGCCGATACTACCGGATCAATTCCTGCCGTTGGTGCGCAAAAAGGCGCGCATGAAAGCGTCCACGGCACGTGAAGCGATCTCGCTGATCTGTGACGCCTTGTACGAAGGGCGGATCGCGCATTCGCGCTGTAACAGCGGGAAATGCAATACCAGCGCGAGGAAATGCCGACTCAAATCCGCTGGGCTGAAGCCGGAACGGCCGGCATGAGTCGAGAACAATGTATTGAGATGCCGATAGGCCTGTCCCGGGCCGATCTGGAAATAATGCCTTCCCACTTCCCGATTGTGGCTGGCCTGCTGGAATATGAGCCGTCGCAGGCCCAGCGTGCGATCCGTGGTAATGACTTCCAGCAGGGTCTCTGCAATCCCCAGCAGCTGCTTGCGCAGCGAGCCTGTGCGCGCGTGGGAAACGGCCCGCAGGCGCGTCTGGTAGTCTTCAAGCTCCCGATCAATGACCGCCCCGAACAATTTCTTCTTGCTGCGGAAATACCGGTAAATGGATTCCTTGGAGATCCCGGACTCGCGCGCCATCTCGTTGATGCTGGTGCCCTCGTACCCATGGGCCAGGAAATAATCGGCGGCGATACCCAGGATCTCGCCGCGCTTGTCCCGGCGTTTTCCGCGGATGGCATTCTTCTTCTTCTTCATACGGGCCATGGTAATAAGTCAGTCCGTTACTGGATAGTGCCGAACGCGGGGTAATTGTCCCGGGGGCCGATGGAACTCATCGCGGCGCCTTCGCTGCCGCTTCCCGGGCCAGCGCGTCCAGGTCCCAGGCAATGTCCAGGTAGCGGCCGGACAGGATGTCAAAGCGGCCTGAAGCCAGCGCCACTGCGAATTCACCGACCCGTTGCAGGCCTGCGGCAGGATCCTCATTGAGGATTGCCTTCAGG
>MGYT01000057.1:18774-19193 GCA_001801865.1 Gammaproteobacteria bacterium RIFCSPLOWO2_02_FULL_61_13
ATGATGGTCCCCGGCTGGATGGCAAAGGCGCGGATCCCGTGCGCGCGACCCTCGGCATCCACGTGTTCGGTCAGGCGGATCTGGGCCGCCTTGGCCACGCAGTACGCCGACAGCATGGGCGCGATCTCGACCCCGCCGCGGGAGGCAACATTGATTATCCGTCCGCCCGAGCGCGCTTGCATTGATGGTATTACCGCGTGCATGAACAGCAGTGCCCCCCGCACATGGATCGCCTGGGTCTGCCACCACGCATCGGGATCGACAGCGCCGATGGGGCCGTAGGGCTTCGCGCGGCCGGCGTTGTTGACCAGTATGGAAATGGGCCCCAATTGTTCTGTGGCCGCCGCGACTGCCGCTTCGACCCCGGTTCGCTCCGTCACATCGGCGCAGAATACTGCCGTTTCGCCGCCTTGATCGCT
>MGYT01000058.1:0-744 GCA_001801865.1 Gammaproteobacteria bacterium RIFCSPLOWO2_02_FULL_61_13
GGGTAGTTGCCAGAGAGCTTGGCCTGGTAGAGCAGATGCTGCGCAACTGGGTCAAGGCGGCCACGGCTGGGAAGCTCATCATTACGGGCAACGAAACGAGCAGACCCAATCCGGCACAACCTAAGCGCACGCTTGGGCCAGAATTTCTTCCAATCTGCGCTGGTCCTGAATGCGCTGGTTGAGTTCGGCGGCAACCTCGGCGTCATACCCCACGCACTTGAGCACTCGAGTATAGGGGATGGGCATGGAGGAATAATCCGGATCCTCCCACTCGGCACATATCTTGTGGGTCAGATTGCGAAGCTGGCTCCCGGACAGGTGTCCATATTCGGCCCAGATCTTATCCAGAATCCCCAGGTCGGCATCGCTCAATTGCGTCTGTTGGGAAATCGGGTCTTCATTCTTGCGCAGTCCGGCCAGATGATTCTCGCGGTCGCTGATCCACGATTCCCATCCGCCCGGTTGCGATTCAATCAAGTTGTTGATGTGGTTGAGCGTGGACGACAAAACCGGCCCGTGCTCCATGGAGTAGAGGAGGTCGCCGATCATGGGTTCGCCGTATGTGGCAAAGGACTCGCGCTCGGCGAGATACATCAGCTTCATGAGCTTGAGTATCTTCAATGTGCCGCCAGCGCGGAACAGGAGGAAAGCCGCTACCTGGGCTGCCTTCTTTTCGCTGTACATCATGGAGTTACGATACACCTTCATTGACCGCCTTCCAATACTGCCTGACTGAGGTAATTC
>MGYT01000058.1:750-1071 GCA_001801865.1 Gammaproteobacteria bacterium RIFCSPLOWO2_02_FULL_61_13
ACTCAGTTCAGGCCAGTGGATTCGCACCGCTCATGTGGACGTACACTTCCTGGAAGCGATCGCGGCGGATGCGCCAGAAGTTGGTGTTCTCCAGTAGTCGCAATGCGGCCGTACTTTTCGTTCGCCGTGCAGGTGAAGTCATGGGGACTTATGACTAATCACTTGTGACTTTATTGTCCTTGTGACTTAAAACTTGTAACTTATGACTTTGATTCTGATGTCTCCGAGGATTCTTTATGCCAGAGACGCAAGGCAGTCTGATAGCGGCAATGTTTTGGATGCTGGTCCTTTCCCTGCTGTTAATCTGGTTGCCCGGCGTGG
>MGYT01000058.1:1091-2465 GCA_001801865.1 Gammaproteobacteria bacterium RIFCSPLOWO2_02_FULL_61_13
GTCGGAGGAAAACTGGCGGGCAGTGCGTGGCGCGGGATCCTCGCCGCCCTGTTGCCCGGCGTGCTGCTGGCCGTGGCGCTGTTCTTTGGCGGCACGCTGCTGACCGGCATCCCGGTCGTCGGCGCATTCTTTGCCGGCGGTACGCTGCTGATTTACCTGGTCTGCATTCCGACCCTGTTACTGGGCGGGCTTATCGGCGGACTACTGGCCTGAAAAAACGGGGGCAGGATTGAATCCTGTCCCCGTCCACTTAGTTCCCGTTCAATTGGCTTTTACGTAGTCGATCTGCGCCTGCATGCGTGCAAACAGGCCGTCAATGCCCTTGGACTTGATCACGTTGCGGTATTCATTGCGGTAATTGCTGGTAAGGCTCAGGGATTCCACCAGGATGTCGTAGGCCATCCATTTGCCGTTCAACTTTTCCATGCGGTAGGTGACCGGGATCTCAAGCGTGCCCGAGACAATGATGGTATCCACCGTGGCGTCGGTATCCCCTTCCAGGATCGCGGTGACATATTCCGCCCTCTCATCCTTGTACTTGCGCATCTGCACCCAATAGCTGTCCAGCAACAATTGCTTGAACAGCTCCTGGAACCGGGTTCGCTGTGCCTGGTCGAGATTCTTCCAGTCCACCGCCAATATGCGGCGCGACATGCCCTCGAAATCTATACGGTCTTCCACCAGGGCATAGACACGGCCACGTTTGTCATCTTCCGCTGCCTTCGCATCACGCAGAACCGTCAGTACCTGGTTGACGGTATCCATGACGACGGGGCCCGGGTCATCACCATCCTGGGCCAGGACGCCCGGACTTACGGTTGCCAGTGCGCCGAAACTGATCAATAAGGAAGCCATGAGATTGCGCATGAGTGTTGAATCCTTTTTCTTAAGACGATTATGAACGGCGATTGTGCATGAAGTCGCAGATGGTTGCCACGGTGCCGGCGCCGCATTGCGATAACGGGCGAACGTCACGCCGGCAGAATCACTGCGGTTCAAATCTGTCGGCCCGCGTAAACTTCCGGAAATTTTCCGGGTCTGAGGCATCAGTATGGGCGGAGAATCCTGCCTGTTTCCGAGTACGGGAACCAAGGCCAGCCGGCCGCAGAAATACTGCTTTGCGTCGCCGCACCGCCATTCGGGCGGAGGACCGGCGCATCCGGGATGCCTGAACCACCATATCTAGTGGTTTTCTGAGGGTTTTTTGTCCATAATTTGTGTTTAGTGTGCTTCCCAAAGGGGATTGAACCCATCATGTCTCGAATGCTTGTCTTCACGCTGGCCCTGTTGCTCCCCCCCCTCGCCCTTGCAGATATTCAAAGTGCCCGGGACGCCCAGGCGCGCGGGGATCTGCAAGCCGCCGTCGCCGAATAT
>MGYT01000058.1:2496-4405 GCA_001801865.1 Gammaproteobacteria bacterium RIFCSPLOWO2_02_FULL_61_13
CCCAGGTCAACCTGGCGTACATGTACTACGTCGGCGAAGGGGTAAACCAAAGTTATCCGGAGGCGGTTAACTGGAATCGCAAGGCCGCCGTGCAAGGGGATCGCGACGCCCAATATAACCTCGCAGTGGCGTACGCCTTCGGTGAGGGCATCAAGCAGGATCTGAAGGAAGCAGTGACCTGGTATCGACGCTCTGCCGAGCAGGGGCACATGGTCGCGCAGTACAGCCTGGGTCTTTCGTACCTCTATGGGGAAGGCGTGGCCCAGGATTCCAAGGAGGCGCAAAAGTGGTTTCGGCAATCGTCTGACCAGGGCTATGCGCGCGCGCAGGTCCAGCTTGGCAGTATGTTTCACACCGGTGACGGCATCCCCCAGGATATGGCCGAGGCGGTGAAGTGGTACCGGCTGGCCGCGGACAAGGGAGATGCGGTCGCACAATATAATCTTGGCTCGCTTTACCGTTCCGGCAAGGGCGTCCCGCAGGACTATAACCAGGCCCGGCGCTGGTTCCGCCTCGCCGCGGATCAGGGCTATGCCGCTGCGCAAAATGAACTGTCGAGTCTGGAGCGGGCCACCGCGGCCGCGGCGCGCGCCGGTACCGCATTGCGGCCCACACCGGCCGCGCCTGTCACGACCACACAGGCACCTGCACCGGTACCGGCAACCACACCCGCGCCTGCACCGGTGCCCGTACCTGCGCCGACTCCGGCTCCTGCGGCAACCGCGCAAACCACTCCAGTAACGCCCCCGCCTGCGGCTGAATCAAAAGAAATGTTCAGCGTGGAACGGGACGAATTGTTGAAGCTGGAGCAAGAAAAAACTGAACCGGCTGCGGCAGCAACCAGCACTGAGGTGATCCCGCCCGCTACGGTACCGGAGGAAGAAACAGCACCCCAGACTGAAACGACCACGCCCGGGGCGGAGGTCGCCGCTGCCGCTTCGGATGCAGCCCCGGTGGAACCTACCGCCCCGGTTGCAGACGAGTCCGGAAAGGGTGGCGTGGGCGGTTTTTTCCGGCGCCTGTTCAAACCTGCACCGCAGGAAGCAGCGCCGCCGGAGCCAACCGAAGTGGTGGCAGAACCGGACGCGACAGCCGAAACCGTGGCTGAAGGTGAAGTCCCCACGGAGGATTCCGCAGCGGAGCCCGGCGCCTCGGAATTGATGGCCATGGATGACATTGAGTCGCAAGTTCCCACGGCGTCTTCACCCTCCGCCGACGCCGAACCGGCCGCAGCGGAACCGGCACTGGCGGACACCGTCACGCCGGAAGCGGAATCAATGGCTGCGGACCCCGCCCAGATGGAACCGGCCATGGAAGAAACAACTCCATTAACGGAAACCGAACCGGCGAAGAAGCGTGGCTTCTTCGCGCGGCTGTTTGGTGGCGGTGATACCCCGCCGGCGAGTGAAACCGCGACCGACATCCCGGTGCAAGAATCTGCCGCGGCAGCGACAGAGATCCCGGAGGTAACGGAGCCCTCGCAAGCAACGGAACTCCCGGAACCGACCGCGGACCAGCCGCCGGCCGAGGCACCGGTTGAACCGGAGGCAGAGGTCGCCGACAGCGGCTGGCCGGTACCGGGTCAAGCTGCGCCGGCGTCCGCCCCGGCTTCCGCAGACACTGCCGCACCCACTATTGCCGAAGGCGATGCTGCGCAGGAATCCAGTGGCACGGAATCCGCCGCGACCGATGTTGCCGCGGATGCGGCACCCGATGAGAAGAAACGCGGGTTCTTCAGCCGGCTGTTTGGTGGCGCGAAGGAAGAACCCGTTGCCGCCGAGGCAACTGCCGAGGCGCCGCCGGTTGAGGAATCTACCAGTACCGCGGGCGATGTCCCGGAAGAAGCCGCCATGGCCGAACTCCCCGAGGCTGCCCCGAGTACCGCGATCGAACCAGCGCCGCCCGCAGA
>MGYT01000058.1:4432-4604 GCA_001801865.1 Gammaproteobacteria bacterium RIFCSPLOWO2_02_FULL_61_13
TCTGGCCAGCGGCAGCGCTGCCGCCGCGGGCAGCATTGAAAGCGAGGAAAGCGGATTCTTCCGGCGCCTGTTCGGTGGCGGGAAAAAAGCAGACGCCCCTGCGACCGCGGACGAATCCGCCGGCGGCGCCATGCCTGAAGAAAGTGCTGCGTCCACCGCTGCAGCGGATACG
>MGYT01000058.1:4614-6737 GCA_001801865.1 Gammaproteobacteria bacterium RIFCSPLOWO2_02_FULL_61_13
AAGGAGCGGTTGCCGCGGCCGGGGAGGAAATGTATCCGGAAGATTCCGGAGCGATCGGCGAGATTGATCCGGCTGTTCGCGCCGGTGCGCTGGAAGACGTGCGCGACGGAAACTATGAACGGGCGTTGGCCACATTGCGCGGGTTGGCGGATCAGGGCGACCCGGAGTCCCAGTTTCACCTTGCGTCGTTGCTGCACCAGGGCCTGGGCACAGAGCGCGATTATGCAGCGGCGTCTGCCTGGTACCGGCGCGCCGGGCAAAGAGGATACGCGGAGGCCCAGTACAGCCTGGGCAACATGTACCTGATGGGCGAAGGCGTGGAGCAGGACGACACGCAGGCCACCGCCTGGTATGAGAAGGCGGCTGCCCAGGGACACGATGCGGCGCGTCACAACCTGGAAAATCTGCGGCGCGTGGCGGAACAGGGCCAGGAACCCGCGGAAGAACCTGCTGGTGACGTTGAAGAACCTGAAGATACCGAGGCCGAAACGCAAACAGCAGAAGGGCAGACAGCGGAAGAACCAAAGGAGAAGAAGTCATTCTTCGGACGGCTGTTCGGCAAAAAGGACGAAACGCCTGAGGCCACTGCGGAGGCACCGGCGGAGACGGCAGCGGACGCCGACGCCGCCACGCCGGCACCGGCTGAACCGGAACCGGAAATAACTCCGGCGGCAGCGGAGGCGCCGGCACCAGAGGTGCAAGCTGAAACACAGGCAGCGGCCACGGCTCCGGATGCAGAAACCACCTACCAGCACGGACTGGCCCTGGCGCTGGCTGACGATGGCGGCCCCGGGGTAAAACAGGAAGCCTTCAAACTGTTCCATGCCGCCGCCGAACAAGACCATGCCCTGGCGCAGTACCGCGTCGGTGTCGCCTATGCATACGGCGAGGGTGTGGAGGCAAACCCCACGCAGGCCGCGGAATGGTATCGGCGCGCCGCATTAAAGGGGTATGCCACGGCGCAGCGCAACCTCGCCTTGATGTACCTGAACGGCGAGGGCGTTGAGCAGAACCGGCCGCTGGCCCTGGCCTGGTTCATGATCCTGGCGGATTCCGGCAATCCCATGGATCAAAGGCGCCGCGACTCGTTGAGCGCGGAAGTGGGTGATGCAGAGCGCGAGCAGGCCACGACGCTGATGCAGGAAATACGCAGCCGCGCCGATCCGGGCCGGTGAGCGACGAACCGGCCTCCTTGCCGACCCCGGACCAGATCTCCAGTGCCGCCACCGGAGCGGCCGCGGCACCAGCGGTCATAGAGGCGCGCGACCTGTGCAGCCACTATGGATCGCGCCAGGTACTGTTCGACGTCAACCTGACCGTCCAGCCCGGGGAGATCATGGTCATCATGGGTCACAGCGGCTGCGGCAAGACCACGCTGTTCCGCCATCTCCTCGGCCTGAAGCGACAGAGCGGCGGCAGCGTGCGCGTACTCGGCGAAGATCTGGCGCAACTGGCGCGCCCGGATTTGTACCGCCTGCGCAAACGCCTGGGGGTGGCATTCCAGAATGGCGCTTTGTTCAGTTCCCTCTCAGTGCGCGAGAACGTCGAACTGCCGCTGCACGAACACACCAAGCTGGATCTGAATACCATCCGCATCATGTCGCGCATGAAGCTGAATTTCATGCGCCTCGCCGAACACGAGGACCTGATGCCGGCCCAGCTCTCCGGCGGCATGCTGAAACGCGCCGGCCTGGCCCGGGCCGTGGTCATGGACCCGCAATTGCTTTTCTTTGACGAGCCCAGCGCCGGGCTCGACCCGGTCAGCGCCGCGGAACTGGACCGCTTGATCCTGGACCTGCGCAGCGCCATGCGCATGAGCATCGTAATCATCACCCACGAACTGCAAAGCGTGTTCAACATCGCCGACCGCATCATGGTCATGCATGGCGGTCGCAACCTGCTCACCGGCACACCGGATGAAATCCGCGCCAGCACGGATCGCCGCATCGTACAAATGCTGAACCGTTCGCCGCACCAGGAGGAACTGGATGCGGACAGCTATCTGCGCACCCTGACCGGGGAGGCAGAATAGCCGTGGAATTGGTGCGTCCGACCCAAATCCTGGAGCACATCGCAGACCGTATTGCGCGTCTGGGCCGCGCCGGGATATTTCTCTGTGCCGG
>MGYT01000058.1:6769-7082 GCA_001801865.1 Gammaproteobacteria bacterium RIFCSPLOWO2_02_FULL_61_13
GCCGCGGTGGGACTGAGCCTGGTGCGGGAACTGGGCCCGGTGATTACCGCGCTGGTGATCATCGGCCGGGCCGGGTCTGCCGTGTGCGCCGAGATCAGCATCATGCGCAGCGAACATCAGATCGACGCCCTGGATTGCATGGCCGTGGATCCTTACCGATACCTGATTGCCCCGCGCCTGCTGGCGGCGCTGATTTCGGTGCCGCTGTTAACCGCGATCTTCATTGCGGTCGGTATCGGCGGCGGGTATTTCGTCGGCGTCCTGCTGTTCGGCCTCAGCCCCGGGGCCTACCTGGGCGGCATGTTTGATTCGG
>MGYT01000059.1:0-2975 GCA_001801865.1 Gammaproteobacteria bacterium RIFCSPLOWO2_02_FULL_61_13
CGCACATTGGCCGCGTCCCAATAATGGGGATTTCGCTTCACGGTCAGCCTGCGGTTCAACTGCCACTCATCCAGCGCAAATGCCCCGTTGCCGACGAAATTGCCGGGGCGGGTCCAGTGTGTGCCGCGCTCGTCCATGGCGCCGAATTGCTCGATCACCCGCGGGTTGACCGGATAGAAGCTGTGGTGATCCAGCAGTTGCAGGAACCAGGGCACCGGCTCATTCAATTCCACTTCCAGCGTGCGGTCATCCAGGGCCCGGACCCCCACCTGGGTGAAATCTGAAATTGTGCCGCGATGAAACGCCTCCGCATTACGAATGTGGAAGTACATGTAGGCATACAGGTTGCCGAGGGCGGGGGTCAGCGCACGGCGCCAGGACCAGACAAAATCCGCTGCGGTCAATGGCTCGCCATTGGACCAGCGTGCATCGGGGCGCAGAGTGAATGTATAGATGCGTTGGTCCGACGATATCGTCCAGCGCTCAGCGACGCCGGGCCGGGCGCTCAGGTCCGCCGGGTCCTTGGATACCAGGCCCTCGAACAACGCCAAGACGATGTGCGTCTCCGGTATCCCGGTGACCGTCTGCGGGTCCAGATCCTGGGGTTCGTCGCCGTTGCCGAAATGAAATACCTGCTCCCGCGCGCCCGATTCCAGGTTGGATTCGTGGCTGCCGCAGGCGGCGAGGAGGAATACGCAAAATAGCAGGATGGAATTTGGAATATGGAATATAGAATATGGGGAAGATTGCCCTGGATGATTAAGTGTACTGCCCCACATTCCATATTCCATATTCCATATTCTACCGCCTGTATGGCGTACCCCGGACCGCTGGTCGGTTGCGATCATGAACGAACCCCTCCCCGTTCTCTTCCACGCCCTCGAATTCGCGGCGCACAAGCACCGTGACCAGCGGCGCAAGGACGTGGATGCGACGCCCTACATCAATCATCCCATCCAGTTGGCGGGGCTGCTGGCGCGCGAAGGCGGCGTGAAGGATCCCGTCATCCTGGTGGCAGCGATTCTGCATGACACCGTGGAGGACACGGAAACCACTGCAGCGGAACTGGAACGGGAATTCGGGCCCGCCATCGCGGCGATTGTCATGGAGGTCACCGACGACAAGTCCCTGCTGAAGGCGGAGCGCAAGCGATTGCAGGTGGAGCACGCCGCGCACATCAGCCACGGCGCAAAACTGGTGAAACTGGCGGACAAGATTTGCAACGTGCGTGACATGAATCGCGCGCCGCCGGCGGACTGGAACCTGGCGCGACGGCGCGAGTACTTCGATTGGGCCCGGGACGTGGTGGATAAAATGCGCGGCACCAACACTCGCCTGGAGGCGTTGTTTGATCAGGAACTGGCGCGGAGGCCGTAGCCTGCCGTTCCAGTATCAGGGGGGCAGGTTCAGTGAAGTTCTCTCGCGCAACCAAGTGGAGGTTGCTGAACTGCGATTCTATGACGCTGACCCCATGATTCGCGCCAGGGCACCCGTGGCTCACGCACACCTGCCGGCGGCAGGGCTTCATCCTGCGCGCAGGCCTGCAGATCGAGCGGGCTGCGCACCCCGCGTCCACCGCGGTTAAGTACATGCGTATAGATCATTGTGGTACTCACATCCTTGTGCCCGAGCAACTCCTGAACTGAACGAATGTCATAACCGGACTGCAGCAAGTACGTCGCAAAAGAATGGCGCAGCGTGTGGGGTGTGGCTGGTTTGTGAATTTCGGCAGTACGCAGCGCCTGGCGCATGGCGCGTTGGATAGCCTTCTCATCGGCGTGATGCCGGCCTATACGGGCAGAACGCGGATCCTTTGACCGGCGCGCCGACGGAAATATGTACTGCCAGGGCCAGGATCGGCCAGCGTTGGGATATTTTCGCGCCAATGCAAAGGGTAAGTAGACTTCGCCATACCCGGCGCGCAGATCTGCCTCATGCAACTGCCGGACCTGCAGCAAATGGCCGCGCAACGCATCGGCCAGGGAGTCTGGCAACATGGTTACACGTTCCTTGCCGCCTTTGCCTTCGCGCACAATGATTTCGTTGCGACCGAAGTCCACATCCTTCACACGCAATCGCAGACATTCCATGATGCGCATGCCTGTACCGTATAGCAGGCGCAGAATCAGGCCGCAGGTGCCGCGGGCATGGACAAGCAGGGCGTCAATCTCTTGCCGAGTCAGAACCACCGGCAGGCGCTTGGAAACTTTGGCTGTCTCAATGCCCTCAAGCCAGGGCAACGATTGATCCAGCACCTGCTGGTAAAGAAAAAGCAGCGCGCTTTTGGCCTGATTCTGGGTGGACGCCGAAACCTTTCCCACCACCGCCAGATGCGTCAAGAACTTTTCCACCTCCGGCGCGCCCATCTCACGCGGGTGCCGTGTACCGTGAAATAATATGAACCTCCTGATCCAATGAATATAGGCCTCCTCCGTGCGGAGGCTATAGTGCTTGAATCGCAGGCGGTCGCGGACTTCGTCCAGCAGTCGTTTCCGACCCATGGATATCTCCAAGGTGTGTTTGCTTTTTGCTTTTAGGGTGTACTAAACTCGGCTAACTTATTGATTCTCTAAAGGTATAATATGAATACTGTACAAATATACAGTATTATGTCGCCTTGTAAAGCGACATTTAGGTCCTCTAATTCTAGTTAGGCATGTGGAGATCCGCCATGAAGCGATTCCTTAGAACGTTGATCGCCGTCGTGATCGGCTATGCACTGATGGGTGGCCTTATCACGCTTGTGCAGGAAACATGGTTCGGCGGCGTCGGTTGGCACGAGACGCCATTCGGCGAGCTGGCAGTCGCTGGATTCCTTTCTTGCGTCGGATCTGCCATTGGCGCAGTCGTCGCGACCGCGATCGCGGCAAATGGCCGGATTCCGGCGCTAATCATGTCCGGTCTGGTTGTATTGGAAACCACTTGGTTGGCCACCTCGGGACGCGCCGATGGGCCGCTGTGGTTCGATGCGCTGG
>MGYT01000059.1:2989-9211 GCA_001801865.1 Gammaproteobacteria bacterium RIFCSPLOWO2_02_FULL_61_13
CCGGGGATGCGTAGGCCTAACAATTCATTCAAGCCGAAACCGCTTCGCGGTTCGGCTTAATTCAGGTGTTAGATAGCGGGACAGTCCATTGCAATCACCAACGAGCGCAGAGATCCGATTGCAGGATCCATTAGCGCCAACGACTCGTCGTACCCGAAGTGGATTACTCGCGTCGTCGGTGCTCGGGATTATTGTGGAGAAGACAGGCTTGGTGCCGAATCGGATTAGTGGTCTAGATATCGACTTCGCACCGGAGCATCGCGTGTTCTTAGTGCTCATTCTGCTCGGCGCAGTTGTTTATTTTTGGATCTCCTTTCTCGTATACGCATCATCAGATTTCTCAAAGCACCAACTTTCACTGCGCAATGCTGGACTGCGTCAAAGAGCAATGGAGAACCGCGATCAGTTATTCGCAGCAATTGGAGCCCCCACGCAGGACAGCGGGTCTGACATCGAACTGCGGAAAGCCGCTGCAACAGCGGCCCTCGAAAAGACACTGGATACCGCAATGCAACGGTACCTGAAACCATACTGGCAAATTGCCACTCCTCTCGGTTGGATTCGCGGGATACTAGAATTCGCCTTTCCACTCATCATTGGCGGGTACACGATCTATTTGCTGTGGCAATTGGCATGCGCTATCTAACAACCGGCTCCACAGCGACGGCTCGCCGCGCGTGAGCCGGAACGTTCGGCGTCAACGGTGCATCCCACGCTTTGCTTATGAGCGCAGACCGTAAGTTCACTCGAAGAGGGCCGTTTGAAGGCAAGCGGATCACATTCGCATCGACGGAACAAATTGAGTCCTTTGCTCAGCTCACGAATGCGTTCATGGAGAACATCTTTGACCTTGAGCCGGGAGAGTACCTCATCACCGACGAGTCCGACCTTCGCGATTTTACGGACATGGGCTCGGCCGACACGTCGAAGATCTGGTTGTCGATCACCGAGCACTATGGAATCGACCATTCAGACGTCGGTTCGGAAAGGTTTGTGAAGATATTTTCTGAAATTCTCCGGCGCCGAAACTTGCAATGACGCCGAACCCCCGCTTGCACCGGACGCTCAACCAGCGGCGCTTCGCTTGCTGGTTTCGCACCGGTGAAGCGGATCGTTGGCCCTCACATGAATAGCGTCATTAAGGTCGGAAAGCTCGATGCGGCACGACGCCAGCTCCGAGCCGCCATCCACAACATATTTCATGGCGGCGATCCAATCGTCGCGCATACGCTCCTCGGTGCCGCTTCAATCATCCTTACCTACCTCGTGGAGCATAGGGTTCCGGAGAAGTCCTGGGATCGCTTCGCGCAAGACGCGAACGCGCTGGCTCCTGGCGATTACTTCAATATCATGCGGAAAGCGCAGAATTTTCTGAAACATGCCAAGAATGATCCTGACGGTTCGTTGGACCTCAACCCGACGGACACGGAATCATTGGCGTTCTTCGCCGTGATGAACACAGGAGAGCTGTTGAGCCATGGAGGCCTCGGTCAGCTGTCCATGGACGAGTCGGTGTTTCAGCTCTGGTACATCGCCTGCCACTCCCTCAAACTGGAAGGCGCAGCCGACCCGTTCAAGGAAGCGTTGAAGGTTTTCGGTGACCTCCGCAATGCAGCTCGAACGGATCGTATCGCTGCAGGCAGGCGCGTTCTCAAGGAGTATCAACAGTGAGGGCCAACAAGGTGTTCCAGCCGACGGTCCTCGCCCTGCGGGCTCGGCCCGCGGCTGAACACCGGCGTTAGCTGCTCATGAAAGACCTATTGGAAATCGCGGGGGCGAAGCTAAATCAAGCCATCGAACGAGTTGTATCGGATCTGCAGGATCGCGTCGGAAAGGCGCAGGCAGAATTCGCGCGACGCGGGGTGCTTCATTCGAGCATGCATTTGGACGGAGTTGTTCGGGAGTGCTGCGCCGCATATGACGATGCGGTAGATGTGATAAGTCGCGAGATCGAATGGGTAATGAAGCAGTCCTTTTACGTCACCGAATCGAAGGCAAGATCCCTCGCAGAGTTCGGCAATGTCCACCTTGACCCCCTGACCACTCGTTGTATCGACCACTATGAGCGTGCTTCCCGAGTGCTGAAGAATTCTGGGTTTCTGGCTGCATTTGAACAGCGACTTGTGGATAAGCGGCGTTCCGCAGCTGAGGCAATAGCATTGTTCATCCGTAGGTGGCGCGCGGAAAATCAGCGCAACGTTCTTCGCAAGCTTTTGTCCATCATTCTTGGGCCGCTCAAGACCCCGTACAGGAGCTAGGATGGTCGCAGCTAACCATGCCCTGGACCGGACGCCGGGTATTGAGCGGCGCTACGTAGCGAACTTCTCGGCCGGCGCCGGTCACGGCAATCGTTAGAGCGCACTATCCGGCAACCAATATTCTGGCTATAATCTGGCCATAATGCGGTATGAGGTCGAGCTTACTGACGAGGCTGTAGCTGATTACAAGGCGCTGAAGGCGTCTGCGCGGTCCACCATTAAGGAGGCAATGGAACTGCACCTGCGGAGTGACCCGGAAAAAGTGAGCCGGAGCCGAATCAAGCGGCTTCGGGAATTGTCAAAGCCACAGTATCGGTTGCGCGTAGGTGAGTTTCGAGTTTTCTATGATGTCGCGGAAGGCACAGTCACCGTGCACGCGATCGTTCTCAAATCGGAGGCAGCGTCATGGTTGGCACGGTTCGGAAAAGACGAGTGAAAGAGGTACCTCTTTCTCAGGTGAAGGATGACCTGTCGCGTTACTTGCGCGAAGCGGAAACCCGCCAAATCGTAATCACGCGTCACGGAAAACCTGCTGGGGTTCTCATTGGATTTGAATCAGACGACGATTGGTTTGACTTTCGCCTGGAGAACGATCCGCGGTTTCTTGACCGCATTGCTCGATCGAGAGACAGCGCACGATCCGGCCGCACCACAAGGATCGAGGATCTCAAACCCTGAATGCGCTCTAACAAGCGCATCAAGGGCGACGCGCTGACGCGCGCGCCTTATGCACGTCGTTGGGCCGCACATAAACGTCCTTCGTTCTGCCATCGAGGTAATCACGCAATGGAGAAGAGTATGTCGCTCAAACACTGCACCGGTAGCTGTCATTGCGGCACGGTCCGCTACGAAGCCACCATTGACCTTGCCAAGGGGACATTTCGTTGTAACTGTTCAATCTGCAAAAAGGCCAGAGCATGGTTCACGTTTGCAGGCGGCAAAGACTTCCGTCTCCTTGAAGGGGAAGATGCCATGACTAGCTACGAATGGACGCCTTCGGGAAGATCGGCCCCCGGCCTCACGTATCGCTTCTGCAAAATCTGTGGCGTTCGCATCTACGCAACCGGAGACGCGGAGTTCATGGGGGGCAGGTTCTATGCGCTGGCAGTTTCCACGTTTGACAACGTCACCACCGACGAATTGGCTGCCGCGCCGCTCAAGTTCAACGACAACCTTCACGACCGATTCGACCGCGCGCCCGCCGACACAAGACTAATGTGAGCAGAGTGCGGCGTAACAACAGGTTCCAGCCGACAGCCCCGCCTTCGGCGGGTCTGCGGCTGAACCTGGGCGTTGAGGCTGTAGAGAAACCCTCGTGCCGGCAATTGGTTCTGTTATGACAAGAATTCGACCTCTCAGAATGCGCAGTATTCAACGCAACGATGTTTGGGAGGGGTTGCGAGACCCCCTGGAAGGGACTCGCGTGATCTTAAAGTGGGTTTTTCTACAGCCTCGTTAGATGCTTTTTGAAGGGACTAGTGTTCACCATACGAAAAGCTCACCCTCGTGACGCCAAGGCCCTCTCTGAGGTCGCAGAAGCTACATTCAGGGCAACGTTTGGCGCTATGAATAGGCCCGTGCATATGGACGTCCATTGCCGAAGTAGCTACGGCGAGCAGATTCAAGCGGCCGAGATCTCTGATCCTGGAATGATTACTCTGCTGGGCGAGGATGAAGGAAGATTGATCGGTTACGCCCAACTGCGCTGGGGTGGGGCCCCGGGTTGCGTTTCCGCAAAAAGTTCTAGCGAGATTCATCGCCTCTATGTTGTCGAAGGCTGGCATGGCAAGGGCATTGCGCAGGAGCTCATGAGTGCTTGCATCGACGAAATTGCGCAACATGGGTCAGATGCAGTGTGGCTTGGCGTCTGGGAGCGCAATCCGAAGGCTATCTCCTTCTACAGGAAGGCAGGGTTCGTTGAGGTGGGTGATCACACATTTCCGCTGGGCGGCGACCCTCAGCGAGATATCGTCATGGTTAGATCAGTTGCTTCCAAGTAGAGCATCTGACCATGCGTTCAAGCTGACCGCCGGGGGAGTATTTCGCACAAACCAACCGCTGCGGGCCGGCGGCGGCTTAACGCGGCGTTGAGCGCATCAACAATCGTCAAGTAGGCGAGCGTATAGCTTGCAGCGGGTGCCGAGAGACCAGCCGTCATACCGGCGAATGCCGGGCCAAAACCATTAGACCCCGGCCCCCGTGTCGTAGCACGGGGCAGGCTTCGCCGGGGTGACGCATGGAAGACTTAGTCAGAGCCCCCCTAGATCCCGGTAATCAGCAGGTCGAGTGCGGCAATTACCTTGTCTCGTTGAGACGAAAGATCGGAAATCTTTGCACCCAGTTTTTTCTTCGCGATACCGGCCAGTTGCGGGGTCATCATCACAAACTGCTTCCCTTCAACTGTGAAGACAGGTGTCAGCGTCGTCAGCGTCTTGCCCTTCATCGCAGCGGCCGCATGGAACGGCACAACGACACGCGTGTTCAAATCGGAAATGAGGTCGCTCTGTATATCGAGCAGGTAGGGTGCGGTGGTTTTTGTGGCCGGATTCGGGTTGCGGTGTATGGCGAATTGAGGCATCAAAAGCTCCGCAGACCATCGCTGAACACGCCGTGTTTCTCAACGTGTTGGTTGTAGGCCGCGATGGCGCCACGGTTCTCGGCCAGCCAGTGTTCGCGCTGTTTCTGCTTGAGCGCCTCGGCCAAGGCCTGTTCCAGCGTGGCGGAAAGGTTTATGTGCAAGTCCCTGGCCTTGCTGAGCAAGTCCCCGTTGACGCTGAGGTTCGCGGCCCGTTTGGGGGCCTGGGGGTCGTAGGCAGATTGCACGGGGTTTCCTCAGGGGGATGAATGCGCATATTCTATACGCATAGTGGTGCGCACAGCTAGGTCGCTCCTGGTGCCGCTGTCAAGGCCGACGGCGCCGGTCACCCTGGGCCTCATATTCTCCCTACCCGGACGGCATCAGGTGAATCGCCTCGGCCAGCAGTGACACCGTAACCTGCCCGCCGCGGGCGAGGTCATTGCGGCGCGCCACGTGGGAGGGCACCGACAGGAAGAGGTTGCCGGCGTTGGCGCCGATTCTCAGCGTCAGGGCCGTATTGGCGCCCAGTACCAGATAATCCTCGATCTCCCCTGACACGGGATTCTCATTTTCACCACGGGACGGCCGGTCGCGGCGATGCAGGATCACGCGTTCCGCGGGGATTACCCAGTCCACTTGGGTGCCGACAGCGATGTCGTGTCGCAACGGGCATTCCAGTTGCAGTCCATTCCACTGCAACAGGGAAATATTCCGCTGGGTATCGTGGGCGATGATCTCCCCGGCAAAAATATTGTCCAGACCCACAAGCCGCGCCACGGTGGAGGAGTGGGGTCGTGACATCACCTCATCGGGTGTGCCGGTCTGCAATGTCTCACCATGGTGCAGCACGCACAGGTTGTCCGCCAGGATGCGCGCCTCATCCAGGTCATGGGTCACGAGGATTACCGGCATGTCCAGTTGCCGGCGCAGACGCGCCAGCTCGCGCAGCAGTTTGCGCCGCGTTTGCTGATCCACAGCGGCAAAGGGTTCATCCAGCAGCAAAACCGATGGGTCGCGAGCCAGGGCGCGGGCCAGGGCGACCCGTTGTTGCTGCCCGCCGGACAATTGCGTGGGCCGGCGCACCTCGAGCCCGTCCATGTTCACCATCTCCAGCAGCGCGCGCGCGCGTTCCTGCGGTGAAGTCTCACTGCCGTCGTTCACCGCCAGGGCAATATTTTCCAGTGCATTCAGGTGGGGGAATAACGCGTAGTCCTGGAACACCATGCCCACGCGGCGCGCCTGGGGTGACAGGCAGATGTGGGCGGCGCTGTCCTGCCAGACCTTATCCCCGCAGCGGATGGTTCCCTCCCGCGGGCGATGTAATCCCGCGATACTGCGCAGCAACGTGGTCTTGCCGCTGCCAGAGGGGCCGACGATCACCAGCAG
>MGYT01000059.1:9226-13787 GCA_001801865.1 Gammaproteobacteria bacterium RIFCSPLOWO2_02_FULL_61_13
GGCCATAACGATCGTGGAGAGCGTAGATCAAGGTAATAGCGGCGAATGCCAGGCACAGCAGGAACAGCGACATCAGACCGGCGCCGGCGTCATCCAGCGCCTGCACGCGGTCATAAATGGAGATGGAAATCGTGCGCGTCTCGCCCTCGATATTGCCGCCCACCATCAGTACGACGCCGAACTCGCCCAGCGTGTGCGCAAACGTCAGCACCAGCGCGGTCAGGATGCCGGGCCAGGCAAGTGGAAGTTCAATGCGCAGAAAGGTCTGCCAGTTGGACAGGCCGCTGCACCATGCTGCTTCGCGAATGACCGTCGGGATGGACTCGAACGACCGTTGCATGGGCTGGATCGCGAACGGGATGTTGAACAACAGGGACGCGAGCAGGATACCCTCGAATGAAAACGCCAGGGGCTCATGCCAAAGTGTTTCCCAGATGCCGCCCAGCGGGCCATTGCTGCTGAGCACGAGCAGCAGGTAATACCCCAATACCGTCGGCGGCAGGATCAGTGGCATGGCGATCAACGCCTGGGCCACATTGCGTCCGCGAAAGGAATGCCATGCCAGCCAGCGCGCCACAATGATGCCCAGGGGAATCAACACGACCGCAGTCAGCAGGCCCAACTTAAGCGACAGCATGAGCGCCACGGAATCAAAATGGCTCATGGCGCCGGCACCGTGTATCCCGATCTTGATAACAACTCCTGCGCCGCATCGGATCGCAGGTAGGTGAAGAATGCCCGGGCTCCGTCGCCCGCGCCGTTCAGCAGCACCATGGTCTGTGCCAGCGGGTCATGCCAGTCGCCGGGTATCGGGAGAAACCGACCCTGCGCCGCCACCTCCGGGAGCAGCGCGTACGACTCCGAGATAAAACCCGCATCCACGCCTCCTGCCAATGTGAACTGCACTGTCTGCGCGAGGTTCTCACCCATGATGACCCGATCCCGTTCCGCCGCCCAGACCCCCATCCGCCGCAGGGACTGTTGCGCAGCGGTCCCGAACGGCGCCACATCGGGGTTGGCCATGGCGATGCGCCGATAATTTCCCGCCGACAACATCCGGCCCAGGGTGGCCAGATCGGTGGCGGCTGCCAGCGTGGACTTGCGCGGGATAAATGCGCCCAGGTTGGCCAAACCCAGCAGCGCGGGCTCACCCACAGTCAGTTTTTCCGCCTGCGCGCGCGCGGTGTAGTCAGCGTCCGCGGCAATGTAAATTTCATAGCGGGCGCCGTGCAGGATCTGTCGCAACAGGTCTCCGGAAGAGCCCACATTGATCCGCACCCGCGTGCCGCTTTCGCGGGCGAAATCCTCTGCCAGGGTCTTGACGGGCGGGGCCAGGTTCGCGGCCACGGCGACCAGCGGCTCGGTGGCAGCGGCGAGACAGGAGCAGAAAACAATGGCGAGGGCCACCAGAAAACGCATGGCCCGGAGTATAGCAAGGTATAATTTTACGGTGAACGTTAATCCCGTACTGATGTACTTGCAGCCATGAGTACCGCGGACTTCTGGTATCTGCTGAGCAATGTGGTGACGGTGTTCGGTTTGCCGCTGGCCATCTTCGTGTTCATCTACGAGCAGCGCAAGGAACGGGAGAGCGCCAAGGAAAGCACTTACCTGATGCTGTCCGATGCTTATGCGGAATTCCTGCGCCTGGTCATCGCGAATCCGGATCTGCGCCTGCGCTCGCAGCCATCCATCCTGAACCCGACCGAGGAGCAGCGCGAACGCATGCTGGTGATCTTCGACATCCTGGTGTCGCTGTTTGAACGTGCCTACATCCTGGTCTACGAAGATGAGATGTCCGGCCGTCAATTGCGGCGTTGGCGCTCATGGGAGGACTACATGCGCGAATGGTGCCGGCGCGATGACTTTTGCAGCGTGTTGCCGGAGTTACTGCACGGAGAGGACCCCGCGTTCGCCGATTACATTCGCAAGTTGGCGGAGGAGGCCGCGAGCGAGCACGCGACCAGGTGATGTAGGGTCGGTTTTAACCGGCCATCAGCATTCGGCGGGCTGAAGCCCGCCCTACAAGCCTGCCCGAACCTGTGTGAGATCCTGTCATCAGCCCGGCGTGCGCATGGTGACGAATTCCTCCGCCGCCGTCGGATGAATCCCGATGGTGGCGTCGAACATCGCCTTGGTGGCGCCGGCCTTGATGGCCACCGCGAGGCCCTGGATGATCTCTCCGGCATCAGGCCCGACCATGTGGGCGCCGAGGACGCGATCGGTCTGTTTATCGACCACGAGTTTCATCAATACCTTTTCATTTCTGCCGCCCAGCGTCTGCTTCAAAGGCGTAAAGGTGGATCGGAAAACGAGGATTTCCCTGCCCTGCGCGCGAGCCGCCTCCTCGGTGGCGCCCACAGTCGCCAGGTTAGGCTGGCAGAAGACGCTGCTTGGTATGCCTTCGTAGTCCACGCCGGAAGGCATGCCGCCATATAAGGATCGTGCCAGTGCCGTGCCTTCAGCCGTGGCCACGGGCGTCAGGTTGACGCGATCCGTCACATCACCGATGGCATAGATATTCGGCACTGAGGACTGGAACGAATCATTCACGGCAATGGCGCCGCCGGGCCTGAGGACGATGCCGGCGCTCTCGAGGCCGAGGTTGGCGGTGTTCGGCGCGCGCCCCGTGGCATACAGCACCAGGTCCGTTTCCAGCATATTGCCGTCCGTGAGCCGGACCTGAAGCACATCCCCGGTCTTGACCACTGCACTGACATCGGTGTTGAAGCGCAGATCGATCTCGCGCTTGCGCATTTCAGTAGCGAGGAATTCGCGGCACTCCTGGTCAAAGCCGCGCAGGAACAGATCGCCGCGATACAACTGCGTCGTGTGCACGCCCAGGCCGTGGAAAATCCCGGCGAATTCCACGGCGACGTATCCTCCTCCGACAACGACCGCGCGCCTTGGCAGGCTTTCAAGGTGAAACACCTCGTTCGAGGTGATGACGTATTCGCGGCCCGGTACGGTGGGGACATTGGGCCAGCCGCCGGTGGCTATCAGGATTCGTTCGCAAGAATAGCGCTTCTCGCCCACCAGGACAGTGTGCGCATCCAGCAGTGTGGCGCGGCCATTGATCAGTTGTGCGCCGCTGTCGCTCAGCAGCCGGCCATATACGCCATTCAGCCGGGCAATTTCCTTGTCCTTGTTCACCCTCAGGCGCGGCCAGTGGAACTCTGCAAACGAAAGCTCCCAGCCGAAACCACGGGCGTCGGCGAAATCCTCCGCGAAGTGCGAGGCATAGACAAACAATTTTTTCGGTATGCAGCCGACATTGACACAAGTACCGCCCAAATAACGGTCCTCGGCAATGGCGACCCGGGCGCCAAACCCGGCGGACATACGTGCTGCGCGCACGCCGCCGGAGCCGGCGCCGATGACAAACAGATCGAAATCAAAGGCCATGGGATGAGTCTCTGGAGCGGGAATTGAGGGTCGTTTGATTAATTTTATCAGTATTACGCCCGCGCCCGGTGGCGGATTCCCCTGTTCTTACTTAGAGTGTGCGCTGCTCCAGCAAGTTATCCGAAAATGGGTGATATGCCGCCAGTCCCTGAATCAATTCAAGCTGCCAGCGCCGCCAGTCCATCCGGGCCGGAATCGGAGACCGCGTCGCTGCTCAGGCGCGCCACGTTGGCATCCGTGGCGGTGGCATTTACGCTGATCTGCATAAAGGTGGCGGCGTATTTCGCCACCGGGTCCGTGGCGCTGTTGTCCAGCCTGGTGGATTCCCTGCTGGATTCCCTGGCGTCGCTGATCAACTTTTTTGCCGTGCGCCACGCGCTGGTACCCGCGGATCGCGAGCACCGGTTTGGACATGGCAAAGCCGAACCCCTGGCGGGACTGGGGCAGGCGGCGTTCATTGCCGGCTCCGCGGTATTCCTGGTATTTGAGTCCATCAATCGGCTGATTAATCCGGTCACCATCAGTCATGGTCACATTGGCATCGCCGTCATGCTGGTATCCCTGGCCCTGACCCTGTTGCTGGTGCTGTATCAGAGGCATGTGGTGCGCCGCACGCAGTCCATGGCCATCAAGGCGGATTCCCTGCATTATGCCAGCGACATCGTGCTCAATCTGAGCGTCATCCTCGCATTGGTGCTCAGCTCACAGTTCAAGCTGCCGTCGGCGGACCCTTTGATCGCGCTGGCTATCGCCGGTTACATCATCTGGTCGGCGGCGCAGATCGCCATCCTGTCCCTGCACCAGTTGATGGATCGGGAATTGCCCGACGCGGATCGTGCCCACATCATCGCCGTCTGCCGCCGGCACCCGGAGGTGCTGGATGTGCACGAATTGCGCACCCGCGCCTCGGGAATGGATATTTTTATCCAGTTGCACCTGGAACTGGACGGCAACCTGTCATTGCTGCAGGCACACCGGGTGGCGGATGACGTGGAGCAGGAATTGCACCGCGAGTTTCCCAATGCCGATGTGATCATTCATGAGGATCCGGCCGGGCAGGAACTTGACATCCGGCACGACTGAATGCTGTGGGTTATCCTGAATTCAGTTCATCCGTCATACCGGCGCAAACCGGGGTGACGGCACGGAAGTGACG
>MGYT01000059.1:13848-15044 GCA_001801865.1 Gammaproteobacteria bacterium RIFCSPLOWO2_02_FULL_61_13
TCAGCCAGCATGCGTCCCAACACGCCGTTGTGCTGCAGCCGCGCCAGGTCGGCGAATCCGCCGACCGGATAATCGTCGATCAACACCTGGGGCACGGTCCGCCCGCCGGTGCGCTGGAACATCTCCTGTTGCAAGGCGACATCAGAATCGAGGTCGTATTCCTGGAACTTGCACCCGAGGGATTGCAACAGGGACCGTGCCAGCCGGCAATAACCGCACCAGTAGCGGGTATAGATTTCAACTTTATGCATAAGCCGGTTTTGCCGCGTGGCGAAAACCTGTTTCGAATCGCCCGTGGACACGGGTAATATGTTGCCTGTCGCATTGCCGAGATTCCCCATGACCGCTGACCGATCCCTGTGGCACCTGCCTGCCGTACTCCTGCTGCTGTGCGCATGCACCGGTGTGGCCGCCATGGATTTCAGCACCCCGCGCGGGCGCGTGCAGGACTCGGTGGGCCGCGTGCTCGACATCCTGCGCGATCCGGGCCTGGATCGGGAGGCGCGCTGGCAGCGTATCGCGGTGGTGATCGAGGATGGGTTTGATTTCCGCAGCATGTCCCAGAGCGTGCTGGCGACGCAGTGGAAAATGGCCACGCCGGAAGAGCGGGACCTGTTCACGCAATATTTTTCCCAATACATCGAACAGGTGTATCGGGAGAAGATTGAGGCCTATGCCGGCCAGGAAATTGCCTACGGGAAGGAAACCATGGCCGGGGACCTGGCCAGTGTGGACATGGAGATTGTGACGGCGACGGTGTCCATTCCCATCACCTTCAAGCTGCGCAGCAATAACGGCAACTGGACCGCCTATGACGTGGTCATCGAGGGCGTAAGCCTGGTGACCAACTACCGCGCCACCTTTGCCGCGATCTCGCGCAATGAGGGGATGGACGCCATCATGAGCGACATTCAACAGCGGGTGGCGCGGTACCGGGAGCGCCATGGGGAGGCTCCCGCCGGCAGTAACACTTCGTCCCAGACGCAATAAAAACCAACTCAAAATTGGCGAGCGTAGGCGGCGCCGGATTGTTCCCGACATTCCGGCGCATACCCGCCATCCATGGCGATAAGACAAGGCGAAAACGGGCGAGAAAGCGGACGCCTGCAGGGATGCAGGCGTTAGAGCGACGCAGGATGCCAAAGCCGGGTTGACACGCCAGTCAATGAGCATTTCGAGCCCGTTTTCAACGCCGC
>MGYT01000059.1:15051-15389 GCA_001801865.1 Gammaproteobacteria bacterium RIFCSPLOWO2_02_FULL_61_13
AGCGCAGCAATTTTGAGACCGGCTCAAGCGGTGCGCTATTTGCGCTCGCCTTCGAAGATATACTTGCTGATCAGTTCCTCCAGGTTGATGGAGGATTCCGTTTCCTTGATCTCCATGCCGTCTTCGAGCAGGCGATCATCGCCGCCGGGCGTGATTTTCACGAATTTGTCGCCGATGATCCCGGCGGTGCGGATGGAGGCGACGGCGTCCTTGCTGATGGGCACGCCGCGGTCAATGGCCAGCGTCACCCGCGCCTCGTACTTCCCGGCATCAAAATCAATGCGATCCACGCTGCCGACCCGGACCCCGGCGGCCTCCACATGGGTGCCGGGTCGCAG
>MGYT01000059.1:15428-15631 GCA_001801865.1 Gammaproteobacteria bacterium RIFCSPLOWO2_02_FULL_61_13
TTTATCCTCGGCAAAACTGACGTCGCCCAGTCGTACCGCGAGCCAGACCACCGCCAGGATGCCGAGCAGGAGAAAGATACCGACCACTATTTCCACGTTGGTGCGAGATTCAGTCATGGCTTCACCTGGGGGCTAGAGAATGAGTGCGCTGATGATGTAATCGGAGAACAGGACGGCGATGGAGGACAGGACCACCGCATCGG
>MGYT01000059.1:15642-15735 GCA_001801865.1 Gammaproteobacteria bacterium RIFCSPLOWO2_02_FULL_61_13
CTGACCCCTTCCGAGCCGTGCGCGCCCGCGGGGTCGAGATGCAGGAAGAAGCCCTTGGCGAGGCAGATCCAGGCCATCAGCAACCCGAATGCC
>MGYT01000060.1 GCA_001801865.1 Gammaproteobacteria bacterium RIFCSPLOWO2_02_FULL_61_13
CATTTTCTCAAAATTGCGAAGTGACTTGAGGTTCGGGCCGAAGCTGACGATTTCACCGCTCGATTTCATGGAATGGGGCAGGCCCTGCTGTTCGAAAATGCGGTTCACCAGCGTCTTGGACAGGTTCAAGAGCTCCGAATCAATATTGGCGATGCGCCGGGCGATTTTCCGCGTCTCTGCGTCGAGCTTGTTGTTCGGGACAATCCAGTTCGCCACGCCGTAATCGAGCATTTCCTTGGCCGTCATGCTATCGCCGGTCAGCGAAAGCCACTTGGCTCTCTTCAAGCCGACGTGCCACGAAAAAAGACTGATTTCCTCCCCGGGCGCCATGGACCTGACGGGCGGATAGCCCATGCGCGCATCTTTTGAGGCAATCAGCAGGTCGCAACTGAGGGCCATGCCGATGCTGCCGCCAAGGCAGTAGCTGTGCACCTGGGCGATGACAGGCTTCCAGCAGTTCCAGATTTCCAGGTCGAAATCGAGATGGTCTTGAACGCGGGCGCGCGCATCCCAGACACTTGCACGTTCGCCCTCGCCGCCCATGATCTCGTTCCACGGCCTGTCATCGAGTTGCCTGCGCCCCTTGCCCATCGCGGGGCTCAGGTCGTGTCCGGCGGAAAAACACGGTCCGGCGCCTTTGATGATGATCACGCGGACATCAGTGTCCGTTTCCGCTTTTTTCAGTGCGGCGCTCACTTCTTCGAGCATCGGCCAACTCAGCGCATTGCGCCGTTGCGGACGGTTGAGGGTAATCGTCGCCAGCCGGTCGTCCACGTCATAGAGAATATATTCATAGCTCATGGTGTGCCCTTTGCATTTTCTGGTGTCTGATATGCGCTGCCGGTCCGGGAAAGGGTCCCCCTATCCGCCGCCATCGCGTTCTCCGGCGTGATCATCGCTGGTCGCAACCATGACCCGCGCCGCGCCTGGCTGCCAGGGCGCCTCGGCGCGCAGCGCGCAATTCAGTTCAACTTGATATGCAGCGACTGGATTATGGGACCCCACGTCTGCATCTGCTGGCGAAGCCACGCGCCGTACGCCTCGGGCGTGCTGGCGACGACTTCCATCCCCTGGCTCTCGAGGATCTCTCTGGCATCAGGCGCCGTGAGCACCTTTATTACTGCTGCATTCAGCCGCCTGACTATCGCTGCGGGAGTCGCGGCGGGCGCCTGCAGTCCGACCCACGATTGGGCTTCGTATCCCGGAAAGGTTTCGGCAAGCGTCGGCACATTGGCTAGAAGCGGCGCGCGCTTACTGGATGAAACGGCAAGCGCCACCAGCTTGCCGCCCTTCACGTTCGAGAACGCGGTCCCAATCGACGCCATGAATCCCGCAACATGCCCTCCCAGCACGGCATTGAGTGCTGGCCCGCCGCCTTTGTACGAAACCAGCGTCGTATCTATCTTCGCCATGGTCTTGAATAGCTCCATCGTCAGCCGGCTCGAGGACCCGGGTCCCGCCGTGGAGAAGGCAAGCTCGGGACCCTTGCGCCTGGCCAGCAGCAGAAACTCCTCGACATTCTTCAACCCCAGGGCGGGGTTGACCACCAGCACCTGCGGCGCACGGATCATGAGCGCGATCGGCGCGAAATCCCGGATCGGGTCGTGATTGACGTTGCTATACAGAAAGGGGACGGCGGCGAAGCTATCGAAGGTACCGAGCAAGGTGTAGCCGTCCGGCGCCGCTTTCGCAACCACCTCGGTGCCGATGAGGCCGCCCGCGCCGGTGCGATTCTCCACCGTAATTGCTTGTCCGAGTACCGCGATCATCCGCGACTGGGCCAGGCGTATGACCAAGTCCGTGGTGCCGCCCGCGTCGTAGGGAACCACTATGTTGATCGGCTTTGACGGGTAATCCTGCGCGAGGGCGGTCTGCATCACAAGCAATGCAAGCACTGCAAGCTTGACGCGCGCGCGCCATTGATTCGACTGTTCCATCTCGGTCCCCTCTCCTTGAAATTGGTGCGGCCTATCCTGAAACAACTGGCATCGCAACCTACGCCACCATCACAGGCATCCTTGTGTTGCCGGTTCAAAATCGAACAAATTCATCCGAATCGTATCGATGCCGCCATTCCAATAGTACCGGATTGATCCGATGTCCAGAGTCGCGCCCCGGTGCCCTCAGCGCTTGGAATGCCTTCGACGGAAATCGACGCGCCTTCAAATACGGGACGCTCAGCGCGGCAGGAGAATTCAGCGATCGGCCGTGATGTGGTGTTGCGGCGGGCCAGATCCAGAAGCAAGACGGCCTGCAGCGGCCCGGTCACCAGCAGGCTCGGGTATTTCTCGACCTGCGTGGTGTAGAGGTAATCGTAATGAATGCGATGGCTGTTGTAGGTCAGCGCCGAAAATCGGAACAGCAATGGGGGATCGGCTTTGACAGTGCGCCGCCACGCCGGCGCGGCGGGCCGCGCCTGCTGCGGCTGCGGCTGCGGCGCTTCGCCTGCCTTCGGGTCCTCGCGAAAAATGATGTCCATCTCCTCTGCCATGGCGAGGCCCTTCGGCCCGAAGATCTCGTCGCGAAACGTCGTGAAAACCAGCGGGCCGCTGCGCCCCACCTTGGTGCTCAGGGTCTTGACCTCCCCGACGCGGCGGATTTCCTCACCGACCCTGATGGGCCGATGAAACGCCATGCGGCAGCCGGCCCACACCTTGCGCTGCAGCGGGATGGGCGGTTCCAGATCATCGCGCGGGTTTCCTCCCGCCGCCCCCAGCGCGGACTGCCGCGTCGTGGAAAGAAAATAAAGCAGATGCGCGCCGGGTGGAATAGCGTCGCCTGGTTTCGGCTTGGAATCGTCCCGATCGAGCCAAGCCGACATGCGCTCGAGCGGCGATGCCGTGACAACGTCCCGGTGTTCGATCTTGCGGCCTATATAGGATTTGAAGGAATCCAGGTCAATGCTTGCCTGCGTCATGTAGCAGCCTCTGCAGTTCTTGTTCGGCGCCCTACTCTGCACGGAAGGTCGGCGGTTTTTTTGACTTGGATCAATCAATGAGCAGCAGATTGACCGATGCACTGCGCCTGGCGTGATTCCGGCGGCATAATGGATCGGTTGAGAACCACGCAATACAGGGGCAAGCCTGGTCTTTGCTTCGCACGTCGGGGGCGGAAGCCTTTCCACGCGGACGACATCGCCATTTGCAACGGCTGAGACCCGGTGCTTCTTGACGCGCAGGAGAGAGACGCCGTGGGAACTCTGGTGATGGGTCGGCAAGTGATGGATACAGCGCGCTTCGAAGAGCGAGTCGCACGCGCAATGACCGGCTTGGTGCGCCTTGGTGTCAAGGACGGCGATTCCGTTGCGCTCCTCATGCGTAACGACATCGCTTTCGCCGAGGCAAGCATTGCCATCGGGCGTTTGGGTGCATTGACGGTGCCTTTGAACTGGCACGGCAAGCCAGACGAGTTGCGCGCCATACTGATTGACTGCGACGCGCGAGTGGTCGTGGCGCATGCGGATTTTGCAGCGCTGGTCAAGGCATCACTGCCGAACAATATCGAAACCATTTACGTGGAGACTCCGAAGGAGATTGCCGAAGCCTACGGTCTCGAGACTCAAACATGCCGGGTGCCAGACGGCGCCATTGAGTGGGAAGCCTGGCTCTCGGCACAAAGCCCGTATTCAGGGCAGATCCGTCCGGCGCCCAGCATCGCCTACTCCTCCGGCACCACCGGCCAGCCGAAAGGCATTCAACGGCTGCCATTCTCGAGTCCCGAGCAGGAGCAACTGGCGGCGGCAGCCCGGTCACACACTTTCGGCATCGGTACGGGCGTGCGCAGCCTTATCAGCGGTCCGCTCTACCATTCCATGCAAAGCGCCAACATGCGCGCGGCGCTGGCCGCGCTGGGGACCGAAGGCCTGCTGATCATCGAGCCGCGCTTCGACGCCGAGCGGCTGCTGCTCCTCGTGCAGGAGCACCGCGTCACTCAACTGATGATGGTACCGGTGATGTTCGTGCGTCTGCTGCGCCTGCCCGAGAGCGTGCGCAGGAAATATGACCTGTCTTCGATCGAATGGGTGATCCATTCCGCGGCGCCCTGTCCCGTCGAAGTGAAGACGCGCATGATCGAATGGTGGGGCCCGGTGATCAACGAGTTCTACGGCTCCACCGAAACCGGCTCGGTCACGCTGGTCGGGTCTGAGGAATACCTGCGCAGGCCCGGCACCGTGGGCCGCGTCACCCCGGGATGCACGGTCAAGGTCATCGACGACGCGGGCCGTGAAGTCCCGCCCGGAACACCAGGGGAGATCGTTTCGTTCAATTCGATGTATGCCGACTTCACCTATCGCAACCTGCCCGAAGAGCGCGCCAAGCTCGACCGCGGCGGGCTGATCGCCAGCGGCGACATCGGTTACTTCGATGCCGACGGCTACCTGTTCCTGTGCGACCGCAAGAAGGACATGGTGATCTCCGGGGGCGTCAATATCTTTCCGTCCGAGATCGAAGCGGTGTTGCTCGGGCTGCCGGGCGTAAAGGACTGCGCCGTGTTCGGTATTCCCGATGAGGAGTATGGCGAGGTGCTGGCCACGCATATCGAGCTTGTACCAGGCGCCCACCTGCACGAGTCCGCCGTGCGCGAACATCTGCGCGGGCGCCTTGCCGGCTTCAAGATTCCCAGAGTGGTGCGTTTCGATGCGGAATTGCCGCGCGAGGACAACGGCAAGATCTACAAGCGCCGCATTTCCGATCCCTATTGGCAGGCAGCCGGCAGACGGATATGAGATCTTTTTGGCAATTCATACGCGGAGAAACCATCATGAAAAGACAGAGCCTGGTAGCCATCCTGCTTGCCTCGACATTCGCTTTACACGGCGGTGAAGCCGCCGCCCAGACTGGCGGGGCGTATCCGGCCAAACCCGTGAGAATCATCGTTACTCTCGCCGCTGGCGGCTCCAGCGACATCGTTACGCGGGTTTTCGCCCAAAAGCTCTCGGACCAGCTCAAGCAACCGTTCCTGGTGGAAAACAGGCCTGGAGCAAACAGCATTCTGGGCGCGGAGCATGTCGCGAAATCGGCGCCCGACGGCTATACGCTGCTCTCGGCCAACACCAGCATTCTCACCATTCACTCAAGCCTCTACGCGAAGCTTCCGTACGATCCGCAGCGCGATTTGGCACCGATATCGATGCTCGTGATCCAGGGGACTGTGCTGGTCATTCACCCGTCGCTGGCAGCGCGCTCGCTCAAGGAGCTGATAGCGCTGGCGAGGGCCGAACCGGGCAAGCTCAATTACGCCACTCCCGGAAACGGCACGCCGTTTCATCTGTCGGGCGAACTGTTCAATGCGCAGACGGGAATCGGCTTGGTCCATGTCCCCTACAAGGGATTCCAACCTGCGTCTGTCGACCTGCTCGCCGGGCGGGTGCAAACCAGTTTCGCCACGGTCCTCGATGTATTGCCTCATATCAAAGCCGGCAAGCTGCGGCCCTTGGTCTATACCGGCTATCAACGGCATGCCTTGCTGCCCGATGTGCCGACGACCGCGGAGGCCGGAATCAGGAATGCCGAGTCGGTGTCGTTTTTCGCGCTGGCTGCTCCCGGGGGGACGCCCAGGGAAATCATCACCAGGCTCAACGCCGAGGTCACCAGAATCAAGGCGCAGCCGGATGTGCGCCAGCGTCTTCTCCAGGAGTTCGGCGTTGAACCCGGCATGGATTCGTTGCAAGAGTTCGAGGCCTTCCTGCGCGACGAAGTCGTGAAGTGGGCCAAGATCGTAAAGGCCTCAGGCATCAAGGTCGAATAAGGCCCGCCGTCGCAAAACGCCCGGCTAACCACCGGCGATCTTGGTAAACAGCAATACCTCGCTGCCGCCGCCGATGGGTTGCAGCAAGGCGTCCTGGTAAATCTCGCCGTCTATGGCGACGGCAATCCCCGCCTCCAGGTACGGGCGCAGATCCGGATACTGCTCGCCCAACACCTCGAACAACTGGCGCACGCTCGTCACCTCGAGTGCGAGCCGGGTCTCGCCGCCCGTATAAGGCTTTAACTCATTGGACAGCGAGATTCTCGCCACTCATCAGCCTTTGGACTTGCCGCCCGCGGCCTCCCCGAGCGCCTTCAGCACCACCGGCGGCGACATCGGCTGACTGCGCAGCCGCACGCCCATGGCATTGTTGATGGCATTGGAGATGGCTGCGATGGGCGGAATGATGGAGACTTCGCCGCAGCCGCGCACGCCGTAGGGATGATTGGGATTGGGAACTTCGACGATGACCGTGTCGATGTAGGGCACGTCGGAGGCCACCGGAACGCGGTAGTCGAGGAACCCCGGGTTCTGCAGCACGCCGTCCGCCCCGTAGAAATATTCTTCGTTGAGCGACCAGCCGATGCCTTGCACCGCGGCGCCCTGCATTTGTCCTTCGACGTACGCCGGGTGAATCGCCTTGCCGACGTCCTGCACGATGGTATAGCGCAGGATCTTGACGGCTCCGGTCTGCTTGTCCACTTCCACGTCGACGATATGCGTGCAGAAACCGGGGCCGGCGCCTTGCGCGTTGATTTCCGACTGGCCGGAAATGCTGCCGCCGGTCTTGCCCGCCATGCGGGCGATTTCGACCAGCGACATCGGCGTGAACTGTTTTGCGCTGCCCGGTGCCGGCACGGCGCTGCCATCCTTCCAGAGGACGTCTTCGAGCGCAACCTCGCGGATCTGGGCAACGCGCTGGCGCAGTCTTTCGATCGCCTGGCGCGCCGAGAGCACCGCCGCCATGCCGCCCGCAAAGGTGCCGCGGCTGCCCGCGGTGATGAAGTTGAAGCCGAGCGTGGTGGTATCGCCGATGACCGGCCGCACCCTGTCGTAGGCAATGCCGAGTTCCTCGGCCACCATCATTGCCATCGAGGCGCGCGATCCTCCCGCCACATCGACCGTGCCCATGATGAGCGTGACGGTCCCGTCCTCGTTGACATTGAGCCTGGAGGAAGTCTCCATGCCTATATTGAACCAAAAGCCGGTGGCGATGCCGCGGCCCTGGTTGAGCCCGAGCGGCGCGCTGTAGTGCGGATGCGCCTTGGCCTTGTTCAAGGTTTCGATATACCCGATCGGGCCGAGTTTCGGGCCGTAATAGGTCTGGGTGCCTTCCTTGGCCGCGTTTTTCAGCCGGAATTCGATCGGATCGATACCGAGGGTCTTGGCCAGTTCATCGATCACGCTCTCGACGCCGAACACGATAATCGGCGCGCCTGGAGCGCGGTAAGCCGCCACCTTGGGCCGGTTCACCGTGACGTCATGGCCTACCACCTTCACGTTGTCGATGTCATAGCGCGTGAAGGTGCAAGGACAAGCCATCCCCACCGAGGAACCCGCGAAGGCACCGGCCTGGAAATTAAGCTCGGCTTCGGCGGCAATGATGCGGCCGTCCTTGGTGCAGCCGATCTTGACCTTGACGTTGGCGCCGGAGGTCGGTCCCGTGGCGCGGAACACTTCCTCGCGGGTCATGACCATTTTCACCGGCCGGTGCGACTTGCGCGACAGCGCGATCGCCAGAGGTTCGGTGTAGATGTTGTTCTTGCCGCCGAAGCCGCCGCCGAGTTCGGTCGGAACCACGCGGAGCTTTCCGACGTCCATCTGCAACACTTTGGCGCACTGGGCGCGGAACACGAAGTGGCCCTGCGTTCCGGTCCACAGTTCCACCTGGCCGTCCTCGCTGGCGCTGGCAAGACAGGCCTGGGGTTCGATGTAACCCTGGTGCACAGGCTTGGTGTTGAACTCGCGTTCCACGACGATATCGGCCTGCTTGAATCCCGCTTCGAGGTCGCCGCGCGCGAAGACCAGGCGCTTGGCGATATTGGAAGGCTTGTCCGGCTTCGGGGTAACGCCATCGGTAAACTGCTCCTCGTGCAGGAGCGGCGCGTCGGGTTTCATCGCCTCGACCACGTCGATCACGTGGGGCAGCACTTCGTATTCGACCTTGATGAGCTTCAAGGCCTCACGCGCGATCGATTCGCTGATCGCCGCGACGGCCGCCACCGGATGCCCGTCGTAGAGCACTTTCTCGCGCGCCATCATGTTGCGCGTGACATCGCGGAAATTGATGGTGAGTTCACCGGCCGCCGCGAATTCGGAGGGCATATCCGCAAAATCGTCGCGTGTGACCACGGCCTTTACGCCGGGCAGCGACTGCGCGGCTGTTGTGTCTACGGATTTGATGCGCGCGTGCGCGTGCGGGCTGCGCAGCACCTTGCCGATCAACTGGCCCGGCAGGCTGTAATCGGCGGCGAACCGGGCGCGTCCTGTGACCTTGTCCACGCCGTCCGGCCGGATCGGCCGCGTGCCGACGATTTTCAGCGGTTTTTCTTCGTACTTCACCATGGTCGACATGTTCATGCTCCCCGCATTTCGCGGGCGGCATCGAGCACCGCCTCGACGATCTTGTGATAGCCGGTGCAGCGGCACAGATTCCCCGCCAGCCCGTAGCGCACCTCTTGCTCGGTCGGATCGGGATTGCGCTCGAGCAGCGAGCGCGCCGCGATCAGCATCCCGGGCGTGCACACGCCACATTGCAGCGCGGCGTGTTCAAGGAACTTGCGCTGCAAGGGATGCAGCGCCTCGCCGTTGGCCATTCCCTCGATGGTCTTGATCGACTTGCCTTGGGCTTCGACCCCCAGCATCAGGCACGAGCACATCAGCCGCCCGTCCACCGTCACGCTGCAGGCGCCACAGTCGCCGGTGCCGCAGCCTTCCTTGGTGCCGGTGAGGCGCAACTCGTCGCGCAGCACATCGAGCAGGGTCTGCTGCGTCTCGCACAGAAATTCGACCGCATCGCCGTTTACCGTCGCGCTTACACGATTCTTGGCCATCAGTTTCCCCTTGCTCTTGTGAGGGCCAGCTCGGCGGCGCGCCGCGCCATCACACCGGCCACTTTGATGCGGAATTCGCGCGTGCCGCGCTTGTCGTCGATCGGCCGGCAAGCCGCGCTGGCCGCGGCGGCCATGCGATCTAGCGCGGGCGCGTCGACTTTGCTGCCGATGAGCGCCGCGGCGGCCTCGGGCACCAGCAAGGCGCGGTCGGCGACCGCGCCCAGGCAGACGCGCGCTTCCCGGCAGATCCCGCCGCCGTCCAGCGTCAGATTGACACCCGCGCCGACAACCGCTATGTCCATCTCGGTGCGCGGCGTGAAGCGAAGGTAGGCGTCGCCGGAATGCGCCGGGCGCTTCGGCAGCAGAAACGAGACGACAATTTCACCCTTGGCGAGCGACGTCTTGCCCGGTCCCGTGGGAATTTCCTCGACCGGCGCATCCCGTTTTCCCTTGGGGCCGACAATGCTGACCCGGGCACCGGCTGCGATCAGCGCGGGAACGCTGTCTGCCGCGGGCGAGGCATTGCACAGATTGCCGCCTACGCTTGCGCGCGCCCTTACCTGGAGCGAGCCGATCAGATTGACGCTGTCGATCACCCCAGGCCAGGCGTTTGCGAGCGCCTTGTGCTCGATAAGATCCAGGCCGCTGACCGCGGCGCCAAAACGAAAGCCGCCGTTTTCGGCGGCAATTGCCATCATTTCGGGAATGCCCTTGAGATCGACCAGGAGTTCCGGTTCGATTCGACCGGAACGCATCTGGATCACGACGTCGGTGCCTCCGGCCAGTATTCGTGCCCTGCCATTCGCGCCTGCGAGCAGGGCGACCGCGGCATCCAGCGTCTTGGGCGCTTCATAGCGCATTTCGCTCATTTTTTCCCCTATCTCCATTGATCCCAACAGCGTTATGAGAAAGTACATGCACCGTGGCTTGTTCCTTGCCTGAACTACGGGTACAACGCATACGTTCTCTGAATGAGTCGGTCCCATGCGCGGCGACGCAGAACGATTAGCTCACGACAGCTCGGTGAATTTTTGATTTAGATCAATGAACGGCAGATTGGTCGTGGCGATGTCAGAACCGCTGCGACCAAGCGAACGGCGGCCATACTCTGGCGCAGCGGGCGTGGAGTTCGCCGGATTTACCGAAGCGACCTTTTATGTAAGATCTACTCCGGCTTAATGTTGGCTTCCCTGGTGATCTTGCCGTACTGCACCAACTGGGCCTTCATGATCTCCATGAAACGTTGCGGGGTAGTGCCGATCGGCTCGATGCCGCTTGCCGTCAGCTTATCCCCGACTCGCGGATCTTGGATGATGCGATTGATTTGCGTGCTCAGACGATCCACGATCGCCGCGGAGGTTCCCGCCGGTGCCAGCATGCCGGCCCAACTGGTCATTTCGTACCCTGGCAGCCCTGCCGCTTCCGCGATGGTCGGAACATCGGGAAGCAGCACGGTGCGCTTGCTTCCGGCGGCAGCGAGCACGCGCAGCTTGCCCGACCGGATATGGGGCAGCAGCGAGTTGATCGCGCCAATGGTGAAACTGATTTCGCCGGAAAGCAGGGCGGGCACAACGCCCGCTGCACCCTTGTACGGAACATGAAGGACGTCGATGCCCGCCATCGATTTGAGCAATTCCCCGGCCGTGTGGTGAGGCTGGCCAATGCCGGCGCTGCCATAGGTCAGGCCAGGATTGGCGCGCGCGTACGACAGGAACTCCTTCATCGATGTCGCCGGCGTGCTGGCATTCACGACCAGAATAAACGGGGTGCTGCTCACCAGCGAAATTGGCTCGAAATCTTTGATCGGGTCGTAGGGAAGTTTGGCGAAAAAATACACATTGCCCACGTGGGAGCTTGGGGTCAGCAACAGCGTATAGCCATCCGCAGGCTGCCTGGCCACGTGTACGGTGGCGATATTGCCTCCCGCGCCCGGTTTGTTTTCAACGATGACCGGCTGACCGAGCGCAACCTGCAGGTTTGCGGCGATCAGGCGTGCGATCGCATCATTGCCCCCTCCCGGAGGCTGGGTCACCACCACGTGTAACAGCCGCGTCGGCCAGCTTGCACTTTGCGCCAGGGCATTGCCGGCCTGCAACGACAGCATGGCCAATGCCCCCGCTATGAACAATCGTCGCGTAAGCATGCTCTCTCCTCCACGTTGGCCGAACACCGGCGCCCCGTCAAGGCGTGGCGGTGCGCAACAGGCGTCCCGGATGGTAACACCATGTCCAGAATAATCGGCGACCCGCTCAAGCAACTTCAGGCCCACGCGGCATTGGAGACGCAGCCCCCCGCGTTCATGCTCATATCACGCGCGAAAACACGCCGCCTTGACGCAGCGCCAGCGCGTATAGTGCGCGTGGAGAAAACGTGAAGGAGGAAGTTATGAAACGCGTTGCGTTGGCGTTATTCTCGCTGTGCGCAGGTGCCTTTGCGCTCGGGGCCGGTCATGCATTTGCGCAAGGCTATCCGACCAAGCCCGTCCGGCTGGTGGTGCCGTTCGCGCCAGGCGGGGCCATCGACCTCATGGGGCGCTATTACGGACAAAAGCTCAGCGACATCTGGAAGCAGCAAGTGATCGTGGACAACCGGGCGGGCGCGGGCAGCAATATCGGCGCGAACGTGGTCGCCAAATCCACGCCTGACGCGTACACCCTGCTCATCAACTCGGCGGCCCAGGCGATCAGCGCCGCCCTTTACCGCAAGCAGCCCTTCGACCCGGTGAAGGATTTTACGCCTGTCAGCCAATTGAGTTCGAACTGGCCGATGCTGGTGGGCAATCTCAAGCTGCCCGCCGGCTCCGTGAAGGAGTTGATCGCATTGGCCAGGTCTTCGCCGGGCAAGCTCAACTACGGTTCCGCCGGAATGGGTTCGTCGGCTCACCTGGCCGGCGAACTGTTCAAGAGCCTGGCCGGAATCGATATCGTGCACGTGCCGTACAAGGGCGACGCGGCGATGATGCCGTCACTGATTGCCGACGATGTTCAGTTTTCGTTTCTGCCCATGGCGGTCGCTTTGACGCAGATCAAATCCGGACGGCTTCGGGCGCTGGCCGTCACCGGCGCCAGACGAATTGCGGCGGCGCCGGAGGTCCCCACCGTAATGGAGACGGGACTTTCCGAGTACGAATTCTCCGGCTGGGTGGGGATATTCGCGCCAGGCGGCACCCCGCGCGACATCGTCAACCAGATCAGTGCGGAACTCGCCAGAGTGCTTGGCACGCCGGAGGTGCAGGAGCGTGTTCGTTCATGGGGTTATGAACCGGTCGGCAGTACGCCGGAGGAATTTGCGGCGAAATACAAGGCTGACATCGGCGTCTATATCAAGATCATCCGGGACGCCAACGTGCCGCTGGTCGATTGACCGGCAAGTTTCTGACATTTATACGGGGGATAACGATGATATTCAACGATCTGAGAGAGTTCATTGCCGAAGTTGATAAACGCAAAGACCTCAAAGTGATCGAAGGCGCCGACTGGAACGTGGAGATCGGTCTGATCACCGAGTGGCAGATGTCGGAACCCAACAACCCCCTGCTGCTGTTCAGGAATATCAAGGGCTATTCCGCGGATTATTCAATCGCCACCAATCTCTTCGGCACGCCGGCAAGGACTGCCCTGGCCCTTGGCATGGACCCGGCAATCAAGCGGCTCGATATCGTCAGGAACCTGCGCGATATTTTCGGCCAGGGTTTTGCGACGATCGCTCCGGTCGAAGTCGAGCATGCGCCGGTGAAGGAGAACATTCAGACCGGCGACGAGGTCGACCTCTACAAACTTCCCGTTCCTAAGTGGCATGCAAAAGACGGCGGAAGGTATATCGGAACCGGGTGTGCCGTTATCACCCGGGACCCCGACGATGGCTCCATCAATCTGGGCACCTATCGCGTCCAGGTCCACGACAAGTCCATTGCCACCATCTATATGTCCCCTGGCAGGCACGGCAAGAACATGAGAAACAAGTACTGGGAAAGGGGACAGAACTGCCCCGCCGCGGTGGCGATCGGAATGGATCCCATCCTGTACATGGGTTCCCATTCCGATGTTCCCAAAGGGATATGTGAATACGACTACACGGGAGGGTTTCGCAAGAAACCGGTAGAGGTGACACGCGGAGTGGCGACCGACCTGCCCATACCGGCCATGGCAGAGATCGTCCTGGAAGGCGAGATCATCGAAAAGCAGACGGTTCCGGAAGGGCCTTTCGGAGAATGGACGGGTTACTACGCGAGCGGAGAGAGGGGAGAAGCGGTTTTCAAAGTGAAGTCAATCTGCCATCGCCATCAGCCGATCCTGCAGGGGAACCCGCCGCTCAGGTCCCCGTATTTTGCCCTGGCGCACAACCTGCGGCGCTCGGCATCGGCCTGGGTCGATCTGGACAAAACGATTCCCGGCGTAAAGGGTGTCTGGCTGCTGGACGATGCCGCTTTCAACATGATCGTGGTGGTATCGGTGGAGCAGCGCTATCCGGGCCATGCCATGCAGGCCGCAATGGGCATTGCTTTCTCCCATGCGACCAGCTACATGAACCGCTTCATCATCCTGGTGGATGAGGACATCGATCCGTCCAATATGCAAGATGTTCTCTGGGCGGTTGCAACCCGGTGCGAACCGGAAACGGACATCGACATTCTGAGGGGCATGCGGGGTACTCCCCTGGATCCGGCCCTCCCTCCCCATAAGAGGAACATCGGCGACTACACGCATTCCACCGCGATCCTGAACGCCTGCCGGCCCTATGCATGGAAGGACCAGTTCCCCGTAACCATCATGAGCACCCTGGAAGAATTGGAAGCTGTGAAGAAAAAATGGGGGAAGCTGTTTGCAACAGGTAATTGAGCGGGTTTCTTTTCGCTTGTGGATCCGGGTGGGTATTGCTGTTCGCGACGGCCGCCGCTTCAGCCGATCTCAAGCAGCTTCTCGGGATATTTGTGGATGCGCCCGATCACGCCCTGCTCGCCGATCTGGTAGTTGTCGCAGATGGTGTGGAACCAGCCGTCCGCGACATAGGTGGGATGGCAGGTAAGGTTCATATTGGCGCGGATCGCCATGGGCTCGTCCTTGCGCACCAGCGGGCGCTCCACCAGGTCGTAGCCCTGACCGTGGCAGTACAGTCTTTCCTCCTCGGGCTTGCCGTGCGCGCGCATGAACGCGTTGTAGGATTCCCAGATGTCCTTGCTGGCGGCCCCGGGCTTGAGCAGGCCGAGCGTGAACTGGCGCGCCTCCAGCAGGAAGGCGAAGTGGTCCTTCATCACCTGGGGCGCCTTGCCCAGCACGCAGGCGCGGCTGATCTCGGTGTAAAAACCGCCCGGGCCGTTGGTCTCGCACAGCAGCGTGAACATGTCATCCTCGCGCAGCGTGCGGTTCTGCAGGTGCCGGTTGCCCCAGTACACGGGCTCCCCCGCCGCATGCGAGGCAGTGAGAAACAGCCCCTGCTCGCCGCCATGGTCGAGCACGTAGTGTTCGGCCACCGCGGCGATCTCGATTTCACGCATCCCGGGCTTCACCGCGGCCATTGCCGCTGCAATCGCGCCGTCCTGCACCGCGGCCGTGCGCCGGATGAAAGTCCATTCCTCCTCGCTCTTGATGACCTTGATCTGGTCGACTAGGTCGCTGGCATCGACGAATTTCGCGCCGGAGAACTTGCCTTTTTGCAGGTGCTCGAGCATCGACACCGGCAGCGTGCCGCGCCCCACCAGGCCGATGGTGCCGCGCGCGTAGGGTTGCAGCGCCGTCGCGGCGTGTTCGGCATCGTAAGCAAGGCTGTAATACGCGCTGGAGAAATATGGCGCGCCCAGCACGCGCTTCACGCCGCGCCGCAGCCAGTTGCCCTCCGGCGGCAGCGTCTGGTCGTCGCCGAAGCGCGACTGAATGATCATGGTCATGCTGTCGTCGGCGGGGAAGATCACCGTCTGCGGATAGCCGTGGCTGGCGGGCAAATCGGTGAAATACTTGACGTATCCCCCCATGAAATCGTTGTTGTTCTGCATCAGCAGCGCGTCGATCTTGCTCTCCTTCATCGCCGCGCGCACCGCCGTCCAGCGCCGCTGCAGTTCCTTGGTGGATATGGGATGGTGGATGCGTTCTTCGGGGCCTGCCATTTGCTGCTCCTTTTGCTGATTTACCGAGAAAGAGAAAGCGGATGCTCTGGTCCGGGCATTGAAAACCTTAAGCCATGCGCGCGCCCGATTCTTTGACGATCGGTTCCCAGCGCGCGTCCCGCAGGCGCGGAAACAAACGAGCCGCGTTATCCCGGTCGATCCCCTGCAACTGGTGCTGTTCGAGCCCCAGCGCGGCCAGGCCGCTCACCGACAGTCTGACGCGCTGCTCGTCTGCAAACGGAATGTCCGAACCGAAAAGAAGCCGCTCGACCGGCACCAGTTCAAGGAGAGCCTTGAACGTACAGGGGGATACCGAATCCGTGACGTCGTAATAAAAGCCCTTGAGCGCCGCAATGGCGCCTTTCAGGCCCCTCTGCTTGAAGCGGGGATTGACCTCGGAGAAGGCCGCGACGCGGCCCGCAAGATAGGGAATCGCTCCACCGGCATGCGAGAAGATGAAGCTGACGCGCGGGAAACGCTGCGGCGTGTCGTTGTAAAGCAGGCTGACGATGGTTCGGGTGGTATCGAACGGGTACTCGAGCGTCGAAGCGGAGATCCCCGGGATGCCGCCGCTGCCCGGAGGCACCGCGGGATGGACATGCACGACGCAGCCGCGGCGATCGAGTTCCTGCCAGAGCGGATCGTACAACGGGTCTCCGAGATGGCGCCCCAGATAGTTGGTGCGTAGCGCGACCCCATCGGCAGCGAGCACATCCAGACAGTACTCGATCTCCCGCAAGGCCGTTTCCATGTTCATGGCCGGCAGCAGCAGCAGACTCGCAAACATGCCGAAGCGGCCGGGATGATCACGCACGACCTGCGCCGTGAGTTCGTTGCAGGACCGGCAAAGCTTATGTGTCTCTTCCAGGTCCCCGATCGGATAATTGGGACTCGGGGTCGACGCAATGCTTGTTTCGATTTCACCGAGGTCCATGAGTTCCAGGGACTGCTCGACGCTCCAGCCGGACAGGCGTCCAGCCGCGGTCGCGGCGGCAAGCTTCTCTTCGCCCACGGCCGCAACGTATGCGGCGGGCACGAAATGGTGGTGCACGTCGACGCGACACCTCACCGCTGCGCAATCCGTCCTTGCAGCGGGCGCCGACTGGTACGCTGTTGCCACTTGCTCCTCCTCTCGACCGGCACCTAGACCGGCAAACGCAGCAGTTTTCTGGCGTTATCCTCGAATATCTTCTTTTTGTCCCCCGCCGAAATTTCCATGCGCTCGATCGCCTGTATGGTATTGCGGATGCTGTAATCGCCCAACTGGGCATCGAACGGGGCATCGGACCCGAACAGCAGCCGCTCGGCGCCGAAGAACTCATGAGCGCACATCAAGGCCGGCGTGTTGCCCACCAGCGCGGTGTCGGTATAGAACCTGCGGAAGTACTCCACCGGAAGGTCCGTGAGCCCCCGGGTGGTGTCGGTCTTGTTGCGCATTTCGGACTGGTGGTAATGGTTCGTTATCCGGTCCGAAAAGTACGGCACCATCGCGCCGCAGTGGTGGATGATGATTTTCAGGCGCGGGTATTTCTCCATCACGCCGCTGAAGACAAGGCGTGTCATGGAATAGGTCGATTCGACCAGCAGCCCCCACATCTTCCAAATCGAGTATTGGGATTCGGTTTCATCCGGATAGTCGGGCACCCTGGGATTCCTGTGCGGGTGAAACCAGATGGGAAGATTGAGCTCGCACATTCTCTGGTAAAGGGGAAAGAATTCCGGGCGGTCGACGGGTTTGCCACCGATGGGAATGCGCAACAGGATGCCTCTGAGCTTGAGTTGGTTGACCGCCCGGTCGATCTCATCAAGCGAGGCGTCGATATCGCTCGCCGGAATGACGGCCACGCCGGCGGCGAACCGGTAAGGATGCCGCTCGATGAGCTCGGCCATCTCGTCGTTGATTCTCCTGGAAAGCGCGACCGCTCCCTCTCCTCCGGCGAGTTCTTCCGGCGTCGCGCCCGGCAGGGTGAGGACCTGGGCGAGGTCCGGGTACCGGTCCATGACACGAAAGCGTGCATCCATATCGTACAGACAGACATTGCTCGCGAGCTCCTTGATGGTCTTTTGCTTCTCGAGCATCAGGTCTTTGAGCTTCGGCGGGATGATGTGGCAAAAAATATCGATCTTCACGGTCGGGCGCTAATCGAACTTTATTTCGGTGGCTTTGATCACCGTCGCGAAATACTCCCGGTCGACCTTTAGAAAGGCGGCAAAGGCTTCCGGCGATTCGCCGACCGGGGACTCCGCCCCCAGGCCCTGGGAGCTAAGGAACTTTTCCTGCAGCACCGGATTATTGAGAAGATTTCTGGAGACTTCGGCATTCAGCCGTTGCACGATGTCCCTGCCGTTGGTATCCGAGGGGCCGCCCGGCGCACTGGGAATGATGATGCGCACCGGCCTCGCAGGATACCCCTGCGCGCTCGCCGTGTGCAGCGCTGACGCTGCGGCGAGCACTGCCGAGAGCGCCAAGGCGCGTACCGCCGGCTTCATAAGGTTTCTCCCCATATTCCTGTATCCGTCCACCATCTTCCTGCGAGGTGTGATCGCGGTTACCTCCATTGATCAGTCCTCAAGGACTATGCCTGCACCCTTGATCACCTTTGACCATTTTTCCACTTCCGCTTTGATATGGGCATCGAATTCCTCTGGCGTGCTTCCGACCGGATCCAAGCCAAGCTTGCTCATGCGCTCTTTCATATCGGAGGTTTGCAGCGCCTTCACGATTTCGGCATTCAATTTCCTGACAATTTCCCTGGGCGTTGCGGCAGGCGCAATGATGCCGAACCATTGGCCGGTCTCGAATCCGGGAACGCCGGCTTCGGTCATGGTTGGCACCTCGGGCAACTCGGGCGAGCGCTTCCCACCGATCACGCCCAGAACCTTCAATTTCCCGGCCTTGGCATAAGGAACCGCCTGAAACAGGTCCGTAAAAGCAAGGGATATGCGTCCCGCAATCAGGTCCATGAGTGCCGGACTGGTTCCCTTGTAGGTCACATGCACTATGTCGATGCCGGTTGCCCTCTTGAGCAGTTCTCCCCGCAAGTGAGGGGAACTGCCCACACCGCTGGAGGCATAATTGAACTGGCCCGGTTTCAACTTGGCCAGTACCACCAGGTCCTTGACGGAATCGGTGGCAAGAGATGGATGAACCGCAAGTACACCGCTCCCGGTGGCCACCCAGCACACGCCTGCGAAGTCTCTTAGGGTGTCGTAGCTCAACTTGGCGTACAGGCTCTGATTGGAGCCGAAGCTGGTTGGGACAAAAAGTATCGTATAGCCATCCGCTGGCGCTTTGGCGACCAGTCCTGTACCCACGTTCCCCCCTCCACCCGGGCGGTTGTCGATTATTACGGGTTGCCGCCAGCGTTCGGCAAGCTCTTTCCCGATGAGGCGGCTCAGGACATCGTTGGCGCCTCCGGTCGCGAACGGCACAACCAGACGGATCGGTTTGCTGGGATAGTCCTGGCAGAAACCGGAATTCATGCCAACAAGGAACTGAAGCGATGATGCCAAAACCACAAGAAACCAGCTGCGCGTTCTCTTCATGCCGCCCCCTTTGCTCTCAATTTGCCGCTGCCAGGTCCTGTCACTTGTAGAGCCTGACCTCCACGCAGTGATCCAGGGCCGTGGAAATCATGTCGATGCGGTCCAGATCAGTCGGCAAAAGGCCGTTGAAATTGACGCCTTTCCCCCGGGAGATCGGCATGCCGAGAGACCAGTGACCGAAGTGCCCCGCGATGCCGACTACCTCGGGATGAATGCACTGGGTCAGTTTCACTTTGGCCCTCACTTTGCACACCGGCGATTCGAGCCACACGCTATCGCCAGTGGCAATTCCCTTGGCTCTGCCCACTGCTGAATTGACCAGAATGCTGTAAGCATCGGTGTGTTCGCAGATCTCGTTGATCCACGGGTTTTCGCTGCCGTAGCTTCCATAGCTGTAAGGCAATTTGAAATTGACCGCAATCAGGTCGTACTCGCCTTTCTGCAGGGCGAAGTAGGAAGGACAGGGAATGAAGTTCGCAATGGGCTTGTAGTCCGATAGATCCCAGTCCAACCCCATGCCCTCGAGCACGCTGCGCAGTTCCTGCCCGCGATCCACGAAGTGCTCGAGATACACCGGCACCCTCGCCTTCAGCAACGGCCCGATATAGGCCTCCTCGACGTGCCTCGAATGGCGCAGCACGCCATGCTCCTGGAACCAGCCCAAGCCATGATCCTCCCCGAACCAGGCGCGTGCCTGCCGATCGACGATGTCAGCCGTCCGGTAGCGCTTGCCGGGCTTCAATGCGTGCTCGCCCTCCAGCTTGTAGGTGTGGTTGATCAGCCGGTACACATCGGGAAGAAAGCCGAGGCGATCCGCGACCTCCATGAGGATTTCCTGCTGCTGCCGCATTCCCGGCGGCAGTTCGACCACGGGCTGGCGTACGTGCCAGTGGAAATCGTGCTCCCCGCAGGCGGGGATCGAAGTGGCCGCCATGCCGGCGAAGAAATCGAAGCGCTCCAGATAGCTCGGGAACGGCAGGACGACGTCGTCGAACAAATGCGTCTCGTTGATCTCGATCGCGAAGCCGAAGATGAAGCGCAGCGACTGGTAGAGCCGCTCGACTTTCTTGAGGTCGCCGAAAGATCCGAGTAGGGAGTTGACCGGGGTGTGCATCAACATCTCGAGTCCGTGCGTCAAGCCGTAGGCTGAAGGATTCTCGATGGTGATCGGCAGCAGCGTATGGAAATGCGAGGCCAGGGGGAAAAGCTCGCCGATATCGGCGCGCATCGGGGTCACCGGCGTGCGGCCCGGAAAGGCCTTGGGATGGGGAGAACGGATGATCTGGCCGCCGTGCTCCAGCATGCCGTCGGTACCGCCTTCCGGATACCAGTGCACGGGAAACTTGCCCGCGGCGCCGGTGCTGAGGATACCGCCCGGCACGTTGACCGCCCCGACCACAATATTGACAAGTTTCAACAGCCAGCAATTGTGAAAACCGTGCTTGTGGCCCTGCGTGCCTCTTGCCCAGTCGAGCACGGCCGGCCGGTAAGGAAGCTCGATTCCGCCGAGCGTGATGGTTGCGCCGATGCACGCCGCTTCGCCGAATTCGCGCGCGATGCGCCTGACGGTTGCGGCCGGAATGGTGGTGAATTTCACCGTCTCCTCGGGCGCATATCGGGCGACGTGCTCGCGCAGCAGTTCGAATGCGGGCCGCCCCGGCTTGCCCTGCACAGAAAAGGACCCGGTGATCGCCGGATCCCTCAAGCCGGGGGCGTCATGGGCCTTGATCCTGCCGTCGGCCGCATCGTGGATGAGGGGCTCGTTGCTTGCGGCATCCCGGACGTAACGCCCATCCGCTCCGACCAGGTAGGGCGCATTGGTCTTGTTTTTCAGGAAGGGTACATCGTACAGGTGAAGCTCGTTCAGCAGCACGTGCAGCATGCTGAGGGCAAGGGCCCCATCCGTGCCGGGACGAATCGGAATCCACTCGTCCGCCTTGCTCGCCGCGAAACCGCCCACCGGATCGACGACGACCACTTTCATGCCCCGGGCGCGGGCCTCGGCCATATCGAGCAGCAGATGGTTGAAGGCGCCTCGCGACGCGAAACCCAGCTGCGTCCCGACCAGAACGCAGTAGTTGGCGTGGTGCAGGTCGGCCTGCTGGTGAAATCCGCCGCCGGAAAAGAATTCCACCGGGTGGACCACTTTGCCGCACGTCGGCGAGGAAGCGGTGTTGATATAAGGCGTGCCGAAGGCGCTGCCGAACGCTTTCACCCAGTACAGGCCATCGCCGACCGACTCCCAGCCCTGGATCCAGAGTTTCTTCGGGTCATCACGGATGCTCCCGAGCTGCGCGACGATGGTATCGAGCGCCTCCTCCCAGGTGATCTCGGTCCACTGCGGGTCGACATCGAGCCCCTTGTTCGGGTTGGTGCGCTTCAGCGGGACCTTTACCCGGTTCGGGTTGTACAGGTTCATGATGCCCGACTTGCCTTTGGCGCACATCACTCCCCGGTTCTGCGGATTGTCCGGGTTGCCTTCGACATTCACCACGACGCCGTTTTCCACGTGGACTTTCACGCCGCAGCCGATGTAGCACATGCCGCAGACCGTATTGACCACCTGGGTCCGCAAGCTCGACTGCGTCATTTCCACGGTTATCCTCCACAAATTACGGGCAGCATGAGCAGCTCGACTTCACTACTCTCGCCCAGCTTCGCGGCCAGGCCATCGCGTTCGTTATAGTCCTCGCCGTCGACGAATATGAATATCGTGTGATGCAGTTTTCCGGGGCGACTGAAAAGGCGCAGGGAAAAATCCTTCCCGTAGGTCTGCGTCAAGGACTCGAACAAACTGGCGACGGTGGCGCCTTTGGGCAGGTTCACCGTACGCGTTCGTTGTCCGGTGATAGCGGGCAGGTCGCCGATGAACCTGACCCGGACCGTTATGCCCGACTGCTGCGCGTTTTCCTTCACGGCTGTGTCCATCCGTCATCCCGGGCCGCGAGCGCAGCGGGCGCTCATACCGGCAGATTCCTGCTTGACTGAACTATCGTCCACCATTGTGTTGCCTCGTTTTCAGAGCTTCGCACGAGTTCCCTATCAGGTAATTCAGAGGATAACCTCCGCCTTCGATGCCTGGTCGCCGCTTGGCCTGAGAGGTCCTCCGCCAGACATTTCTCACCCTATATTGAATGGATATTCAATATGCTGTCGCAGCATAGGCAGGGGATCAAGATCTGTCAATATCGATTCAAATTCGACATAAGCTTGGCCAGAGCCAAGCGGATGCTCCATGGCGACGAGAAAGTCCACGAGTACCGCATAAAACCCCTGCCGGCGATCGCCGCGGGCGATTATGCCGGGCGTGCAATCACGACTCGAGCACCACGTTGAGGATTGCCGTCTTGCCTTCGAGCGTTGCGCGATGCGCCTCCCGCAGGGCGTCCACCAGTTCGTTCGGATCATCGACCCTGCGGCCCCAGCAGCCGAACGGCTGGCCGAGCGTCGCGTAGTCCGGTCCGCCGATGGTCTCACCCGGAAAAATCCCGTGGCGCCTGCCTGCGCCGTCCGGATAATAGGTAAGCTGGTTGTTTTTCATTGCCTTGTAGCCGCCGTTGTTGAATACGACGATGAGGATGGGCAGCCCGTCCCGCATGGAGTAGCCCAGACTCTGCGTCACCGGGTTATAAAGAAAGGCACCGTCCCCCATCAGGGCGACCACGGTGCGTTCGGGCATGGCGAGCTTCACCCCGATGGCGTGGCCAAGACCCTGCCCGAGGGCGCCGCGAACCTTGATGAAACTCAGGGGACCCTTGTTGCGCAGATGCGCCTCGACCGCAGCACGATCCGATACCGATTCGTCGACGTAGGTCGTGCCCTCCGGCAGCGCCTCGGAGAGGGCGGCACACAGCCAGATCGGGTGAATCGGCCGCTTCGTTTTGGCGTCCTCCACTGTGCGCAGCCGTTCCTCCTCGCGTTTGGCGTGCTGCGCCGCGTGGCGGGCCCTGCGCTCCTCGACCGGCGCCAGTGGCGCGCCACGTGCGAGAGTGGCGAGACTGTCCAGCGTGAAGGTGGCGTCTCCCTCAAGGACCCAGTCCGCATGCAGGTTCTGGTACACCATATGCGGTCTGTATGGATTTTCGTCGATCAGCACGATGGTGGCGTTGGGCGGAAATTTCCGCGGTGGGTACCAGGGAATGCGGCTGCGCACCACCAGCACCAGGTCGGTGGTCTCGAAGTACGGCGCGATGCCCGGTCCGCCGTGCAGCGGATGATCCTTCGGAAAACTGGAAAATACCGAGGAAGGCGTTTCAACCACCGCTATAGCGGCCGCTTCTGCCAGCGCCATGAGCGCGGCATAACTCGCGCGCGAACTGCCGCCCGCCTCGGTGGTGATAACAGGATTCTTCGCATCGCGAAGCAGCGCGGCGACGCGCTCGATGTCGGCGGTGGGCGCCCTTGGCGGAACGAATGGCAGCGCTTGGCGAAGGCGCGCAGGTTTGGCCCATTCGCGCAGCTGCGTTTCAATCGGCACGTTCACGTACACCGGGCCGGCCGGGGTGCGTTGGGCCATGTGGCCCGCGCGCAGGATGCTTTCGTACAGCGTATCGACACTGGCCACCTGGCTCGCCCATTTCACATAGGGCTCGACCAGGCGCTGCGGCCCGCCGACGACCGAGAGATTCTGGTACCACTGCGCGCCGGGATCGAAGCCGGCCTGTTCCCCGTAGCTGATCGACTCGCCGGACAAAACTACCAGGGGCACATTCTGGATATGGGCGCTGTGAATTCCCGCCGATCCCTGCAGCAGTCCCACGCCCGCGTGCAGCATCACTGCCTGCATGCGTCCCGTGGCAAGCGTGTAACCCATGGCGATGTTGACCGCGAGCGTCTCGTGCCAGCAGGAAAGGTATTCGGGGCCTGCGGCGCCGCTCACCTTTTGCCGGGCGATCGCTTCCCAGACCGACCCCCATTCCGATCCCGGCGAGGAGACGATGTAACGTATGCCGAGATTGCGGAATGCTTCGAGGACCGCCTCGCCTCCGTCGATGGGATAAGTCATGCCTACTCCTGGATGTTCACGTCGCGGATGACCTTGTTCCATTTGGCGACCGAAGTGCGCAGCAGGGTGGCGAACTCGGCCTGGGTCATCGGGGCGGCCGGCTCGAAGCCGACTTTGAGCAGTTGCTGACTGAAGCCGGGCGCGGCGGTCGCGGCATTCGCGTCCTGGTTCAGCCGCGCGAGCACCGACGCAGGGGTACCCGCGGGGGCCACGATGCCGAACCACGACGAAACGTCGAACCCGGGATAGCCTTGCTCGGCGAATGTCGGGATTTCCGGCGCCTGGACATTGCGCGCCAACGCCGCCACGCCGATGGCCTTGAGCTTTCTGGCCTGCAGTTGCGGGCCGGCGATCACGTAGCTGGCGAACATCACCGGCACCAGGCCCGCCACCACGTCCTGCATGGCCGGGGCGCCGCCTTTATAGGGCACATGCTGGAGATCGATGCCCGAGATCTGCTTGAGCATTTCCATGCCGAGGTGGTGCGGCGAGCCGATGCCGGGTGTCGCATAGCTCAGTTTTCCGGGGCGGGACTTCGCATACGCCACGAACTCGGCGACGTTGTTGGGCGGCTGCGAAGGATGCAGCGTCAACAGCATGGTCTGGGTGGCGAGCAGCGCGATGGGCGCGAAATCCCGTACCGGTTCGAAGCCCGCGTTTTTTGAAATCGCGGGCGCGGTGGTGACCCCGGGGTGGTTGGCCAGCAGCAGCACATGGCCGTCGGCTGTAGCGTTGGCGAGGAAAGCTCCGGCGATGTTGCCGCCCGCACCGGGCTTGTTGTCGACGATCACCTGCTGGCCGAGTCGCTGGCCGAGCCGGTCTGCGAACAGCCGCCCCAGGATGTCGGTTGCCCCTCCGGGAGCGTTGGTCACGACCAGGCGCACCGGCTTGGCCGGGTAAGCCTGTGGCGAAGCCGGACCTGCAGCGATGCAGAAGAACACGAACGCGATGGCAATGCGGATGGCTGGCATGCTGGCTTTCTCCTTCGTTAAGTCACAAGCAGCCACGGTGCGCAAGGATTACACCGCCGCGCATAGCCGATGCAAGCGGAAATGCAGTCCCTTCGCGCAAGGGGCGGGCGTCCAACCCGGGTGGAGCGATCCTGGTAGCGCTAGGAAAACCGGTAGGCGCAGGTGAATCAATCAGCGGCGCGCGTAATCGCCCGGTGCTCGGCGAACGAGAACGATTAGCTCACGGAAGGTCGGTGGTTTTTTTGACTTGGATCAATGAGCGGCTGATTGAGCGATGCGCTGCGCATGGCGTGGCTTCAGAGGCATAGTCGACCAGCTAAGAACTACGGAAGGGCGCAATCGTAGGACCCACAAAATTTTATAAGATTTCATTACAGAAATGTCGGCATTGCCGTTACTTCCAAGCAACCTCACATTCTCAATATGGTATCCGTGCGCTGCGAGCAGGCGCAGCGACAAGATCGCAGGCGTCGGCGGCTGGAGGACTGTTTGACCAGCTTCCGCGCTTAGCTGCGTACAGGATCGCCAACTCAGCGATCCTCTCGCTGGGGTAGAATCGATCTAGCCCATAGAGGATTCGCCCGTGAACGGCCAGGAACTGCTAACACGGCATTACCGTGAATCCTGATATTTGCGGAGGAAATGGGAAGGCAACCAGCTCGTGCAAACGTGCTAAGGAGTGGGAGTCATCATGACGACTGTTGAGATTTCGCTGCCAGACCAACTCGCCGAAGAAGCGCAGCGAGCGGGGTTGCTGACCCAGGACGCCATCGAACGCTTGATGCGCGAAGCCATTCGCCGCCAGGCGCTCACGGAGCTTAAGCAGGCTAAGGATCGCATGGCGGCGGTCGCAGGCCCAGAGATGACGCCTGACGAAATACAGGAAGAAATAATAGCCGCGCGCGCCGAGCGCCGCGCGCGGGGCGCCAGTGCGCCTGGTACTTGACACCAACACGGTCGTCTCTGGCTTATTGTGGGGCAACGCTCCCTCGAAGCTGCTTGATGCGGCGTTCGAGGAACGGATCGCGCTTTTCACGACGCAAACTCTGCTCATCGAACTTGCCGAGGTGCTGCCGCGCGCGAAGTTTGCAATTCGCGTGGCCGCTTCCCGTTTCAACGTTGAGGAACTGATTGCTCGCTACGCGGTGCTCGCCCAACGAGTCGAGCCGGCGGTCATCTCCCGGGTTTGCGTTGATCCCGACGACGATCATGTGCTTGCCTGGGCCTTTCCGCGCAGGCCGATTTGATCGTTTCGCGCGATAAAGATCTGCGAAACCTCAAATACTTCCACCGCATACCCATCCTCCACGCCACCGAGGCGCTTGCCAGACTCGAACAAACCAGCCGCCGTTGATATCTGCGTTGGGCGCGGAAGCAATCAGTGGCTCCGGGCGGGGATGTACTCGTTTGAGCATAGCGTGGCCGCGCCAGGTGCACAATTTCATCCGCAGAAAATGACGCTAGCGCCAGGAAATCCGGTAGGCGCAGGTGAATCCCTCCAGAGCGGATCGTAGTCCGCGCTCCACATCCCGATCGCGCATGTCCTCGGTGCGCGACAGGATCACGCTCACCAGCCTGCCGTGAACCGACGCCGCGCGAGTGAAACAGATTGGCGGCTTGATGCATGCGCACATTTAGTCACGCGAACATCGCCGAGGCTTCCATCGCCACGGTGTTTTGCGGCGTGACGGCCCAGAGATCGCATGCCTTGCCGCCCTCGCGCGGACTGCCAATGATGCGGAAGGGCTGGCCGGCGTAGAGCGGCGCCTTGGCGCGCATATCGAAACCGGTCATGGTCGCTCCCGGATTGTTGTCGCGGGCGAGGTCGTAAAGCAGCATCGAGGTAAGCGGCCCGTGAACGAGCAGACTCGGATAGCCTTCCGTGCCGGTCGTATAAGGGTGGTCGTAATGGATCCGATGCGGGTTGAAAGTCACGGCCGAAAACCGGAACAGCATGACCGGCGTCGGATTCACGGTCTTCTCCCATGCCCCACCCGCAGGGGCCGGTTCTCCGGGGGGCTGCGTCCTCGCAGGCCCTTTGAGCTCGTCGCGAAACACCATATCCCACTCATCCACAATAGCCACGCCCGCGGCAGTCGAAATGGTGTGCCGGTAAATGGCGAAAAGCAGCCTCCCTGAGCGGCCTTCCTTGGGTGTCGTCGAAATCAATTCGGATACGCGGCGCGCCCTGTCGCCGATGCGCAGCGGCATGAGGAAGCGCGTGCGGCTGCCGGCAAACATGCGGATCGGCAGGGGATCCGCCCCCTGCCAGTCTTCGATCTCCTTTATCATGCCGTCGCGTCCCAGTTCCCGGGTCGGCGGCAGCTTGGGGAAGAACAGCGGATGCCAGCCCGGGGGAATCGGATCACCGTCCCTGGGAATCGGATCGTCGCGATCCAGCGTCGCGCTCAGTTTCTGCAACTGAGTGGCGGTGATTAAATCCTGGTACTCCACTCTGCGGTCGCTGTATTTCACTGCTTTTTCCGGATTGTTCATACTCATGCCTCTCGCTGCTGCCGGGTGCCGCTCTATTGCCGGGGAAGGTTGTATTTCTTGACGACGATGCCGGCGCGCTCCCGGTCCTCCTTGAGGAAGACCGCAAATTCCTCGGGCGAGGCGGGCTTGGGCTCCAGAAACTGGTTTTCCAAAAAATCGGCGAATTTGGGCTCGCGGAACAGACGCACGAACTCCGTATTGATGCGCCTTACCATGGCGTCGGACGTTGCGGCGGGCGCGAACAGGCCCCACCAGGTACGCGGCGCGTCGTCCAGCCCGGCCTCCGCGTAAGTCGGCACCTCGGGGAATTGCCGCAGGCGC
>MGYT01000061.1:0-1034 GCA_001801865.1 Gammaproteobacteria bacterium RIFCSPLOWO2_02_FULL_61_13
ACCTTGTTATAAGCGCCGGGCGTTCCGATGGGAATCTGGCCAGGGGCAGGCGGCGGGATGAAAAACGGCTCGTGGTCGGTGCCGCGTATGCCGATGGTCGCCGAAGGCGTGGTTACCAGGTAGTTGGTCTTGTTGCTGCGTCCGATAATGCCGGTGATGGTTCTAAAACCGCCCTTGACCAGCGACATCAGCGCATTCTCACTGCCGTCCTCGCGTCCCCGGTACTGGTACTTGTCAAACTTGAGTTCGGTGTCGGAACGAACCGCGATGAAACCATTGTCGACCATGCGCAATTGCGCGCTTGCGCCGGGCGCCGTCTGGATGGTTTCACCCTCATCGATGGAGCCGCCGCGCGTCGCTGCGCGGGTTTGTCCTGCCAGATTCTTGACCTTGACGTCTCCCGCGACGAATATCATCTGGCCGACCGCGGCGAAGGCGGGTGCGGCGATCCAAGACGATGCTGCCAGAACCAGGACTGGAAGCCAGAATTGGGTCTGGATGCGGGTGTGCAGAGTCGGCGATTTCATGGAATATCCCTCCGAAGGCGGCTTTTTCTACCAAGTCGGGAATATACCAAGTTTTTGTCCTTTAAACCGTGAAAATGTCACACGGCCTCGGCAACGCCCCGATCGCAAGCCGCTCGCCGCGCCGTTGTGGAAGAAATCACTGATCCGCGCCCCCGCGCACCGCTCTCGTTTTAATCGCCGACATGAGCGACAATACCGTTGTCATGATTGGTCCTGCAGCCTTCCCTCGCCAGCCGATGCGCACCACGCCATTGCTCACGGCAAACGCGTCTGGCGCGGCGCCGGTGCGCCGGCGCAAGTGTTCGAGGTCGCGATTCAGCGCCGGGTTCACGCTGTTGGAATTGCTGGTGGTGATGGTCATTGTCGGCCTTCTGGTCGGCTACGTCGGCCCCAGGTATTTTTCTCAGCTCGGAAAATCCGAAGTCAAGGCCACCAAGGCGCAGATCAACGCTTTCGAGAAATCGCTCGACCAGTATCGGCTCGACACCCGCCACTATCCGACCACCG
>MGYT01000061.1:1116-5100 GCA_001801865.1 Gammaproteobacteria bacterium RIFCSPLOWO2_02_FULL_61_13
GGATCCCTGGGGAAATGCTTATCAGTATCGCCAGCCCGGCGAGCACGGCGAAGTCGACGTCTGGTCCTTCGGCAAGGATGGACAGCCCGGGGGCGACGGCGAGGCGGCCGACGTCACCAACTGGTAATCCGCCCGGCATGCAATTCAAACTGACTGTTTACCGGGATCCGGACGGGGTAACGTCGATCTCTCTGGACGCGCCCGACGAGCCGGCGGCATTGCGCCACGCCGCCGAGCGCGGCTACTCGGTGCTGTCGGCGCAGCAATCCGGTGGCCGCCGGTTCGGCGCCGTGTCGGGCGGCGCGTTTCCGCTGCTGCTGGTGAGCCACGAGCTGCTCGCGCTGCTGCGCGCCGGGCTCAATCTGGTCGAAGCCGTCGAGACCCTTGCGGAGAAGGAACAGGTGCGCGCGACCAAAGCGGTGCTCGACCGCATCCTGGCCGAGCTGTATGCCGGCAAGCCTTTGTCGCTTGCCCTGGAGGCGATGCCCGGGGCTTTCCCGGCCTTGTACATCGCCACCATCCGCGCCAGCGAGCGCACCGGGGATATCCAGCAGGCGCTTGAGCGCTACGTCGTCTACGCATCGCAACTCGAGCAAGTCAGGAAAAAAGTCGTCAACGCCATGATCTACCCGTTGCTGCTGGTCGTGGTTGGCGGCCTGGTCACCTTGTTCCTGCTCGGTTACGTGGTGCCGAAGTTCAGCAGGATTTTCGATGAGCGCGGCACCGAGCTGCCATTCGCAACGCGGCTGCTGATCGACTGGGGGAGCCTGATGAACGAATACAGCTGGCAGGCAGGCATCCTGCTGGTGGCGTTGCTGGCGTCCCTGGTGGTTGCGGCGGCGCGTCCGGAAATGCGCGCCTTGCTCATGCGCCAGCTCTGGAAACTGCCCGGTGCCGGCGAAAAAATGCGCCTCTTCCAACTGGCGCGGATGTATCGCACGCTGGGCATGCTGGTGCAGGGCGGAATGCCCATCGTCGCGGCGCTCGGCCTGGTGCGTGGGCTGCTGGACCCGGCCCTGCGCGCGCAGCTCGCCGCCGCGACCAAAAGCATCAGCGACGGCGGCGCCACCTCGCAGGCCGTGGTCGATCATGGCCTGTCCACGCCGGTGGCGGCGCGAATGCTGCGCGTTGGCGAGCAGACCGGCGATCTGGGCGCAATGATGGAGCGCATCGCTTCCTTTTACGACGAAGAGCTCGCACGCGCCGCGGAGATTTTCACGCGCACCTTCGAGCCCGCGCTGATGGTGCTCATCGGCGTTATCATCGGCTCCATCGTGATACTCATGTATATGCCGATTTTCGAGCTTGCCTCCAGCATCGAGTAGCCATGTCGATAGAACTGGCATCCAAGGACATCCGGCGCGCCGCCGAGCTCGCGCGCCAGTCGGGGCAGGCCGTTGGCATGGTGCTCGAGGAGCAGTTCGGGCTGAGCGCCGCCGAGTCGCTCGCCGCGCTGGCCGAGCTTTATGGCTATCCGGTGCTCAGCATGGAGCAGATGCTGCGCCTCGAACCGGCGTTCGACCTGGTCAGCTTCGCCGAGGCGGCCAAGCGCCAGTGCCTGGCGTTGCGCGATGGGCGGGGAAACCTGCTCGGCGTGCTTGCCGATCCCACCGCGGTGGAAGTCCAGGAATGGGCCGAGACGCTCGCCGGCCGCGCGCTTGACTGGCACCTCGGCCACCACGCCGACCTCGCCGCGTTTCTCGCCCGCACCGAGGAGAGCCTGCGCGCGCTGCAAAGCGCGGTGGATGGGGTGGCGGTATCGCGCACTTCCTCGGCGGCGGCGGAGGACATTTCGCTTCAATCCATCAGCGAGTCCTCCAGCAGCGTCGTGAGGCTGGTCAATTCGACGCTCTACGACGCGCTCAAGGCAGGCGCCAGCGACATTCACCTGGAGACCGCGATCGAAGGCATGGTGATCAAGTACCGCATCGACGGCGTGCTCAGCGTCGCCGGCAAGGTCGGAGACATCACCCATGCCGACCAGGTCATCTCCCGCGTCAAGGTGATGGCCGAGCTCGACATCGCCGAACGGCGCGTGCCCCAGGACGGCCGCTTCAAGGCGGCGGTGCGCGGACGCGAGATCGATTTTCGCGTCTCCGTCATGCCGAGCATTTTCGGCGAGGACGCGGTGATCCGGATTCTCGACAAGGAGTCGCTCACCGACCGGGTGAGCGGGCTGCGCCTGGACAAACTGGGCTTCGACGAGCTCACGCTCTCGGTCCTGCGCAAGCTGTCGCGCGAGCCCTACGGGATGCTGCTCATGACCGGCCCCACCGGCAGCGGCAAGACCACCACGCTCTATGCCGCGCTCACCGAAATCAACACCGGCGAGGACAAGATTGTCACCATCGAGGATCCGGTCGAATATCAGCTCCCCGGCGTGCTGCAGATACCGGTCAACGAAAAAAAGGGGCTCACCTTCGCCCGCGGCCTGCGCTCCATCCTGCGCCATGATCCGGACAAGATCATGGTGGGCGAAATCCGCGACCCGGAAACCGCGCAGATCGCGATTCAGTCGGCGCTCACCGGCCACCTGGTATTCACCACGGTGCACGCCAACAATGTGTTCGACGTGATCGGGCGCATGGTGCACATGGGCATCGACCCCTACAGCTTCGTCTCGGCCTTGAACGGGGTGGCCGCGCAGCGGCTGATCCGGCTGGTGTGCCCGGCGTGTGCCGCGGACGAGCCGCCGGATGAATCGCTGCTGGCCGCCTCCGGCCTGTCGGCGGAAGCGGCGCGCGGCTTCCGTTTTCGCGCCGGCAGGGGCTGCGGCCGGTGCCGCGGCAGCGGCTACCGCGGGCGCAAGGCGATCGCGGAATACCTGGTGATGAACGATGAACTGCGCGAACTGATCGTGTCGCGCGAGTCGATCCGCAACCTGAAAGCCGCGGCGGCGAGAAACGGTACGCGGCTGCTGCGTGAAGCGGCGCTGGAACTGGTGAAAAACGGCGAGACCACGCTGCAGGAAATCAACCGCGTGACCTTCGTCTCCTGATCGTCTTCACCACTCCCGGTAAGGTATGCCGTTGATGCCGATGCCTGGATTCAGCGAATAGATGTCATAGACGTCGTCGCCCGCTTTCGGTTCCTCGGGCGCACTGGCATAGCTGCGCTTGCCCCAGCTCTCCGCGCCGGCCAAACCCGGCAGTGCCATCGGATCGGGAGGAATGCGCCTCAGGAAATAGATTTTCGCCTTGCTCGGGCTGCGCAGGTCTTCCACCCCGTCGGAGAGCAGCTCCAGCCGCGGCGGATAGCCGCTTTCGCCCACCTTCTTGACCACCCTGCCTTCGTCCGCGGCGCGCTTGTAGGCGTCGATGCCTTCGCGAATCTGGCGCAGGTTGTAGCGCAGGTCCTGCTCCTTGGTGCGCTTGTAGGCGAGTTCCGCCACCGGCACCGCGATGGCGGCAAGCACGCCCAGCACCGCGAGCGTGACCACCATCTCGAGCATCGTGAAGCCGCGAATCGCAGGGGTTCTCATGGATGCTGCAGGCTCATGTGGGATTTTTGGTCCGTCTCCGGGACTAAGCGGCAGACAGAAACAGGAACGGCGGAATTATGCGTCATCCGCCGCCGCCGATGTGCCGCCATGCAGCGTGCTGCTGCCGGCGGCCATCGCTCAGAATTTATTCACCCAGAAACCGACACCGACGTCGATCTTCTTGTTGTAGTCCTGGAAGTGCTGGAAGGTATGGCTGTCGGCGTAGCTCTTCACTGCCGCCAGACCGCCCGAGGACTCCAGCAGCGGCGAGTAGAAGAACCAGGTGACGTTGGTCGCATCCCAGGCCCACAGGGTGGCGAAGTTGTCCGTCGCCACCACACCGGTGCCCGGCGGGGTCACGCTGACGTTGACGTTGAACTGGCTCGGCGTAAGGTTGCTTGCATGCGCGATCAGGTTGAAGCCGCTTTGCAGGCCGGCAAAGTTGACGCTGTTCCAGTTGAACGGCGATCCTGTTTGTGGCGGCAGGCTCATGTCTGTCAGGG
>MGYT01000061.1:5110-6398 GCA_001801865.1 Gammaproteobacteria bacterium RIFCSPLOWO2_02_FULL_61_13
ATAGCCTTCGCCGGCCGCGATGCTGGTCAGCACGTCGTAGTTGTGCGCGCTCGCGTAAGCCGCATTGTCCGCCGTGGAGAGCAGCGGCGAGTGGAACTGCCACTTCAGATTGGCGGCATCCCACTTCCACACGGTTGCGATGTTCTCGGTGATACCGCTGACCGGGCTGGTCTGGTTGCCGAAGAGAGACATCACATCGAGCGCGGTGTTCAGCGAGTTGCCCAGCAGGTTGAAGCCTGAGACCAGCGCGGGCGTGAAGATGGGGTTCGCGGAGGGCGTCACGCTGTCCGATGCCGCCGAGGCCTCACCAATACCGGCGCTGTTGGTCGCCGTGACCGTAAAGGTGTAAGCGGTCCCATTGCTCAGGCCGGTCACCAGAAGTGGCGACGCGCTGCCCGACGCTGTAATGCCGCCGGGGCTGGAGGTCACCGTGTAACTGGTGATGGCCGCACCGCCGTTGCTGGCCGGCGCGGCGAAACTCACCGTGGCCTGGGTATTGCCCGGACTTGCGCTGACCGAAGTCGGCGCACCCGGAACGGTGACCACTACACCGCCGATGAATTCCACTTTGTCCACCCAGCCGGCGTCGCTGCCGGTATTGACGCTGCTGTCCTTCGTGTAGCGCCATTCGACGGTGTGGCTTCCGCTGGTAATCGCCAGTGAACGCTGCACCCAGTCCACGTTACCGCTGATGCGGCCGCTCTGCTCAACACCGTCAATATATACACGCAGGAAGTCGCAGCAGGATTCCGATGACACTTTCCAGTAGAACTGCAGGGTTCCGGGGCCGGTTACGGAGGTGCTGAGACTGGTCTGCTGGCTCGCGGCGATCAGCGCGCTTTGCGCCGCCGAGCCGGCGTAAGTCGCGGTGACTCCCTGCCCATACCATTCGGTGCCGCTGCCAGCCGTGGTGAAGCTCAGCGTGGCATTGTCCAGCGCCGTGTTAAGCGGAATGCTGAACAAGGCCGTCACGGACTTGGCTGCATCCATGCTTATCGCGCAGGCGCCAACACCGGTACAGGCGCCGCTCCATCCGGTGAAGGCATTGCCGGCATCCGGTGCGGGCGTCAACGTCACCATCGTGCCGGTCATGAAGGTTGCGGTGCAGGTGGCGCCGCAATCGATTCCGGCGGGACTGCTGCTTATCGTCCCGCCGCCTCCGGTGACCGTCAGCGCATAGCTGCCGACGTTCTGAGTGACGCCACCGGCGGCGGCACCGTTGCTGGCATCGCCAGCGTACTCGGCAATGATGGTATGTACGCCATCGGCCAGTGCGCTGCTCGTATAA
>MGYT01000061.1:6428-6525 GCA_001801865.1 Gammaproteobacteria bacterium RIFCSPLOWO2_02_FULL_61_13
GCCAAGGTGGCAGTGCCCTCCTTGAAGGTGACGCTGCCGGTCGGTGCGCTGCCGGTTACCGTCGCTGTGAGGGTGACCGATGCGCCGCTGCCGGCGG
>MGYT01000062.1:0-3055 GCA_001801865.1 Gammaproteobacteria bacterium RIFCSPLOWO2_02_FULL_61_13
GAACCGATCCAGCCCACCGCGAGCAGGGCAAGCAGCGCGTAATAGAAGAAGTGCGCGCCGCCGCGCAGGCTTAGCAGAGGATTGTTGTCTTGCGTGACGGCCTTGAGGAAAAATCCGCCGGTCTTGCCGACGAACTCCCAATGCTCGAACAGGATACGCGCGAGTTCCGCGAACGCGATGGTCAGCAACGCGAAATAGATCCCGCGCACCGAAAACCGGAAACCGAGCGCCCCGATCGCCGCGCCAAGCGCCGCGGGGAGGACAAAAGCCGCAATCATGCCCAGCCAGGGGGTGATCCCGTAGCGCTCCGCAAGCACGGCGACGACATACCCTCCGATGCCGAAAAACAGCGCGTGCCCGAGCGAGAGCAGTCCGGCGAAGCCCATCATGATGTTCCAGGCAATGCCGACGTAGGCGAACAGGAAGACCAGCGCCATGACCGAAAGGTGGAATTCGTCGGCGATGAGCGGCGCCGCGCAGAACACGGCGAACAGCAGCGCTGCCGCGGCGAACTGGCGGCGCGGCAAGTCGCTCACCTTGGGGCCCCCCGCCTGCCGAGCAGGCCCTCGGGCCGCGCCAGCAGCACGACAATGAGCAGCGCGTAGCTGAACAGGCTCTTGGCCGAAGGCGTGATCACGGCAGCGGCCAAGGCCTCGGCGGCGCCGATCAGCAGCCCGCCGAGCAACGCCCCCGGCAGGCTCGCCAGTCCGCCGACGATGACGATGATGAAGGCGAGTAGCGTGATCTCGGGCGCGAGATACGGCTGGGTCTCGAAAAGCGGCGCCACCAGCGCTCCGGCGGCCCCGGCGCAAGCGGCCCCGATCCCTGCGGTCAGGGCAAACAGGTGGGGAATGCGGATACCGATCACCTGGCCGCCGACCAGGTTTTCAGCGGCGGCATGCAGCGCCTTGCCCGTCAAGCTGTAGCGCAACCAGGCCCATAGCAGCCCGATCAGCGCGAGCGCCGCGAGCGCCGCGTGGGCACGCACCGCGTCGAGCCGTATCACCCCGAACCGGTAGACCTCGAAACTGGAGGCGCTCTGGATGCCGCGGGGCTCGGGCCCGAACATGAGCGCATGCAGCCCGGTGATCGCCAGCCCCAGGGCGATAAATAGAATGAACTGAACGTGCTGCGGACGAGCGAGGAAGGCGTTTGCCACCCAGCGCTGAAAGGCGTAGCCCCCCGCGAACAGCGCAGCCATCGCGAGGGGCACCGCGGCAAGCGGCGCGAGTCCCAGGTATTTCCAGGCGCCGAAGCCGATGTACATGCCGATCACCACCATCTCCCCGTGCGCGAAATTCACGACGCGCATCACGCCGAAAATGATGTTCAGCCCGGTGGCGATCAGCGCATAGACGGCGCCGATCAGCAATCCGCCGACTAAGGCGTTGCCGTAGAGTTCAAGCACCGGAACGAGAGGTAAGCCATGCCCGTCCCCCTCCCCTCGGCGGTCTTTCGCGAAGCGGAAACCGGACCGAGGGGCCGGCGACGCCCGCTGGAGGGTTCAGCCGCGCGCGCTCCATCTGGTCATCGGCAGCACCGCGCGCCCCTGGGCGATGTCATTGGGCGCGATCACCACGGGCTCCTGGTTCTGGATCTGGATCATCGGGCCGCCGATGTTGTTGTTCTGTCCTTTGGCGTCGAAGACGATGGGACCACCGAACATGATGTGGTTGGTGACGTTGGTCTGCCGCAATGCCGCATGCAAGTCGGCGGGCCGGGTGGATTTGGCGCGCTGGTAGGCATCCGCCACTACCTGGATGCCTTCCCAGCCAAAACCCGAATTGAGCTCGAAGCGCTCATTGGGAAACTCCTTGCGCCAGCGGTCCAGCACGCGCCGTGTCATAGGGTGGCTCGGATCGTACCAAGGCACGCACACGATGTAGTCGTTCGAGTATTTGCCAAGCGCATCGGTGAATGCCTTCTCATACGGACCTGGTGACCCCGGACCAATGATCGCCATGGGGTTGTAATCCTGCTTGACCATTTCGCGTACGATAAGAATGGCGTCGTTGACGCGCGTGATCGGTGCGACGATGTCGGCGCCGGTCGCCTTGGCCTTGGCGACCTCCACGGACAGATCGCGGGCGCGCGCGTCATAGCTGATGGTGTCGACAATCCTTATGCCGACGCCGAGCTTTTCCCACAGCGCCTTGACACCGCCGAACATGGCTTGGCCGAAGGTGTCGTTAACGTGCATAATCACCGTGGTCTTCGGGTCGAAGTCCCGGCTGCGCGGAAGCTCCTTGATGCGCGCCACCGTGTTGGTCACCAGTTGCACCGCCGATGTGAAGTTGCGGAACACCTGCGTGAACCCCTGTTCGGTGATCTGCGGCGCCGATCCGATATTGACCACCAGCGGCACCCTCGCCGCCTCTGCGGCCTGAGCGGCCGATATCGTAGTGCCGGAATCCCAGGCGCCGACGAGGATGCCGCAGCCTTCGCGAATCAGCTTTTCGGCGGCGACGCGGCCGTTCTCGGCCTTGGATTCCGTGTCGACATAGGAGACGTCCAGCCGCACACCCTGCTCCAAGAACATCTTCACCGCGAGTTCGGTCCCGCGTTTCGTCGCCAGGCCCGGAAACGAAAGCACTCCCGAGGTCGGCAGGATCACCCCCACCTTGAGCGCAGAGGACTGTGCGCGCAGAACGGCCGGAAACGGCAGTGCAACGGCAGCTGCGCCCGCCTTGAGCAAACGGCGGCGCTGCGGTGAAACGCTCTTGCAGTTCCTTTGATCAGTCATTTCCGCTTCTCCTAAGTCGGCATAACCGGAACCAAACAGGTCGGCTCACTTTGCCTTCAATTGATCTCCCGATTTTGGGCAGTTGCAACTTCGCAACTGCCCAAAATCGGGAGACATATACAAAACCAAACTCTTCGCCAGGTCCGTCAACACTCGAGTTACAAGAGACTATTCCCGCAACGCGCGCTCGATGGCGTTGACCACACCGATGTAACCGGTGCAGCGGCATAGATTGCCGTTCAGCTCCTGCTTGATGCGCTCGCGGCCGGCGTCCGGCAGCCGGGTGACGATGTCGTATGCCGTCGCCAGCAT
>MGYT01000062.1:3122-4340 GCA_001801865.1 Gammaproteobacteria bacterium RIFCSPLOWO2_02_FULL_61_13
ACCGCATCGCCATCGTAGCCTTCGACGGTGCGCACTTCGCAGCCGTCGGCGGTCGCGGCGAGCGCCAGGCAGGAGCGAACCGGATTGCCGTCCAGGAACACCGTGCAGGCGCCGCATACCCCGTGCTCGCACCCCAGGTGCGTTCCGGTGAGTCCCTGATGGTCGCGCAGGAAATCGGCAAGCGACAGCCTGTCCTCGACTTCGGCCTCGACCCGCTCGCCGTTCAGAACCAGAGAAATCTTACTCACACGAATGCCTCCTTGAGGGCGCGTTCCACCATGACGCGGTTCAACGAGCGATCGTACTCGTCCGCGCGGGCCGACACGCGTGCCAGATCCTGCTCTGCGACCTTCATGACCGCGGCCAGATCGGCCGGGGATCGGGCACGGGCATTGGCCAGCGCTTCCTCGGCGCCGGTTAGGCGCACCGGCGACAACGCCCGGCCGCTCAGCACAACGCGGGCCCGCCTTGCCTCGCGGTCGTCCAGGATAGCCGCGAGCGACTGGGCAAAATCGCCAGGCTTGATCTCGAACTTCGCACGCCCCCAGCGCGCAGCCTTCGTGAGGCGTGGAATCCGCACTGACTCGACCATCTCCCCGGCTTCGAGCGCCGTGGTGAGTGGCCCAAGTATGAACTCGGAAACCGGCAACTCGCGCCGTCCGCCCGGACCGCGCAGGCGAACCTTGGCGTCGAGCGCCATGAGCACCGGCGGCCAGTCGGCCGCGGGATCGGCATGGGCGAGGCTCCCGCCGATGGTCCCCCGGTTGCGCACCGTCCGGTAGGCGATACCGACCGCGACCTTCGCCAGGATCCTGCCTGCGGCATCATTGAGATTCGCATCCTCGATCGCCGCATGGGTGACACCAGCCCCGATCGTGATCGCCGTCCCGGACATCTCGATCCCTTTAAGTTCGGCGAGCTGCGAAATGTCGATCACATATTTCGGCTCGATCATTCTCAGGTTGAGGAGCACACCGAGCGACTGACCTCCCGCGAGAAGACGCGCATCGCCGTTGCCCGCCGCAAGGGCCTTGAGCGCCTCGTCGACGCCGCGCGGCCGCAGGTATTCGAATTTGGCGGGCTTCATGGTTTTTTCCCCGCGGCGCGAATCGCGGCGAGCACGCGTCGGGGCGTCATCGGCGTCTCGTAAATAGATGCCCCCAACGGCCGCAAAGCATCATTGACGGCGTTGGCGATGGCGGCCGGCGGTCCGACCGC
>MGYT01000062.1:4353-4899 GCA_001801865.1 Gammaproteobacteria bacterium RIFCSPLOWO2_02_FULL_61_13
ACACCCTTCTCGCCGAACTGCGTCCAGGGAGATGGCGTTTCCATGAAATCGAGCCTCACATCGGGGATCATTCCCGCCGTCGGCGCCTTGTAATCCGCAAGTGTGGTTGCGGTCGGCTGCCCGTTCTCGTCGTAGGTGGATTCTTCGTACAGCGCATTGCCCACCCCGTTGACCCAGCCGCCCACGATCTGCCCCTCCACGAGCATCGGGTTGATTCGCGTGCCGCAGTCGGCGACGATGACATAATCGATAAGCTCGACATGTCCGGTCGCCGGATCCACCGCCACCACCGCCGCGTGCATGGAGTAGGAGTACACGCCGCCATCGGCCTGCGGCTTGAAACTGGTGGTGACCGTCAGTCCCGCGGGATCCATGTCCGGCGGCAAATTCTCCGGATGGTGGTACCAGGCGCGGGCAATTTCCGCGAAGCTCACGGCCCCTGCCGGAGCGATCACCATGCTGTCCCGGATCTGGACTTCGCTCTCGGCGCACTTGAGCAGGTGCGCGCCGATTTTCGCGATCGGCCGCTTCAGCAGCCGGCAGGCC
>MGYT01000062.1:4921-6396 GCA_001801865.1 Gammaproteobacteria bacterium RIFCSPLOWO2_02_FULL_61_13
CGACGACGCTGCGCGAAGTGTAGGTACCGGTGCCTGCAGGCGAAGTAAACGTATCCCCGTAGCGCACCGAGACATGCCGATAGTCGATGCCGAGGATGTCGGACGCGATCTGCGCGAACACCGTCTCGTGACCCTGGCCGTGCGAATGGCTGCCCACCTCGACGACGAGCTGGCCGTCTCCGGTGAGCCGCGCGACCACCGGCTCGGCGCCTGGAACCAGTTCGATTCCCCATGCGGCGTAGCCGGACGGACCGGTACCGTACGCGGTCTGCTCGTAGAAGCACGAATAACCGATGCCGATCAGCCGGCCATCGGGCTCACCCTTCTTCTGCCGTGCCCGAATCCCGCCAAGATCGATCATCTCGACCGCGCGCCTGAGCGCGGTCGGGTAGTCGCCGCTGTCGATCAGTTTGTTGGTGACCGATTTGTAGGGCATCTGTTCCGGCCGCACCAGGTTGACGAGCCGGATTTCGTGCGGCTCCTTCTGCATCTCCCTTGCCAGCGCATCGATCACCATCTCATGGCCGCAGCAGGAAATCGGCCGCGCAACGCCGCGGAAAGGCTGGGACGCAGGCTTGTTGCTGACCACCGAGGCCGCACGCCCGCGCAGCGCCTTGATGTCGTAGACCCCCTGCATGTTTACAATCGCGAGCACGGCCTCGATGCCGGCGGGCCAGGGCCATGGCGAATACGCGCCGGAATTGACGATCGCCTCGCAGTCCAGGCCGAGAATTTTCCCGCTGGCATCGGCATACGCCGTGACCTTGCACCACACATCGCGGCAATTGGCGTCGCACACCAGTGATTCATGGCGGTCCTGGATCCACTTCACCGGGCGCCCGGTCGTGAGTGCCGCCCAGGCGACCGCCACGGTTTCGCTCTCCAGGTAGGACTTGAGGCCGAATGAACCGCCGACGTCAGGACACACGACGCGCAACCGGCGCTGTCCGACGCCGAGCGTGTTCGCCAGACCGATTTGCAGGGGCACCGGAAGCTGGTGCGAACAGTAGACCACCAACTCATCGAGGCGCTTGTCCAGGTACGCGACGCAGCCTCGTCCCTCCAGCGTGAGCGGGGCCATGCGGTTCATCTTGAACTCGCGCGTCACGACATGCTTGGCGGCCTTGATCGCCGCTTCCATGTCGCCGTTCTCGAACGTGGACCGGGTGAGCACGTTGTCGCCCCACTCGTCGTGAACCAGCGGGGCGCCGGGCTCCAGCGCCTGCCACATGGTGACCACGGGCTTCAGCTCCTCGTAGTCGACTTCGACCCGGCGCGCGAGGTCCTCGGCTTCGGCCCGCGTCGCCCCGAGTGCCATGGCGACAGGCTCGCCGACATGGCGGACCTTGGCGGCTGCCAGCACCGGCCATTCGGAAGACTTGAAGCCGGGCAGTTTGGCGGTGGAGACGATAGGCTTCAGGCCCTTTAGGTCTGTGGCGACGAAAACGCGCGCTTCGGCGCCGCGCGGCTTCATG
>MGYT01000063.1 GCA_001801865.1 Gammaproteobacteria bacterium RIFCSPLOWO2_02_FULL_61_13
CGCGATGATAGCGGAGAACCGCCCCCCGGGGAATGCGGCGCCCTGCCGCGGGCCTTGAAATCGGCACTGGTTATCCCTATTTTTCCCCCGCCTGAATCTGGAGAGTGAGCCCGTGCCCATTTACGAATACCTGTGTGACGCCTGCGGCGAACGCGTCGAGGTGATGCAGAAGATCAGCGAACGCCCGCTGAAGCAATGCCCCGCCTGCAAGCAGAATCAGCTGCGCAAACTGGTGTCTGCCTCGGCCTTTCGCCTGAAAGGCTCGGGCTGGTATGAGACTGATTTCAAGCACGGCGGGAAGAAGAGCGTCTCCTCCGGAGCTGACGAGTCCGGCACCGACAAGGGCAAGGAGAGCGAGAAAGAGAAGGAAAAGAAGCCCGCCAAGGCCGAGGAAAAGGCGGAGACGAAGGAATCCACGGCCGAGAGCAAGCCCGCCACGAAAGAGAAGGAAAAGGACAAGGGCGCGGGAAAATCCGACACGGGGAAGACCAAGGCACCCAAGAAGGCAGCCAGCGACTGAGACAGAGACGAGGAATCCCGCAAGATTCCTCGCTGCGCTCGGAATGACAAATTCAAACTGAGGCACTACCGCAAATCGCTGCAAGCGCAGTAGTTTTGCCCCTATCTGATAATATGCCCGGTCTTTTGCAGCCAAACCCCGGACAATCATCATGCGCAGTCACTATTGCGGACAACTGAACGCCGGCCTGGTGGACCAGGTCGTGGAGCTGTGCGGCTGGGTGCATCGCCGCCGCGACCACGGCGGCGTGATTTTCATCGACCTGCGCGACCGGGAAGGACTGGCCCAGGTGGTGTTCGATCCGGATCGCCCGGATCCGTTCCGGATCGCAGACTCCGTGCGCAATGAATTCGTCGTGCGCGTCACCGGCAAGGTGCGGCGCCGTCCCGCCGGCACCGTGAATCCGAACCTGCCCACCGGCGAGGTGGAGGTTCTCGGGCACGACATCGAGATCCTGAATCGCGCCCAGACGCCACCGTTTCAACTGGACGATGAATTCGTCCACGACGACGTGCGGCTGCGCTATCGCTACGTGGACCTGCGCCGCCCGGTGATGCAGCAGAACCTGAAACTGCGCAGCCATGCCTGCCGCATCCTGCGCGAGTACCTGCACGGTCATGGTTTCCTTGAGATAGAAACCCCGGTGCTGACCAAGGCCACGCCGGAGGGCGCCCGTGATTACCTGGTGCCGAGCCGCACCCACCCCGGGCAGTTCTTCGCGCTGCCGCAGTCGCCGCAACTGTTCAAGCAACTGCTGATGATGTCGGGCATGGATCGCTACTACCAGGTGGCACGCTGTTTCCGCGACGAGGATCTGCGCGCGGATCGCCAGCCTGAATTCACGCAACTGGACATCGAAGTGTCGTTCATGGATGAGAACGGCCTGATTGGCCTCATGGAGGAGATGATCCGGCAACTGTTCAAACAGGCGGTCAATGTGGATTTGCCGGCGCAGTTTCCGCGCATGTCCTATACGGACGCGGTGACGCGTTATGGTACGGACCGGCCGGACCTGCGCAATCCGTTACAGCTGGTGGAAGTCGCCGACCTCATGGCAAACGTGGAATTCAAGGTGTTCGCCGACGCCGCGCGCGCGCCTGGTGGCCGCGTCGTCGGCTTGCGCCTGCCAAAGGGCGGAGAATTGACGCGCAAGGAGATCGACGATTACACGGCCTTTGTCGGCCAGCATGGCGCCAGGGGTCTCGCCTATATCAAGGTCAATGACGCCGGCACCGGGCGTGCCGGTCTGCAATCCCCGATCCTGAAATTCCTGCCCGATGATGTCATCGCGGCATTGATGCAACGTACCCATGCGGAAACCGGCGACGTGGTTTTCTTCGGCGCCGGCAAGGCCAGGGTGGTGAATGATTCCATCGGCGCGCTGCGCAACAAGCTGGCCCACGACCGCGGACTGCTGCAGGGCGAGTGGGCGCCGGTATGGGTACTGGACTTCCCGATGTTCGAGTACAACGAGGATCAGAAGCGTTGGGACCCCCTGCATCACCCGTTCACTGCGCCGCGCGTCAACAGTATCGAAGAGCTTGAGGCCAACCCCGGGGTCAGCCTGTCGCGCGCTTATGACCTGGTGCTGAACGGCACCGAACTCGGCGGCGGCTCCATCCGCATTCACCGCCCGGAAATGCAAAAGGCCGTGTTCGGACTGCTCGGAATTGGCCCGGAAGAAGCGGAGGAAAAATTCGGATTCCTGATCAAGGCGCTGGACTTCGGTTGCCCGCCGCACGGTGGCATCGCCTTCGGCCTGGATCGGCTGGTCATGCTGATGGCGGGCATGTCCAGCATCCGGGATGTGATTGCCTTTCCCAAGACCCAGACCGCCAGTTGCCTGCTGACCTCCGCACCCTCCCCGGCGGGCGAGCCTCAGTTGAAAGAACTGGGGATCCGGATCGCGAAGGCGCCTACACCCGCTGCCTGATCCCGGCCCGCACAGGCGAGCGCGTATAGTCCTCTTTTTTCCAGCCTTAGCCTTGACAGTAACCACTCACTCCATTGGAATTTTTCAGGGATATTGCGTTCGCTTGGTGTAACGCCTACACTAAGCTTAGTGTTAGCAGGACACTAACCTATGGCCCATGCCTACGAACATCCCCATCCCGCCGTCACAACGGATGTGGTGATCTTCACCCTTGCGGCCGACTCCTTAAAAGTGCTGCTGGTGCGTCGCGCCCATCTTCCGTTCCAGAATCAATGGGCGCTGCCCGGTGGATTCGTCGAAATCGGCGAGGATCTGGAGGTCTGCGCACTGCGGGAACTGGAAGAGGAAACCGGCGTCACCGGCGTGTTCCTTGAGCAGCTGTACACCTTCGGCGCGCCCCGGCGCGACCCGCGCGAACGGGTCATCACCGTTGCCTACTACGCGCTGGTGCCCATGGATCGCCTGCACCTGCGCGCCGCCGGCGATGCACGCGAAGTAGCCTGGTTCCGGTGCGATGCGCTGCCGGAACTGGCATTTGATCACGCGGACATCGTGCGCATGGCGCAGCAACGCCTCTGTGCCAAACTCCAATACTCGACGCTGGCATTGCAGTTCATGCCCGACCGTTTCACGCTCGGCGAACTCCAGCGGGTGTATGAAATCATCCTGGGCGAACCCCAGGACAAGCGCAATTTTCGCAAACGCATGCTGGCCTACGACTGCATAGAAGATACCGGTACCGAGCGGCGCAACGGCAATCATCGTCCGGCCCGGTTGTATACGGTCAAGTCCCCCGGTGAAGTCCGGATAATCCGGTAACTGAGGAGGAACACCTCATGTCCGCTCCGCTAACACTGCCTGACTATCGTCTGCGCCCGGACCAGGTGCCGGAGACCGTGGTGGAGCGCCTGCCGCCGGCGGAGCGCGACCGCCTGCGCGCCCGCATCACGAATCTGCTCATATCGCAGGGCGCCGTGCTGGTAGCGCATTACTACACCGATCCTGAACTGCAGCGCCTGGCCGAGGAAACCGGCGGCTATGTCTCCGATTCCCTGGACATGGCCCGCTACGGGCATGACTCAAAGGCCGCCACGCTGGTGGTATGCGGCGTGCGTTTCATGGGCGAGACCGCCAAGATCCTGAATCCGGAGAAACGCGTGCTGATGCCGACACTGGCCGCTGAATGCTCATTGGACCTCGGCTGCCCCGCCCCGGTATTCACGGCATTCTGCGATCAACACCCAGATCGCACCGTGGTTGTCTACGCCAATACCAGTGCGGCGGTAAAGGCGCGGGCTGACTGGATGGTGACCTCGAGCAGCGCCGTCGAAGTCGTCAGTTTTCTCCGCGACCGGGGCGAGAAAATACTCTGGGCGCCGGACAAATACCTGGGCGAGTACATCCAGCAGCAGTCCGGCGCGGACATGTTGCTGTGGCAGGGCGCCTGTGTCGTGCATGAGGAATTCAAGGGTCTGGAACTGGCGGAGTTGCGCGCGCAACATCCCGGGGCGAAGGTGCTGGTCCACCCCGAATCCCCGGCCGCGGTAATCAAGCAGGCGGACGTGGTGGCCTCCACCACCGGCATTATTCGCGCGGCGCGGGAAATGGACGCGGACACGCTCATCGTCGCCACCGACAACGGCATCTTCTACAAACTGCAACAGGCGGTACCGGACAAGACCCTGATCGAAGCGCCGACCGCAGGCAAGAGCGCGACCTGCAAAAGCTGTGCCCATTGCCCGTGGATGGCCATGAACACGCTGACGCGCCTTGCCCATACGCTGGAGACCGGCGCCAACGAAATCCATGTGGACCCGGACATCATTGAACGCGCCAGTAAGCCGATCGAGCGCCTGCTGAATTTCGCCACGGAGAGAAAGCAGCAGATATACGGGCGGAGTGATGCGTGAAGTGGTTAAAAGTAAAAAGTTAAAAGTGGAAAGCTGGAAGCACAGCGCCAATCGCGTGTTTTTCTTTTCACTTTTAACTTTCCACTTTTAACTTGTGCCCTCCCTTCGATGAACCCCGAGATGGTGGTCCTCGTCCACGGCCTCTGGGTCAGCGCCCGCAACATGGGGTTGCTGCAACACCGGTTGAATGCCGCGGGATTTCACGCGCTTGCATTTTCGTACCCCACGGTGCAAACCGCCCCGCGCTTGAACGCCATGGAACTCGATGCGTTCTGCCGCAAACTGGATGCGCCGGTGTTGCATTTCGTCGGTCACAGCCTGGGCGGCATCGTCCTGCGCCACCTGTTCCACGATTACCCGGATCTGCCGCTCGGGCGGGTTGTCACATTGGGTACGCCACATCAGCCCAGCAGCGCGGCCCGGTCCTTGTCCCGTATTCGACCCGGGCGCATGGTGCTGGGACGCAGTGTTCAGGAGGGACTGCTGGGCGGTGCGCCGCCCTGGGATGCGCGCCGGGAACTGGGATGCATTGCCGGCACAATGCGTTTCGGCATGGGCACCCTGGTTCCGGGTATTCCCGCCCCCAGCGACGGTACCGTGGCAGTGGCCGAGACCAGGATTGAGGGCATGACTGATCACATCACCGCGCCGGTATCCCACCTTGGGCTGGTGCTGTCGCAACGCGCAGCGAATTACACCATTCACTTTCTGCGCCACGGGCGTTTCCCGGGAAGCGGCTGATGTGACTGGGTGATAAAATGCACGCTCTGCTAATCGCAAACCGATCCCCTAAGGAAGCGCACATGGCCGGCCACGGCAAACAGGCCAACACTCAATCGTTCAGCAATGACGGTGGCAGCCTCTGTCGTTGTCGCCGGCGAAATACCGGGGCAACCGGGTTGAAGCGTGGCGCAGCCTGAACATGAGCACGGTTCGCATACTTGGCATCGATCCTGGTTTTCAGCGCACCGGTTACGGCATCATTGACGTGGTCGGCAATCACACGCGCCACGTCTGCCACGGCATGATCCGCTGCGAAGGCGGGGAGCTGGGAGAGCGTTTGCGACTTATTTTTGCCGGCATTACCGAGGTCATTGAGCAATGGGCGCCGGTTGAGGCGGCGGTGGAAAAGGTGTTCGTGGATCGCAACGTGGACTCGGCGCTGAAGCTGGGGCAGGCGCGCGGGGCGGCGGTTACGGCCTGCGCGAATCTGGATCTGAGTATTCATGAGTACAGTCCGAATCAGATCAAACAGGCCACCGTCGGCCGCGGACACGCACAGAAACAACAAGTTCAGCACATGATCCGCATCCTGCTGTGCCTGCCCGAGCGGCCGGCGGCGGACGCCGCGGACGCGCTGGCAGTGGCCATCTGCCACGGCCATCAACGCGAAGGGCGGCGGCGGATCGCGGCGGCCCTGCTGGCGCAGGGAGCGGCCCCATGATCGGCCGGTTGCGCGGCATCGTGCTGGTGAAGCAGCCGCCGCACATACTGCTGGACGTGCAGGGCGTGGGCTATGAGCTGGAAGCGCCCATGACAACTTTTTACAAAACGCCGGAGGTGGGCGCCGAGATGCAGTTGTTCACCCATCTGGCCGTGCGCGAGGACGCGCACCTGTTGTTCGGGTTTGCCTCCGAGGGGGAGCGGCGCCTGTTTCGCGCGCTGCTCAAGGTGAACGGCGTCGGCGCACGCACGGCGCTGACCATACTCTCCGGCATGGAAGTGGAAATGCTGGTGCAGTGCATCCAGGGCGCGGACGTGCAACGGCTGGTCCGGCTGCCG
>MGYT01000064.1:0-5842 GCA_001801865.1 Gammaproteobacteria bacterium RIFCSPLOWO2_02_FULL_61_13
GGCGCAGAACGATCGCTGATATGGGCGGCCTCCGGCAGCATACGGTAGCAGGATCACGCACCGCAGCGCGCGCGACGTTGTTTTTTTTTTCGCTAGCGGCGCCAATTTGCATGGCCGCCGGAAGCGCGGATATCCCGGCCCTGCTGGAGGCGCGCCGTTGCGGCGCCTGTCATGCCGTGACCGAGGCGCTCATCGGGCCGCCGTACCAGGCCATCGCGCTGCGCCATGCCCCGCGCAAAGCGGTGATGGAGGACGTGCTGGTGCAAAAGATCATCCTCGGTGGCGGCGGCAACTGGGGTGTGGTGCCGATGGTGCCGAACGAACACGTGACGCCAGAGGAGGCGCGCGCCATGGCGCGCTGGATCCTGCAACAGAAACCGGGCGGCGAATGAACGCCTGGCGAGCAGCGGCATTGCTGTGCGTTGTATGGTTGCCGGCACTGGCTGCAGGCGGGCAGGCGCTCGATGGCGCGACCCGGGAAAACTGGCTACACCATGGCGGCACGCAGTCCGCGTGGCGTTACAGCGCACTGGATCAGATCAACGCGGAGAACGTCTCGCGCCTCGTTCCGGCATGGGTCTTCCAGACCGGGGATTACGTTGACGGGCTGCAGTCAACGCCCATCGTCATTGACGGCGTCATGTACCTGTCCACCAACAGCAACCACGTCTTTGCGCTGAACGCCGCCACCGGAGAGCAGCTCTGGCGCTACGAATACAAGGGCCAGCCCACCGCAGGTTTCTGGGTGCAATTCCAGCCTCACAATCGCGGGGTGGCGGTGGAGGCGGGCAGGGTGTTTCTGGGCACCTTTGACAATTACGTCGTTGCCCTCGATGCCGCGACCGGTGGTGAGCTCTGGAAGGTCAACGTCGACAACACCGCGCAATGCGGTTGCATGATCCGGTCGGCGCCGCTGCTGGCGGACGGGAAAGTTATTGTCGGCGTCACCGGCGGCGATGGCGCGTTCCGCGGTTACATCACGGCGTTTGACGCGCGCAACGGCCGGCTGGTGTGGCGGTTCCATGTCATCCCGGGCCCGGGCGAAAAGGGCAACGAAACCTGGAAGGGGGACAGCTGGAAATTCGGCGGCGGCGCGCCGTGGTCCATCGGCTCCTACGACCCGGAACTCAAGCTGTTGTACTGGGGAACGGGAAACGCGGCGCCGGATTTCTATTCCGGCGATCGTGTCGTGACGCCGCGCCGCACCGATGCCGGCATCAACCTGTACACCGCGAGCGTCGTCGCGCTGGATGTCCGCACCGGCAAGCTGCGCTGGTATCACCAGGAGGTGCCGAACGACGTGTGGGATTACGACTCCGCCTACGAGATCGTGTTGTTCGACGCCGAGATCGACGGCCGCCCGCGCAAACTGCTCCTGCACATGAACAAGAGCGGCGTCACCTACGTTCAGGATCGCGTCAATGGCAAGGTGCTGAATGCCTTCGTCGTTCCCGAGGCAAGCAACTGGATCGGCGGCGTCACCCGCGACGGCAAGCTGGTTGATCGGCGCGAGCCGGCGGTCGGCGAGATGCGCAATTTCTGCCCCAGCGGGTTCATGGGCGCGAAGAGTTGGAACCAGATGGCGTATTCGCCCCGGACCCGCTGGTTCTACACACCGACCCTCGAGACGTGCATGAACATCGAGTCCATGCCACAGAAGCCCGTCGAGGGGGGGTTCTTCGTTGGCGGCACCGGCGGCGTGGTGCTGCCGCCGGGACGCGACAACTACAGCCATATAGATGCCTTCGATCCGCTGTCCGGCGAGCGCAAGTGGAGTTACCCGTACCGCTATGTGCTGCTGGCGTCGATCCTGGCGACCGCCGGCGACCTGGTGTTCACCGGCAATCCCGAGGGATTTTTCTTCGCGCTCGATGCGCGCAGCGGCAGGGAATTGTGGCGCTTCCAGACGGGTGCCGGGCACCGCGGATCGTCGGTGACCTACGCGGTCGAAAGCCGGCAGTTCATCGCCACGCCCACCGGGTGGGGCAGCATCATCGGCGGCATGGCCGCCGGACTTTTCCCGGGGGAAGGGGAGAAGTGGCGCAAGGGATCCGCCGTGGTCGTGTTTGCATTGCCGGAGGGTGAGTGATGCAGATCTTCTTTCTGACTGTGCTGCTCGCGGCGTCACCGGTGGCGGACGATGCCGCGCTACAGGCGTCGCTGGAACGCGGTGAGCAATTGTTCGCCATGACCTGTGCGACGGGATACTGCCACGCGGTCGGCGGCGGCGCGGGCGGTGGCGGCGCACGTCTCGCGGCGCGCGGATTCACCCAGGACTATATCCGCACGGTGGCCACCGAAGGACGCGCCGGCACCGCGATGCCCGGTTTCAAGGACCGCCTGTCCGCGGCCGAGCTGGATGCGGTGGTCGCCTACGTCGCGACGCTCAACGGCATCGAAAGGCCTGATATCGGCGCAGCTGGCGACGCGGCGGCGACGGCAGTATCGGCCTTGTCCGAACCGGCCGAGAAGGGCCGGGTATTGTTTCACGACTCGCTGCGCGGGTTTGCGCGCTGCGCAACCTGCCACCAGGTCCGGGGCAGCGGGGTGCCGGCCGCGGAGCCGATCACCCGGGTGCCTGCGGATGCGCGGGAATTGCATGCGTTGGCCACTCCGAACGTGGCGACGGTCACCATCGAAGGTGAGTCGATGCCGGGACTGGTCGTCAGCCGCGGCGAGCGCGGCGTGCTGTTCTACGACCTCACGCTGCCGCCGCCGGTGCTACGCACGGTGGCAGCCGGCGGCGTGGCCATCGAGCCCGGAAGCCGCTGGCGTCATGCGGATGTGATTAGATCCTATTCCGACGCCGAGCTGTTGCTGATCCTCGAGTACCTGCGGGAAATCTCCCCCTGACTTGATTTGCGCCTGTGCCAAACCGGCCGGTACGGCCATTCCGGCATCGATCTTGGATTGCCTGATAAAATGCCGCCATGAGTGACATACGCTGGTTTCACGTCCGCCGCTGGACCGCACGGCACGCGCGGTTCTTCGAGTTTATTTACGCCGCTTTCGAGCATGCGCTGGTGATGATGCATCCGCTGTTTCAGCGCCTTGGTTATGCAAGGATGGAACGGCCCGTCGCAGCAGCGGAGCGAATCATCAAGGGGTTCCTGTTCGACACCCAGATGTGCGGATCCTGCACGCTCGGCGCCACGGGCATGGTCTGCCCGATGAACTGCCCGAAGCGCATGCGCAACGGGCCCTGCGGCGGCGTGCGGCCGGGCGGATTCTGCGAAGTCAAACCCGAGATGCCGTGTGTCTGGGTGGACGCATTCAACGGCAGCCGGCTGATGCGGCACGGCGAGCGCATCCGGGACATCCAGGCGCCGGTCGATCACCGTCTCAAGCACAGTTCGTCCTGGCTGCGCGAGGTGCGCAGGATCAAGGGGAGCAAACCCGGCGGATCCCGCGTCCCATGAGCGCGGGTGAACGTGACGTCCAGGACCCTACCCGGGCACTGAAGCCGGGGCACAGCTCGGCCGGGCATCTCGAAGCGCTGTTGCGGTCCGGCGAATTCGCCGTCACGGCCGAGTTGTCACCGCCCGATTCCTCCGATCCGGAGGAGGTCTTCCGCCGGGCGCGGTTCTTCGACGGCTGCGTGGATGCCATCAATGCCACCGATGGTTCCGGCGCCAACTGCCACATGTCCAGCGTCGCGGTCTGCGCGCTGCTAACCCGCCTGGGTTATTCCACCGTGATGCAGGTGTCGTGCCGGGATCGGAATCGCATCGCGATCCAGGGCGATGTGCTGGGCGGGGCCGCCATGGGCGTGGCGAATGTCCTGTGCCTGACCGGTGACGGCGTGCAGGCCGGCGATCACCCCCAGGCCATGCCGGTATTCGATCTTGAATCCATCTCCCTGTTGCAGTTGCTGAGGGGGATGCGTGACGAGGCCCGCTTCCAGAGCGGCCGCAAGCTCATGCTGCCGCCGCGGGTGTTCCTCGGCGCCGCGGAGAATCCGTTTGCGCCGCCGCTGGAATATCGACCGCAGCGCCTCGCGAAAAAAATTGCCGCCGGCGCGCAGTTCATCCAGACACAGTATTGCTATGACATCGAGCGGCTCAAGACCTTCATGACCGTTGCGCGCGACCTCGGATTGCCCGGGTGCGCATTCATCCTGGTCGGCGTGGGGCCGCTGGCCTCGGCGCGCGCGGCGGAATGGATCCGGACCCATGTTCCCGGCGTGTACATCCCCGACGCCGTCATTGCACGCCTTGCCGGCAGCCAGGATCAGAAACGCGAGGGCAGGCAGATCTGCATCGAGATCATCCAGCACATACGGGAGATCGAAGGGGTTTCCGGCATTCACGTTATGGCCTACCGGCAGGAGGAGGCCGTGGCGGAGATCATCCAGCAGTCGAATGTGCTGCGCGGGCGGGTTCCGTGGTATCCCGGGCTCGACGCCGCCCGGGCCGGAACGGAGGATTGACGTTCAGGCGGTGCGTACTGCACTGCAGCAACCGGTTGAATTTAATTTTTCGACAGGCTGCAGTTGCGATACGGCGAACTACCGGCCAGCGTTGCCCACCCAGTGAACGCAGTACTGTGCCGAACCGGGCGGTTCGGCAGAGAGTCATGCCCCGTTGTAGCAACCCCTCGCGCATCCGGTCCGAAACCATCGTATAAGGCGTTTATTTGCTCCCTGTGACCTCCAGGGCGTTCGTGCCGAGTTCTCCCACACTTGCCGAACCAGTCGGTTCGGTAACGAATTACGCACGCTTGTACGGCGACCCCGCTTCGTTGCGTTGCAGCAATCCCTTCCACAGGGAACCGCCGGCCGTCAGCGGTTCAATGTTCGCCCCGTGACCGGGTGGGCGTAGTGAAAGCGCACCGGCGCGCGCTTCGGCCAGACGGGGCGTTTGCTGTCGAGGATCACGTCCGGGCCGATGGGGTTCTCCGGGTAGGTGTCGGCGAAGGGCTGCAGGTGCGCATCGGTGCCGGCCCAGCCCTTGTCGTAGTCGGCCTGCCATTGCACGATGTAGTCGAGGCGCTTGATCTTCCATACGCCATTCACGCGCACGTAGTCGTTCTCATAGATGCCGCCCTCCCAGAACTGGTCCGGCAATCCCTCCGGCCGGTATTCGCGGCTCTTGTGATTGCCCCCCGCGAGCCATGCATGGAATCGCCCCTTGGCGCTGTTGTGGTCCGCCGCGACGGTGATGATGTCCTGCATCTGGAAGTGATCCAGCAGGAAACCGTCCACGGGACCGTCCTTGCTGCGCGTGAAGTATTCTTGGAACCAGGTCTTGTACAGGCGGCGCACGCCGGCGTGACCCTTGTACACGCCGGACAGGAACACGACCTCGCCGTCTTCGGCGAACAGTTGGACGACATCTTCGTACTGGCAGTAGTCGATGAGGTATCCGTATGCCCAATGCAATTTGCGGATTGCCTGGATATCCTCGAGCGTCTCCACGCGGTGCGTCAGCGCAGCCACGGCGGCGCGCAATTCGTTCACTTCGCTCATGTGCTGTCTCCTGGTTCGGGGGTGCGGTGCGGCGAGTCCTGTGTCGTTGCTAATGTACAATGCTCCGGGGGCAACAGGGTGCTCAAAAACAATTTTGGTGGCAACCCAGAATATGGGTTCCCAAACTCCGGCCCGACACACGCCCCGGTCGCTTGTTTGCGGACACGCCGTGAATACGTCCCTGTAGGCTCGAAGCGCAGCATCCCTGCTGCTTACGGTCCGCAAACAAACGATCAGGGCGTATGTCTTGTGCGTGAAACACATTTCAAGACTGATGCTTGAGAAAGGGGAAACATGGACTGGCGCGGCAAGACGGCATTCATCACGGGTGGTGTGTCCGGCATCGGGTTCGGGATCGCGCGCGCCTTCGCCGGT
>MGYT01000064.1:5860-6730 GCA_001801865.1 Gammaproteobacteria bacterium RIFCSPLOWO2_02_FULL_61_13
CCGTTGGATGTCATCGACCGGCCCGGGTTCGCGGCCGCCGCGGAACAGGTGCAGGCGCATTTCGGCAAGGTGCATGTGTTGGTGAACAATGCCGGCGTCAGCGTATTCGGCCCCACGGATAAGGCGACCTACGCTGACTATGACTGGATCATGGGCGTCAATTTCGGCGGCGTCGTCAACGGCCTGGTGAGTTTCGTTCCCAGGATAAAGGCCCATGGCGAGGGCGGTCATATTGTGAACGTCGCCAGCATGGCCGCGTTCCTGGCCGGCCTGCAGGCGGGGATTTACACGGCGTCGAAATTCGCGGTGCGTGGTCTCACCGAATCCCTGCGCTTCAATCTCGCGCCATTCGGTATCGGGGTGTCGCTGATGTGCCCCGGTCTGACGCGGACCAACGCCTGGGACAGCGCGTTACGCCGGCCGGAACGGTTTGCCGACAGCGGATTGGGCGAGGTCCGGCGTGACGAGCTCGAACAGTTCGGTACCGCCTTTGAAGCGGGCATGGACCCGCTCGAAGTGGGACGGAAGACACTGGCCGGCATGACGGCGAACCAGGGACTTATCCTCACGCACCCGGAATTCGCCGGGGACTTCCGGGAAATCTATGACGCCTGCATGACGGCCCTGCCGAAGGAACCGGTGCCGGAGGGACGTCAGCACATTGAACGGTTGCGCCGCGCCGCCAACTAGGCGGCGCTGGAGGGAAAGGAAATCGGGTTGAGGGATCTGACCTAATGTCCTGTCCCGCGAGAATCTTCATTAATTCCAAGTGCGGAGTTTTCTGTAGGGCGGGATTTATCCCGCCGCGATGCAAGCGGCCGGCTGAAGCGACCCACAGGATGTGGGAAATGCCGCGAGAGGACAGGATGT
>MGYT01000064.1:6747-12941 GCA_001801865.1 Gammaproteobacteria bacterium RIFCSPLOWO2_02_FULL_61_13
AGCGGTGCGCAGGTGCTGCGCGAGATCGGGAATCGATTCCGGACCCAGGAACATGTGCACCATCCCCGCGTAGCGTTTGCAGGTGACGGGCACACCAGCCGCGCTCAGCTTGTTCGCGTAGGCCTCACCTTCATCGCAAAGCGGGTCAAATTCCGCTATTGAGATGAAGGCAGGGGGCAGGCCGCGGAGATCCGTCGCGCGCAGCGGCGAGGCGTGCGGATGCGCGCCGTCGGCGTCGGCTTCGAGGTAATGCTGCCAGAACCACTGCATGGCGCCGCGGGTGAGACCGTAACCGTCGGCATTCTCCCGGTATGAACTTGTTTCGAAGTTGTGGTCCATTACCGGTACCGAAAGAACCTGGAATGCGATCCGTGGTTTCCCCCTGTCGCGTGCGATCATCGCGGCCGCGGCCGCAAGGCTTGCGCCGGCGCTCGACCCGCTGACAGCAATGCGCGCAGGATCCCCGTTGATGGCGTGGGCATTGGCGGCGACCCATGCCGTCGCGGCATAGGCATCCTCGACGGCCGCGGGAAATTTGTGTTCCGGGGCGTGCCGGTAATTCACCGACGCGACGATGCAGCGCGCGGCATTGGTCACGGCCCGGCAGTAGAAATCCGACGTTTCCAGGTTACCCACCACCCAGCCGCCACCGTGAAAGAAGACGAGTACCGGCCAGGGGCCTGTGCCTTCCGGCGTGTAAAACCGGATCGGGATGTCCCCACCGGGACCCGGAATGTTCCGGTCCTCGACGCGCGCGACCGGCTCGCCGGGCCCGAAGCGTTTCACCATCTCCATGGCGCGGGCGCGCGCCTGCGGCACGGTCAGGGTTTCGAGCGGCGGCTGTGCCGCCATCTGGTCGATCAATTCCTTCGCCTGCGGGTGCAACGGCATTTCCTTTCCTCCAATCAATCAGTGCAATCGTTATCGCGCGCGCAGCCAACGAAACGTTCGACCATAGACTTGTCCGCCTCCGGGATCGCTTCGACCCCGCGCACCCGTTGCAACATCTTGTCGTACTGGTGCGGAGCGATGCGCGCATACCAGGCCGTTTCGCTCAAATCGTACACGGCCTTGGCACGCGCCAGGCTGGTCTCCAGCGCGCCGTTGTGGCACCGGCCGCAGTGCGGCAGCAATACCTGGCGCGCCGGTTCCGCCCACTTGTTCGGTGCCGGCGCAGCGGCAGGTTCGCCCGAGTCCGACTTCCCGGCAACGGGGGTGCCGGCAGTTTCCGTAGTGGACTCCACTTCAGAGCGTGCAGGCGCAGGTTGCGGCGCCGGGGTGATACCCGCCGGGGTCGAACAGGCAGCACACGAGAGACAGGCGAACAGAACGAGCAGGTGACGCGGAAATCTGTTTTGCATCAGCGCACCGGAAGGCATGTCGTCACAGTTCGTCGAGAATCTTTTTCTTCTTTGCGGCGTACTCTTCGTCTGTGATCAGCTTTTTCTCGTGCAGCGATTGCAGCGTGCTGAGCCGCTGCTCCACCGATTGCGTGCCCGCCGGGGCCGGGGCCGGGGTCGGGGCCGGAGACGACGCGCGGATATCCGCTGGCGCGGCGGTCGGTGCGGTAGTCGGTGTGGCGGTCGGTGCAGCCGGTTGCGGAGCCGGCGGGGCAGCGGGTTCGGTTGCGGCGCCCGGCTGCGCGTCGAGCTGCTTGCGCATGCGTGCCATCTCCAGGCGCATCTGCTGGCGTTCCTGCAAAAGCTGGGCATTGGTTTCCACGGCTGCGCCTTCAGCCGGCGCGGCCGCGGCCGCGGTTGCCAGCGGGATCTGCGGGCCACGATAGGCGGCGGCTAGGGTACGCACCTCAATGATGGCCCAGTCCTCGCGTGGCGATCGCGCGCCGGGGCGGAACGAGATCCCGGGTCCGCCTCCCATGGGTTGCGAGGAATCCAGCGTTTCACGGCGCCGGCCGGGGCGCCATGGCGACTCGCGATGATCAATAATCTGGGGCGCACTCTCGCCACCCGGCTGCAACGTGTCGCCGAGGATGATATTCAGTTGACCCGCTTCGACGAATGCGCGAGCCGCAGTGATTCGCCGCCCGGACTTACCCTGCGCGTCGGAGACGGCGAAGATGACATCCTGTCTCGGCTGCACCCTGCCGAGCGCCTCCGCCAGCTTTGGCGCAACCTGGGCAATTTCCCCGGACGTGAACAGCGAGCCGTCCTTGCCGGTTTTCAGTGAGGCAAGCACTGCCGCGATATCCGTGGCGCCGATGGCGGCCGGGTGTTCATTCTTCGGCGGACGCTCGTACCTTTTGAAGCGGTCCTGTTCGACGATCTTCACGTAAATCCCCGGCCCCTGCCATACGACGATCTCCTCTTCGTCCCCGAAGACCTTGAGCGGCTTGAGCCAGTCGACGGCCCGCACCGGTCCGCCGGCGAACAGCAGGCAATATCCGACCAGCAGGCAAAGCACAGGGTGCCGCACCGGGGTCCGGCTCAAGCTCGGTTTGATGACGGTGATGATCATTTACATGCCGCTCAGTTCTTCTTTGCGAACACCGGCGGCCAGAGCAGGAAACCGATCTCGTTGGCGCGCGCCGTGTTTATCGGCTCGTCGGGAAACGAATCGAGCATGAGTTCGCACTTGCGCGCGAGGCCTTCCTTGAACTCGCGGTGCGTGAAGATGTAGAGATCGTTGCGGCGGATGCCGGCCAGCACCCGCTCGCCGCATTCCTCGTGGCTCATCCAGTTGGTGGAATTGGGCCGCTGCTGCAACTGCTTCTCCATCTCCAGATAACCGCTGTCCTTGTACTTCTCGGGGCGCAACTTGCCGGTCTCGCGAATGTTGGTCTGCACCGGGCCCGGGCAGAATGCGGACACGCCGATGTTGTCCGCCTCGAGCTCGGCGCGCATGGATTCCGACATGCCGACCAGCCCGGCCTTGGCCAGCGAGTAGATGGGGGAGGGGGCAATGGGCAGCAGGCCGGTCATCGAAGAGGTGCTGCAGATATGACCGCCTTCGCCGTGCTTCAGGATGCGCGGCAGGAAGGTCTGGATGCCGTTGACCACGCCGCCGATCAGGACATCGAGTCCCCAGTCCCAGTCGGCGAATTTTGTCTGCTTGATCGGACCGATGACGCCGACGCCGGCGTTGTTGACCAGCAGGTGGATTTTGCCGAACACGCGTTCGGTCTCGTCCGCGGCGCGTTCGAAGGCCGCGCGGTCCGTCACATCGAGCCGGATGCCGTGCGCGGAAGCGGCCTGGCCCTTGTCCTTGAAGAACTTGAGCGCCTCGTCCAGGTGATCCTGACGGATGTCAGCCATAACCACCTTCATGCCGGCATTGACGCACGCCTTCGCAATGCCGAGGCCGATGCCGCTGGCGCCGCCGGTGATGAACGCGACCTTGCCTTTCACCTCATGCATGGGATTCCCCCTGTTTTTGGCGCACCAAGCCGGATGTCCCGGGCCGGATGCCTGTATTGCCGGCGTACATTGTCCGGGCGAATCGTAGGTTGCGGTTGCCGGCGATGCAACGTCCGCGAGCGGGATTCGCGGGGCGGTGCGTCAGCCCGGGAATTTGAACGCCGGGCTATCCTCGCGCCACGATTTCGCCGTAGGGTTTCATCCCCTTCCAGAATATATAGACGGCCAGCGGTTCCATGACCAGCGCGGCCAGCGCCAGCGCGTAGCGCAGTTGATTCTCGGAACCGAAGACATAGTCGGTGATGACCGCGATGAACGTCGGCCCGAGTCCGAAGCCCACAAAATTGAACAGGAACAGGAACAGCGCGGTCACCTGGCCGCGCATCCGGTTCGGCGTGATCACCTGGAAGGCGGCGTTCTGGGGTCCGAACTGCCAGGCTGCGATGAAGTTTTGCAGCGCCAGCAGCGCAATGGCCACCCACGGATCCGCCACCAGCGGCATCGCCACCAGCGTCGGAAAGATCAGCGCCGAAACCACGACCACGATGCGCATGTTGGCGTCGTGGTATCCCTTTTTCGCGAGGTGTTCCGCGAGCCAGCCGCCGAACATCAATCCGAGTGGCATGATGAACATGAGTATCAGGCCGAACACCTGGCCGAATTTTGCGATGTCCCAGCCATGGGTGCGGATGAAGAAGGAGGGTGTCCAGGCAATGGTGCCTATGATCATGATGCCCTGGACCGCCAGCCCCAGGAACATGGGTATGTAGGCGGCGCGGTGGTCGATCAGATAGCGCATCACCTCACGCACCGGGATCTGATCCGGCGGTGCTTTCGCGCCGCCGGTGGGCACCAGCGTGCCGCGGCGCACCGGTTCCTTGACCGTGGACATCAGCGCCGCGACGATGAGTCCCGGCAGGCCGACCGCGAAGAACGTGAGTTGCCACGGTCGCACCTGTCCCAGCAGCGGCAGTGTGATCTCCGGGAGATTCGACACGGCGCCGATGACCGTGCCGCCGACCAGCAGCGCAATGCCCTGCCCGTAGGCGAAACCCATGTTGAGCACGGAGATGGCCTTCGGCAATTTCTCCTTCGGAAACAAATCCGCCATCAGCGAAAACGTGGCGGGGCCATTGCACGCCTCACCGATTCCGACGCCGACCCGGGCCGCGAACAGGTGCCAGAAATTCTGCGCCAGTCCGCACATTGCGGTCATGCCGCTCCACATGGCGATACCCAACCCGAGTATCAGCCGCCGGCTGAACCTGTCCACGAGTCGCGCGATGGGGAATCCGACAATGACGTAGAAGGCGATGAATGCAAAACCAACCACGAGGCTCACCTGCGTGTCGGTGAGACCCATGTCACGCTTGATGGGCTCGATCAGCAGCGTCAAGATGCCACGATCCAGGAAGTTGAACATCAGCGCCACGGTCATGATGCCAACCGCATACCAGGCCTGCCGCGGCGGCGGCCATGTTTGGGCGGCGGGATCAATTGCAGTGGCACCTTCCTGAGCTGGAGATTTCATGCGGATGTCCTATGTGGAATGGTGGCTGGTTCCGCCACTGCGTGGGCAGATGATCCCGGCGCTCATTAAACGTCCACGCAATAAGGTACAGTCAAAATCCTGTGCGTGCGATGACAATGTTCATCTCACGCGAGGGGTTAAACGGGTTGCGGTCGCCCGTCCTCCTTGATCCCGTTGGCGGTATTGTCAGCGGCAGGTTTATTTGGCAGTATCGCCGCTTGCTGCCGAACCTGCCGGTTCGGCAATACCGCGTAGCGGAGGCCGCATGCTGGAACTGTATCATTGGGAACCGAACGCCAATTCCGGCAAGCCGATTATTACGCTCAAGGAAAAGGGCGTCGAGTTCACCAGCCGTTACACGGACCTACTGAACTTCGACCAGCACAAGCCCGAGTACCTGAAGATTAATCCCAACGGCACCATCCCGACACTCGTGCACGACGGCTACATGCTGGCCGAATCTTCGCAAATGGGTGAGTACATCGACGCGGTTTTTCCCGGACCGCCGCTGCGGCCGGCCGAACCCGTGGAACGCTGGCGCATGCGCTGGTGGACCAAGTTCTTCGACATATTCTTCGGCCCATCACTCAGCATGATCGGCTGGAGCATCTTTGTCGGACCCATGGTGCGGCAGAAGGACCCGGAGGAACTGCGCCAGGCCATCGAGCGCATTCCGCTGGCGGAACGGCGCGTCGCCTGGACCGAGGCCATCTACAACAAGTTCTCCGAGGAAGAGCTGGCCGAATCGCTGCGCCGGGTGATCCACGGCATCGAGGTATTCGAGAAAGGGCTGGCAAACCGTCCCTGGATCGCAGGGTCGAGCTATTCGCTGGCCGACATCAACGCATTCTGCATGGTGTATGCGCTGCCCGCAATGCAGGGCGAACACTGCAACGAGCAGAAGACGCCGCGTATCCTGGACTGGCTGCGCCGCGTCTATGCGCGCCCGGCAATCCTGGAATCGTTCAAGCTTGGCCGCACGCCGCTGGCGGAGCGGGCGCTGGACGTCATCCGCCAGATCGGCGCCACGTGAAGGGGGCGGTGTGGCGGTGAAACTGGCGCTTTACCACTGGGAACCGGTCACCGATTGCGCGAAGGTCATGATCTGCCTGCGCGAAATGGAGCTGGATTTCGCCGGTGAGTACGTGGACATCCTCGAGTTCAGGCAGTATGCGCCCGAATTCCTGTCCATGAACCCGGCCGGACAGGTGCCGGTGCTGGTTTACGGAAAGGAGGCCCTGAGCGAGTCGACACTGATAAATGAGTTTCTGGCCGAGGCGTTTCCGGAT
>MGYT01000065.1:0-4203 GCA_001801865.1 Gammaproteobacteria bacterium RIFCSPLOWO2_02_FULL_61_13
CACGGCGCTACGCGCCTAACCCACCGGCAATTCTATTCCCTCACCATCTCCAGTCCTTCTTCCAGGTAATCCGCCACCAACGGCGTTGACAGCAGGTATTCGGCAGTGCGGTCATTCCATCGGTCGCGCGCCTGCTCGAGGGCTTCGTCCCATTCGTCCTCTTCGAAGTCCCCGCGCCCCATCCACATCAACGCCACGAGGCTGATTTGCTGATCCGGCTCCAGTTCGCGGATCAGGCTCCGCACCTCGAGGTAGGAAAGATCATCCGAGTGCGCGGCGAGCACCTGGCGCGCCCAGTCTTCCGCGGAGCTGTCCGAGGGTTCGGGGAACGTCACGCTCTCCTGCCCGTGAAACTCCCGCGCCCGCTCGATGACGTTGCGGACGATATCAGTACTGAGATCCAGCATTGGAGGGTACTCCCATCTTCGAAGCGACATGCACGCCGGACAAAAGGATGCGCCGGTGCGACAGGATGCCACTTGATCTTGATCAACAGCTCAACACGGCCACAAGCAGCGTGGTGAATACACGGGGTCTGGACTCACGCCCCAGCCCCCAGCCACTGCGCCACTTCGGCCTGGGTTGGAATGCGGCCGGAGCACACCACTTTTTCGTCGATGACCAATGCCGGCGTGGCCACGATGTCGTAGGCGAGGATGTCGTTGTGGTGCGTAACCTTGATGAAGTCAGCCTGTACGCCGGCGCCCAGCGCCGCGGCCCGGGCCACGGACTCCAGCTTCCTGCAGTTGGCGCAACCTGAGCCAAGAATCTTCACGGTTTTCATGGGCCTCTCCTCAAAATTCGCAAAATCACCGTTCACATGGTGGACCGGAAGGCGTCCACCCAGCCACCGTACAACAGCCCCGCCGTCGTGCTGAACAACGCCACCCAGCCAACGTAAGTCATTGCCTTGCGCCAGCCAATGACCGCCGCGATGATCACCATGCTTTGCAGGCTGAGTTCCGGGTCCGCCATCAGGTACGCAAGCAGCGGGCCGGGATGCATGCCGAGGTCGAGGAACATGCGCGCCACCGGCACTTCAACCAACGTCGGGAAATACATGAACACGCCGAACAGCACGGCAATGGCATTACCCTTGAGGTCATTGCTGCCGGCGAGGGATTCGATCCATACCGGCTCGATGACCTGCCGCGCCATGCCCACGACAAATACGCCCGCCAGCAGGAGCGGGAATATCTGCTTCACGAAGCGCCAGGATTCCCACATCCAGGACTGCCATGCGCTGGCGGCAAGTCCGCGCGCAAACCACACCACGGCCGCCAATGCGACGCCCTCCGCCAGAACACGGCCGGTAATGGAGACGTCCAGTCTTCCGTCCGCGGGCACCACACTGAAAGTGGCGAACAGCAGTGTCGCTGCTGCAAGTACCAATGCAACCCAGGTCCAGCGGTTGGCGCCTTCGGTGATGTTCTCCATGCCTTTCCACGCGACCGCGCCAAGCAGCAGCAACAGTGCGATCAGTATCGAGCCCTGCACGCTGACGCCTTCCTCTCCGTTTGCCGCATCGAACGGCACCCACTGCAGCAATTGCGTCTGCCACGCCTGCGCACCGGAGATTGGCAGCGTCAGCGTAAGCACACTTTCCTTCAGCAATGCAATCTGCAATGTGCCGGCCAGCAACACACCCAGCAACGCGAACAGCACGCCCACGGCAGCGGTTCCGATCTCCGCCTCAGCGGCAAACATGCCGTCGGTCTCGTGATCGTGGCGCGCGTCATCGCTGCGAAAGATCACCGCCATCAAGAGCCCGATGCCGATGCCGAACAGCAGGCACAACGTCAGTCGCGCAAGGGCAAACTCTGCGCCGAGAATGCTGCCGGTGTAGGCCAGTGCAAGCACGTTGCCGGCCGGCGCGAAAAACAGGAATGTGATCGCGGGGCCGAGACCCGCCCCCTTGCGGTGGATGCCGGCAAACAAAGGCACGATGGTGCAGGAACAAACCGCCAGCAGGGATCCCGCCGCTGCCGCCGCCGGATAGGAGATGTGGCGCGGCGTCTTGCGCCCCAGCCAGCGCGTGATGGCGGGTTTTGGGATGAGCGCAGTCATGGCGCCGGCAATAAAAAAGGCCGGCAGCAGGCACAGCAGCACGTGGGCAGCAAGATAGGCGGCCAGGTTTCCGGCGCCTCCCTGCAACAGGGGCAGCATGAAATTCATTCAGTGACTCCGGGAAATTGCCCGGCAAGTTTAATCGGGGTGCGGGGGCGGGGGGTTGATGCTCGTCAAACTGTAACGGGGGTCTGAGCTTCAGCCGTGACTCCATCGCGAAAAAAAAGGCCGGGAGGGGGCCCGGCCGGAAAGGGGGTTTGTGATCACCGATCCCGAGATCGGATGTACCTGTAGGGCGGGCTTCAGCCCGCCGGGATGCAGCGGCCGGCTAAAGCCGGCCCTACACGACTCTGGTCAAACCGCCAGCCTCACGCCAGCGCCGAGGAGGAATGTTCCTGCCACGCGGTCAAACCAGCGCAACAATTTCGGACCACTGGCCAGCTTCGCGCCGCGATTAGCCACCCAGCCGTAGAACAGCAGCGCGCTGTAATCAATGATGAAGGTCATCACGCCCAGCACCAGGAACTGCAGGCCATAGGGCGCATTCGGATCAATAAACTGGGGCAGCAACGCGCCGAAGAAGATCATCGCCTTCGGGTTGCCCATCTGCGTGATGAAGCCCTGCAATACCAGCGCGCCCTGCGGCACGGGTTTGTCCGCGGCCGTCGGCACCGACCCGCGAGAGAACAACAGTTTCAAGCCCAGGTACACGAGGTACGCTGCACCGGCCCACTTGATGATCGAGAACGCCGTGCTGGAAGCCAGCAACACTGTGGTCAGGCCCGCGGCCGAGAACACAAACCAGGTCGCGTTGCCGAGCTCGATGCCGGCACCGCCCATGACCGCGCCACGCAGACCATGATGGGAGCCGAAAGACATCGCGAGCAGTACCGCCGGGCCCGGCGACATCGCCATGGCCAGCTCGGTCAACGCAAACAGGATCAGCGTATTCAGATCCATGACGCTCACGCGGCGTGGTCAACGAGCCGCTGTTCGGAAGCGCCAGCCGTAGGGTGGTTTAGGCGCGCAGCGCCGTAACCCACCGCGGGATCTTCATCAGCGACCTGACGGGACCACACCGGGAGAGACGGCCGCAGCGTCACATCGTTATTCATGGACGCCGCATACTGGCTCCAGCCGGTCCAATACAGGTTGGCCGCGCGGCGCCACAGGCCGGCAGAGGGGGCGGAAGCTGCAAGGGTATTGGTATTGTAAGAAAGTGTGTTCATACTAACCTCCTGATTTATTTAACCTTTCGAGGCAGGTTGCAAGGTACCGCCTCACCACCTAAACTTACTACGGTGGTAAAGATAGACGAGAGATTCTCACCAGTCAAGTATATTTTGATGGTAACATGTAAGTATTGGATTTCCGGCTAAATTTAGTTTGCCGGTGAGGATTGGATTGAATCGGATGGCCGGGATAAACCCGGCCCCACAAGCGGAATAGGCACTGTGCGACCGGTAATTGTGGGGCCGGCTTTACGCCGGCCGGGATGCGAGGTGACATATGAAATTTGAATTCGTCGGTGGCCAACTGGCCCTGGATTTCGTGAATACGGCGAGCCGTCGGGACGCCGGCCCGCTCTATGAGCGCCTCAAGACCTACACCGACCTGGTGGAATGGGCCGCGGCCGCATACGCATTGCCCGACACCGTGCCGGGGGAACTGGAAAAGGCCGCGGCAGCACACCCGAACGCCGCCGCAAAAACACTGGAAGAGGCGCGTGAACTGCGCGAATCCCTGTACCGGATCTTCCGCGCTTTTGCCGCCGGCCCCGAGGCGCCGGCCGCACCCGGCGACGACATGGCGCGGTTGAATGCAGTGTTCCGCCGCGCCAATGCCCATCGCACCTTGTGCTGCGCCCACCCGAACACCACCGGCGCGCCGACCTTCGACTGGAAGTGGGACGACTGCGGCGCCGAACTGGACCGCGTGTTATGGCCTATCGCGCTGGCCTCAGCAGATCTGCTCACTGCCGGCGACTGGCAGCGCATCAAGGAATGCGGCGGCGACAACTGCAACTGGTTATTTCTGGATCAGAGCAAGAACCGCTCGCGCCGCTGGTGCACGATGGAAGATTGCGGCAGCAAGGTGAAGTCGAAGCGGCATTACCACCGGCAGAAGGAAACGACC
>MGYT01000065.1:4314-10639 GCA_001801865.1 Gammaproteobacteria bacterium RIFCSPLOWO2_02_FULL_61_13
TGATCCAGCCGGTCGAAAAACGGCTGAATCTGTTTCACCAAGCGTGCACGTTTCGCCGCAAGGAGTACGCCGGCCAGCCCGGCCACGGTAATGCCGTGTTCCCTTGCATGAGCACGACCGGCCAATTCGTCCATTAACACCAGGCATTCACCCTGATACCTGCATGCCAGCGCCAATGTGCTGGCCTCCCCGGCGCCAAGTTCCGGGAACCTGTCCATGCCTGAGGGATTGCGCACGAGTTTAATCCATCCAGTTTCGACGGCGGCGGCCAATTCCGCTGCACCAGGCAACTCGCCGCCGGCCATGACTTCGTCGCGGACGGCCCTGGTGATCGTCACGTTCCCGAACAGGTCATGCAGCAAGTCAAAGGCGCCTGCCGCCGCCAACCCGATCAGCGGGCTCGCGTCGGCCGCGACGAGTCTTTTCGCCATGCCATGACTGCCTGTGCGTCCGCACGCACGCCGGCCGCGGTTCCTCGCACCACGGGGATGCCGAGACGCGACACATGCTGCATGAATTGGGCGACCGGCAAGGCCGCGAAACGCGCCGCCTGCCCGAGGGAGAGGCTCTCTTCCCGGTAAAGCGCAGTGGCAAGCGCGCGGCGGACCCCGGGTTCGCTGAGCAGACCCTCATCATCCAGGTGCATCAGCAGCGCTTCCGGCTGATCACGGTTCATTACCAGCACCGGGTTCTTGCGTGCCTCACGCAAGGCCTCGGATGGATTGTTTTTCAACTCCCGAACATTCACGACTTTCATATCGTTCCCTCCGTATGTAGGAACATAATATAGGCACATCATGCGGGATTGGCAATTGCCGGCGGCTGACGTGGGTGCAAGCTTTGCCGGGAGTCGTGCTTCGGGGAATCCTGTGCGGCGGTGGTAACCGGATCCCCCTGCTTTTGTGGGAGCAGATGCGGCCGGGAAAATCAGCGGCATTACCACCGGCGGAAGGAAACCGCCCACGTCGCGGATTAGTGGTTCAAACATGGCCGGGATAAACCCGGCCCCACGTGTGGAATTGATATTGTGAGTTCGTATTTGTGGGGCCGGCTTTACGCCGGCCTTTTGTAAGGCGGGCTTCAGCCCGCCGGGATTTCCGTCATCAAATCGTCGCCACCTCTCCACCGTATCCAGATAGCGCTTCACCAGATTGATCAGCAGCGAGGCCTGCTCGTTACGCTAGACGTAACGCATCACGCCTGATAATGTACATAAATGATCGTGAGCTTCAGGGACAAGCGCACGCGGGAATTCGCTGAGGGCAGGTTCATTAAGGCGTTTTCCGGTATTGCCCGGCAGGCGGAGCTGAAGTTGGACCAGCTCGACGCCGCGACGTGCCTGAAGGACATCGCGGCCCTTCCAGGGAACAGATTCGAGGCACTTAGAGGCAGCAGGAAGGGGCAATACAGCGTCCGTATCAACGACCAATGGCGAATTTGTTTCGAATGGCCCGGCCAGTCCACCGGGCCGGTGAATGTTGAAATCGTGGACTATCACTGAGGCAAGCAAACATGGCACGCACGGCAATCCATCCCGGTGAACATCTCGCTGAGCAACTCAAAGAGTTGGGCATGAGTGCGGCCGAGCTTGGCAGGCAGCTGGTTGTCCCGACCAACCGTATCACAGGAATCCTGAACGGCAAGCGCGCCATAACGGGCGACAGTGCCCTGCGGTTGGCGCATTTCTTCGGCACGAGTGCCGAATTCTGGCTGAATCTTCAAAAGCTTTATGAACTCAGAATTGCCGACCAAAAAGCTGGCGCGGCTATTCGTCGCCTGCCGAGGTTGTCCGAAAAACGCAAAGATCATCCCGGAGGCACTCGGGCACGGGCTGCGTGAGAACTGTAGGGCCTGCTTCAGCAGGCCGGGATACCCAGCGGGGATATGTGGGGCCGGCTTTACGCCGGCCATGTTCAAAGGTCAGAGCTTTGTCATTCCGAGCGCAGCGAGGAATCTTGCCGAACTACCCCGACCCAAACAAATCCCGCTGCGGGAATTCCTCAGTTCTCCCCAATCTCTTCATCACCGCCTCATGATCCTCCAACGAGCCATCCGCCAGGATGTGCCGCACCATGAGTCCGCGGAGGGCGAGGGCAGGGGAGATGAGTATCGTCCGATGACACTCCCCCGGCTCTTTCTCCGCACACATCAATGCGATGGTGAACTCCCCGGCACCCCGCACCACACGCTCAATCCCGGCCGCAAATAATTCGCTCTGCGCGATCCGGTCATACTGCACCTCCCCATCCTTATATAAGGCCGGATCCGCCGGCCGCGCCCCCAACTCCCGGCCCAAAAAGACATACTTGATGCCATTGGCATCGAGCGCCTGCTCCAACGCCTCACGGTTGAACTGGGGATTGAATCGGCTATAGGGCGCCGAGCGCACATCGGCCAGGGCCGTGACGCCATGCCGGCGCAGCAGGTCCACGAAGGCCTCAATCGGGTGGGTCGAGTGGCCGATGGTGAAGATGGTGGATTTGATGTCGGGCATCGGATCAGGACACTCCTAAGCCGGCTCATCTGCCAGCATCCACTCATACACGGTCTGTACGAGAATTCCCTTCGGAACCTGAACCGGAATCCTGTCCCGGGTCAATGTCAGCACGTGGCGTGTTGCCCTTGGGAACAGTTTTGAGGCTGCCTGCAGTGCGCGCAGTTCGCGGGCCGCGGTTTCGGGATCGGTCATGTCGGCACAAACTTGGATGAGTTGCACTTTGCCGGTGATTACGCGGCTGTGAAAATCCACTTCGAGCCCGGTATCGGTCTTGACGTATTCAACCTGCGCCCCACGTCGCTCCAGTTCGTTTAATACGGCCGTCTCCAGGGCATGGCCCAGGTTGGTGCGCCCGGTCGTGTCAAAAGCGGGGATTAGCCCAGGGTCTGCGGGGTAAACCTTGCGTGGATTGGAATTACGGCGCCGCTCCGATTCCGTCGCCAATGGCACGGCACTGATCAGAAACGCGTCGAGCAGGTGCCCAAGCAACGCATGCACGGCATCCTTGGCGACGCCGTGTCCCTGGCTGCGCAAGTCATGGTAAAGCCGATGCGCGCTGAACGACCCGGCCGGATTGCGCAGACAATGACGGGTGAGCCAGCGCAACGCCGCCACCTGGGAAATGCCATAACGCTCCACCACGTCGCGGAACAGCACCGTATCCACGTAACCCTGCAGCAATTGCGCCTGCCAAACCGGCGCCAGTTTCTGGGCTTCCGGAAACCCTCCCTCGACAAGAAACTCGCGGAAGCGCATTTCCACCAATGAGCGCTGCGGGCTGGTCCAGTGCAATGGCCCGACCGATGGTTCTTCGTCGCGATGGCGCAGGAATTCACGGAAGCTGAAAGGCCGAACAATCGTTTCCATCCCCCGGCCACGCAGCGACGTGTGTACTTCGCGTGAAAGCATCCGGGCCGAAGAGCCGGATACGACAAACTCGACCTGCTCGGAATCCATGACCCGGCGTACGAACCGCTCCCACCCGGCAACCATCTGGATCTCGTCCAGGAACCAGAGCACCTTTTCCTTGCGACGCAGTGCCGGGAAACGCCGGTAGTATTCCTCCAGCAATTGCCCGAGCTGATCCAGATCGAGTTCCGCCAGGCGATCGTCATCGAAGCTCAGATAGATCGCGCGTTCACGGGGCGAGTCTTTGCGTCGTTCCGCCAGCAACTGCTGTAGGAAGGTGGTCTTGCCCGCCCTGCGCATGCCGATGACGGCATGCACTTTGCCCTTTACCGCGGGTAACCGGATATCACGCCGGGTGAACTGCGGCGCGGCGTCAGAAGCCAGGGTGGCATTCAGCTTTTCAAGCAGGACCGGGTGCAAGGGCATGATGGATATGGGGTTTTTAATGTGTCCTTATTATAGGGACACATTTGAATAAATCAATATGTACAAAAAGGACAGAAAAGAAAGCGTCCAATCCTTCCCCAACATGACAACTCCAACGGCTCATCCGCTGAGTTTCCCACGCCGGACAATGTCCCGAAATCCGGGCCATGCCGAAATTCCCCCCGGCACGTTGTATTCGGGTGCGCTCGCCAGTCAAGTTAATCCGCGCGATGTTGTGGCGTACCACAAAGGCAGTATCTGGGCGCGGTCCGGTCATGGCAGTTAATATCGCCGTTTCTTACACGCGGTTTCCAAGGCCAAAACGGCCCGTGAAATGTCTGGACGCGCCGCGGCAGACCATTTTGCCGACGTCAGCAAAATGGTCGATTTGGATTCCGGCAGCCGCGCTCACTCATGGAACGGTTATATTCTGAAATTATCGAGCGGAGGCTCGTTTCACTTTGTGCGACCCGGATTTTTTGCCCGATTCCAGCGTTCTGGCAATCGACGCAACCGGAGCGCCGGACTCGATGGCCGTGGAACTGGCGACACTCACGATCAGCGCTTTGCGGAATTTCCTCGAGTCGCGCAGATACGGGTTGGTCTCGATTTATATAAGATCGAAATGAGGCAATGTTGGGCGCGATCAGAAAAATCATGAATACAGCTACCATCATCCAGAAACTCTGTAATTGCTGCAACGTCCTGCGTGACGGCGGAATGTCCTGCGGCGATTACGTTGAGGCCGCTCTTGCGCAACTGTGCGCCCGCGGCGTTCGCATTTGTTTGCCGTGAACACAGTACGTCTCTTGTCCAACGAAGGTGCCACGGTACCGGCCGGTACTTCGTGGTATCTCGCCGATCTGGGCGAAGCACGCGGCAAGCAGGAGCTGTTTATGCGCCAGGCCCCGCAACGATTGAAGGTTCTCCGCGAACATGCACTGATTGAAAGCGCGGTGTCCAGTAACCGCATCGAGGGCGTGACGGTGGAGCCGGCCCGGGTGCGGGAACTGATTCTCGGACGGCCGTTGTTGAGAGACCGCGATGAGGAGGAGGTGCGCGGGTACCGCGATGCCCTGACATTGATCCACGAGAACCCCGCCGGGCTGTCGGTGAGCGATGCCACGATCCAGAAACTGCATACCCTGGCGCGAGGCGAGATCTGGGATGCCGGCAAGTATAAGGTCAAGGACGGCGACATCATCGAGCGTTATCCGGACGGCAGCGAGCGAGTGCGGTTTCGCACTGTATCGGCGGCTGAGACTCCGGCGCGTGTGGCCGAGATGGTGGCGGATTGGCAGCGCTGCCTCGAAGAACGCTGGATTCATCCGTTGATTGCACTCGCGGCATGCAATCTGGACTTTCTCTGTATCCATCCGATCCGCGATGGCAACGGGCGTGTGTCGCGACTGCTGTTGCTGCTCCAGTGCTATCACCTGGGCTACGAAGTGGGGCGTTACATCAGCTTGGAGCGCTTGATCGAGCAGAACAAGGCGCGTTACTACGAGACGCTGGAGCAAAGCTCACAGGGCTGGCATGAGAGCAAGCATGACCCGTGGCCGTATATCAATTACGTGCTCTTCATTCTCAAAATCGCGTACCGGGAATTTGCCGAACGTGTGGGCGACCTCAAGGCGCCGCGTGGCGCCAAGACCGGCCAGATCATGGCGGCGATTGGGCGCTTTGCCGGCCAGTTCACGGTAAGCCAGGTGGAACTGGCTTGCCCGGGCGTCAGCCGGGACATGATCCGGCGGGTACTGCGCGCGCAGCAGGCGGCAGGAGTCATAGAATGCCAGGGGCGCGGACCCGCCGCTCGATGGCGAAAGAAAGGGTAATAATCACTTAATAAGGGTAATAGTCAGGGTAACAACCATCCATCCGCCTCTATTGGAACGCCTGATCCAGTGCCTCATGGTCGTACTGTGGATTGAACCGGCTCCAGGGCGCGGAGCGCACATCATCGGCCACCTTTGAGAGCCACGCCTCCCCAAGACAATTCCCGGAAACGCGGGCCATGCCCAAATCGCCCGGGTTCGGCGCACCCGGTTTCGGGTTAGTTGATATGGAAAGTGTGCCCGGTATTGACCTGGAAGTAGGATTTTATATAATTAAAGTATGAAAATAACAGTTGAATTATCCGATTCTGAGATGAAGGAAGTCTGCAAAGTGACGGGTGAACGCAAGAAGGGCCCCGCCATCCGCAAGCTCGTCTCCGACGCATTGATGCTGCGGCGGCGCGAACGTATTGCGCAGAAGTTCATTGCGGGGGATTGGGGCGTGGAATTGGCCGCCTATGAGGCCGGCAAGAAAGCGGATCATGAGGCGGAAGCGCGGCGCAGTGGCGTGTGGCGAGGCTGATGTGGACGCTGATAGATACCAGTCTCTGGATTGATTTCACCCGCGCACGATCTCCACGTCGTCTGAAGGAATTCATCGCCCCGCTCATCCTGGATCCGGCCGCCCACCTGGCAGAACCCATTGTCTTCGAGATAC
>MGYT01000066.1 GCA_001801865.1 Gammaproteobacteria bacterium RIFCSPLOWO2_02_FULL_61_13
TGTACGCCCGTGTGGTGAAGGTCGCCGGCATAAAAGTCGAATAGTCCGTGGAAGATTCTTCGGGGGCGCCTGCGCGCGCATGCTGTGCAATACTAGCCATTCCACCCCCATCACCTCGCGAAAGGGAATCCATGAAGCCCTCCGGCCTTGCCATCGTCGCGCTGTCTGCCTTGCTCACGGTCTGCACCGCGCAGGCGCAGAGCTACCCCACGAAACAGGTGCGCATCATCAGCGGCGTCATTGCCGGCGGCCCCGGTGATACGGCCAATCGCGGCGCCGCGGCCCTCCTCGCTCAGGCGCTGGGACAGCCTTTCACGGTCGAGAACCGGCTCGGGGCCGAGGGCATGATCGCCGGCGAGGCCTGCGCGAGATCGACACCTGACGGGTATACCTTGTGCATGTTCGATGGCCACGAGATTGCGCTCAATCCGGTCATCCGCACCAAGATGAGCTACGACCCGCTGCGCGACATGACGCCGGTCATGCACCTGGGTTTCGCGGCCGCGGCGATCATCGTGCATCCATCGGTGCCGGCCAATTCGCTGCAGGAACTGTTTGCGCTTGCGAAAGCGAAGCCGGATTCGATCAATTGGGGCTCCTCGGGCCTCGCCAGCCCGAGCAATCTCTACATCGAGTGGCTGAAGAACGCGAAGGGCCTGCGTTTTCACAACGTGCCCTACAAGTCCGCGCTGCAGGCGATGCAGGCGGTGCTTTCGGGCGAGATCCAGGTCACCAGCTTCGTCGCCGGGGCGGTCGCCCCGCAGGTCAGGGCCGGCAAGCTGAAGGCCTTGGCTGTGCCCACCACGCAGCGCTCGCCTTACCTTCCCGATGTCCCGACTTTCAAAGAGGCTGGAATGGAGGTTGAGATTGTCACTTGGTTCGGACTGATGGCGCCCACCGGCACACCCAGGGAAATCGTTCAGCGGCTGAATACGGTCCTCGCCAGGGAGCTGTTCGGCAACGCAGCGATGCGCGAAAAATACCTCATTAAACCGGGAACGCTGGCGCTGCCGCCCGCGGGTGCCTCACCCGAGGTGTTCGGGGAGTTTCTCAAGGTGCAGCGGGAGATGTACGCCGGCGTGGTGAAGGTGACCGGGGTGAGGATCGAGTAGCTGGCGGTGATGACCGGTTCAAATTCAGCGGGACGCGGCGGCTTGCTCGCCTGCGGTTGCCGCGCGCCCGCCGAACTCGCGCGCAGCGCAGGCGGCGGGGCGCCGCGGCCGCACCGCATCGATGTGCATGCTCTAAAGCGGAACCATTACCCGCTGCCGCAACATGAAGTTCATTTTTTCGCATGCCGGCGCCGGGGTGCCGCTGCTGGCGGCGCGCATCAGCGGCCTGGTGCGCCGCGACAAGCGCCTGGCCGAAAGGATTCCGGACGGGCCGATGGCTGAACTTAAAAGGCTCTATTACGATACCGCGCTGTCGGCGCGCCCGGAACTGCTCGGGCCGCTGCTGCACCTGGTGACGCCCGCAAATATCGTCTTCGGCACCGACACTCCCTGGGGTTCGATGACGGTTGCCGATAGCGTCGCGGGTCTTGCAATGCACGGCTTCAGCCCGGCGGAACTGCGCCGGATCGAGCGCGACAACGCCCTGGCAATGATGCCTTCGTTGGCGCGAAAATATTCAATTTAAAGGATTGCAATGAGCCATTTAAGCATACCAGTAGGTAACTCTGATTTTAAAAAGCCTGACTTTCATGGCCGGGCAGGGATTGCCGGGGCAATCGTCCTCGGCCTGCTCGCCATGGCGCCGCCCGCGGCACTGGGTCAATCCAAGGACTTTCCCAATCGCCCGATCAAGCTGATTGTCCCATTCGCGCCGGGCAGTGCCACCGACATTTCAGGCCGGTTTTTCGCCAACCAGCTCGCCGGCGTGATCGGACAGCCGGTCGTCATTGAAAACCGGCCGGGCGCCGACGGCAGCATCGGAATCATGGCGGCAAAGAATTCGCCTGCTGACGGTTACACGCATGTGGTGGCGGGGTGGACCAATCTCACCGTGAACCCGGTGGTTATGAAGGATCTGCCCTACGATCCCGTCAAGGACTTGAAGCCCATCTCCGGCCTGACGCGCAGCATGCTGGGCCTGACGGTATCGGGCGGTTCCAGTATCAAGTCGCTGGATGAACTGGTCGCTGCGGCGAAAAAATCCCCCAAGCGCCTGGACTTCGGTACGTTTTCGGCGGGATACATGCTGTCGATGGAATGGTTCGCCAATACCGCGGGAATTCGCTTTACGAACATCCCCTACAAGAGCGGCAGCCAGATACATACCGATCTGTTGGGCAACCAGATCACCGCCACCGTCGACGCCATGTCCGCGCTGGGCCCGATGGTGAGATCCGGCAAACTGCGGGTACTGGCGGTCACAGGTGATGGGCGTCATCCAGAGTTCCCCGACATCCCTACGGTCAAGGAAAGCGGCTATCCCGAGTATTCGATCTACGGCTGGTCTGCCATTTACACGCGCGCCGATACGCCGGAGGACATCACCAGCAAGATGGCGGAGGCGATGCAGAAGGTGATGGCATCGCCGGCCGCGCAGGAGTACCGCAAAAAGGTGGGGTCGGAGTTTCTCGCCGGGCCGCCCGCCGCGATGCGCAAATTTCAGCTCGACCAGTATCAGAACTTCAAGCGTGTCGCCGAAAGCGCGGGGGTCAAGCCGGGTTGAGTGCGCGGCCTTGGCGGTCGCCCAAGCTTGAGATTCAGTCAGGCGGCTTATATACTGCGTATATAACCTGGATGAAACCATGACCCAAGACATCGCCAAGAAAGAAGCACTCCTGATTAACTTCAAATCCGACACGCTGACCACGGTGAGTCGAGGTACCTTGCGCAACGTCGCAAAGGCGCTCGGCTTTTCGGAGACCCAGGCGGTGCACTTTGCCCTTGCCAGGCTTCGCGCGGAGGCGCTGAGCGGCGATTCGGACGACTATCCGCCACTTACAAAGGCGCAGCTCTCGGCAATTCGCGAGCGCCAGCCAAAGCGTAAGGGCCGCGTCCTGAGCACACTGCTCAAGTGACCGCTCCGCGTTGGGCTCCGCCGCCAAAGGCCGGGGATATCGTCCAGTGCCGTTTCCCGGAAGGCAAGGCGGGCAAACCGGGCCCCAAGGACAGGCCGGCACCGGTTCTGCAAGTCGAGGAGAACCCTGAGGATCCTCTGGGCGTGATCGTCCAGGTGGCCTTCGGAACATCCCAGAACGTTGATCAGCGCTACCCAGGCGAGCTAACAATTTCGGCGGCGGACCCTAAGCATGGTTTGAGCCGGGACACGAAGTTCGACTTGGGCAATACAGTCCGCCTGCTATTTGACGCCGAATGGTTCGCGCCCTCGCCTAATTGCCGTTTTGGCGAACATCCCAAACGCGGCGCCTTGAATTTGCGTGATCAGAAAGTGAAGCGTGCACTTCAGGCTGCCATAGTCGAAGCGAAAACAGCAGGTCGGCTTTGATGAGTCAGTAGCCGATTCCATCTGTTGCGCAGATACCCAGGGGCCGCACCCGGTGTGTGTTGCGTGCCTACTCGGCAACCGACAGGTGCAGGTCCGAGTTGTGATGCTGGTAACTCAATGCCGCGGCCGGCAAGGTGCTCTTGTCCAGGTAAGCCTGGATGCGCGCCAGATCCACCGAGGTTGCGTTGATTGCGGCCAGCCGCGCCCGGTGCGACTCGAGGCGCGTTGCTGCATGGGAACCGCTATTTCAGCAGCGCGTCGAGTGTGTTCCTGCACCCGGTCCCCGCAGCCAGGCCCTGGCCCGGCGTCCACAGCTTGTGCCAGGCCTGCCGGGTGAGATCGCGCAGTAACTGCTCCCGGTTATAGCGCCGCATGGTGCCGCCCGGATGCAGCAGGGATTCCGATGCGCCCCAGACGTTGGTGACCGCTTCTAGCACGCCATGCGCCACGGCCGCGCGGCGCGGACCATTCGGCGTGGTGGTTTCCACGCATGCCACGTAGAAGTTCCTCATTTCCATGGGCAGGTAGCCGGCGGTGGCGAGCGAGAAAACGCCGATCGGCAGCATCATTTTGGTGCGGTTGTCTTTGTTGACGTATTCCAGGTAATGCGTGGAAAGGTGAGCTGCCGCGGTCTGAACACCCGCCGCATTCGAACATTTCGGCAGCAACTCTTTCATAAAAGGCTGCAGAGCGGGATGTCCGCGCTCGCCGACGCTGGCCCAGGCAAATCCGTAGCCGTCGGCAATTCGGTAATACGCCTTCTCGGCGGTCCAATGAAAGTTGCAGCCCGCGGAAAGGTCCGGCGGGAAGCTGAATTGCTCCTCGGAGTACCGCTTGTAATCGGCAACGCAGCCGCCCAACAGCAGCAGGCCCGCAAGCATCATCACACCGCAAAAACCCGATCGTTGCATTTGCGCTTCTCCCCGGTGGTCTCGCTGCATCCGCCGCCTGGCAGTCCGGCCATGCGGTCCCCCGTGCGGTTTCCCTACGCGAACGGCGCCTATTCTATTTGAATCGCGCGTCAGGCAGCGGAATCCATTACGTCTCGCCGGTGCCGCCTGTCATTCGCCGCCCTTCCTGCTGATCCGAAGGCCCGGCGATGCCCCCATTCGGTTCATATGCCTTCGATCGTAAACCCCGCCAGCACCCACGCATCGATGCCGCCGGCGAGCGGCCGCACCCGGCGGATGCCGCGTGCGCGCAGTTGCATCGCCACCTTCACCGCGGTGACTTCGTTGGGGCAGGCGCAATACACCACCACGTCGCGGTCGCGCGGGATGCCTTCGAGCGTGGCCTCCAGGGCATTAAGATCGACGTGAATCGCGCCAGGTATGCGCCTGCCGTCGATCTCGCGGTGGGTGCGCGAGCGCACGTCCAGAACGATTGGCTCCTCGCCGGCTTCGATCATGCGCGATAGTTCGTCCACGCTGATGCGGCCGGTGTCCAGCGATTTAATAAAGCGGTGACGGTCCCACCAGCGCCAGGCCAAGTAGAGCGCGAGCAGCGCAAATAGCACCGCCATCGCGTGCGCGCCCAAGGTGGCAAAGCGCTGCAGCAGCCAATCGACCTGGTCGTGGAACAAAAGCCCGAGAATTATTCCGGTACCGCTATAAAGCGCCGAGCCTGCGCCATTGAAAATCAGGAAGGATGAGGTCTTCAGTCCCAGCGCGCCCGCAACCGGCGGCGCCAGCGTGGCCAGGCCCGGTACGAACTTCGCAATCACCAGCGTTGCCACGCCGCGCGTTTCAAATACGTTTTCGGTCTGGCGCACGCAGGAATCAGGCGAAAGCGAAACGCGGCAAAGCAATTTCAGCACGCGGTGGCCGTAGCGCCTCCCGGCCATGTACCAGGCGAGGTCGCCCAGCATGCAGGCAAGAATCGCGAGGGCCAGCGCAGTCACCCCATAGAGCGGATCGCCGATCGACTGGGCACCGGCGAACATCAGCACCGGCAGCGCCGGAATCGGCATGCCGAGCTGCTCCAGCAGCACCACGCTGAATACCAGCGGCAGACCGTACTCGGCGAAAAACGGGGTGATTTCCATGAAATGCGAAGCTTACTTGGCGTTCGCGCCGCGATCCAGCGCCCAGGCACCGCCGCCAGAGACGATAAGCCCCAGCAAACCGCCAATGATGGACAGGTTTTTCAGAAAGTGAATCTGCTGCATCCCGGCCTCGGCCGCGGGTGCCGCCCAGAAGGCGTGGAAGATTAAGGTAGCCGGAAGCGTAAACAGCACCAGCGCCAGCGCCGCCCAGCGTGCTTTCCATCCCAGCGCAAGCGCGAGCCCGCCGCCCAGTTCGAACAAGATGGCAATCGGCAGCAGCAGCGCTACCAGGGGTACGCCGCCGCTGGCCATGTAAGCGGCGCTGCCCTCGTAATGCAGGATCTTATCGATGCCGGAGCCGATGAAAATAAAGGCGGCCAGAACGCGGCCGGCGAGCAGCAGGGAGTTTTGCAACGGAATATTCACGGTGAATTCCTTTTGAATGGGTTTGGTCAGTCAAGGTCGAACAACAGCACTTCGGCCTGCTCGCCTTGTTCAATCACGATTTCGTTCACGTTCACGGCTTCGAGCGAATCGCCCGCGCCGAGCTTCTCGCCGTTCACGCTGACGCTGCCGCGCGCCACATGAACATAGGCGCGCCGTCCCGCGGCAAGCGCGTGGCGGGCGGATTCGTCGCCATCGATGAGCGCCGCATAAAGCCGGGCATTCTGGTGAATCGTCACCGATCCCTCTGCGCCATCGTTGGATGCCAGCAGGCGCAGGCGCCCGCGTTTCTCGGCGGCCTCGAAGCGCTTCTCTTCGTAGCTCGGAGCAATGCCGGTCACCGACGGTTCGATCCAGATCTGCAGAAAGTGAACCAGATCGGATTTCGACGGGTTGAATTCGGAATGGCGCACGCCGCTGCCCGCGCTCATCCTCTGCACGTCGCCGGGGCGGATCACCGAACCGTTGCCCATCGAGTCCTTGTGCTCGAGTTCGCCTTCGAGCACGTAGCTGATGATTTCCATGTCGCGGTGGCCGTGCGTGCCAAAGCCCATGCCCGGCTTGACGCGGTCCTCATTGATGACCCGCAGCGCGCCGTAGCCCATGCGCTTCGGATCGTAGTAGTCGGCGAAGGAAAAGCTGTGGAAGGACCGCAGCCAGCCACGGTCGGCGAAACCGCGTTCGCCGGATTTGCGTACCTGGATCATATGGAACCCCTTAATCAAACTAAACGTTGAGTCAAACGAATGATCTGCTTGAATTAATAGTATAGATAGCGAATAATTCTCAGCAATTCATTCAAAATAACTGAATAACTATGGCAGCCTTGAAATTGACTCTAGAATCCCTGCAAGTCATTGATGCTATTGACAGAAAAGGCAGCTATGCGGCGGCGGCCGAAGAACTGCACCGCGTGCCCTCGGCGCTCACTTATTCAGTGCAGAAGCTGGAGCAGGATCTGGACGTCCTGGTGTTCGACCGGCGCGGCCACCGCGCGCAACTCACCGAGGCCGGGCGCGAGCTGTTGGATGAGGGCAGGCACTTGCTTAGAGCCGCGGGGGAGCTCGAATGCCGCGTGAAACGTGTAGCCACGGGCTGGGAAACCGAGCTGCGCATCGCCGTCGATACCGTGATCGCCGTGCCGCGCCTGTTCCCGCTCGTCGAGGCTTTTTATGCGCAAGGCTCGGGCACACGGCTCCGCATCACGACCGAAGTGCTCGGCGGCAACTGGGATGCCCTCGCCGGCAATCGCGCCGACCTAGTTTTCGGCGCCTCGGGCGAGGCGCCCCCGGGCGGCGGCTATACCTCGAAACTGCTGGGCTGGCGCGACCACGTGTATGCGGTGGCGCCCACGCATCCGCTCGCGAGCGAGGCGGGCGCGCTCAAACGCGAACAGATCCTGGCGCATCGGGCTGTTGCTGTCGGCGATAGCTCCAGGAGCCTCGCGCCGAGATCGGTGGGCTTGTTGACCGGACAGGACGTGCTCACCGTGCCGGACATGGCGGCGAAAGTTGCGGCTCAGGTGGCGGGACTGGGGTCGGGCTACCTGCCGGCGGGCGTGGCCGTGCCACTGGCGAAGGCGGGGAAGCTTGTCATCAAGCAGACGCAGGAGGCGGCGACCGCGGGGAATCTTTACTACGCGTGGAGAACCGCGGATCGCGGCAAGGCGCTGCGTTGGTTTGTGAAGAGGATGGAGGATGAGAAGGTGAGGGCGGAGGTGTTGGAGCCGATGTGAAAATGTGATTCTTGTAGTGAGGATAATTGGCTAAATTCAAAGTCGTAGTACGCGCTATTTCTCCAACACCGCCTTTTTTAGCGAAAAGCGCAGTTCCTGTCCGAGCGCGCTCGCCGCCTTGATCAGCGTATCAAGTTGCACGGTGGTGTAATCGGGGTCGAACAGGCGGTCAAGTTGAGATCTGCTGGTGCGCATGCGCTTGGCCATCTCGACCTTTGATAAGCGGGATTTTTGCATGCTGTCCGCCAGTGCCTCGGCAATCGCGCGCTTCAGCGCCGCAGCCTGCACGTCTTCATAAATTTTCTGTTCTCTGAGGAATTCGTCAAAGCTGGTTCCACGGTGTTTATTTGCTTTCGGCATGCTGCCACTCCTTCCAGCGGTGTTCCGCCAAATCAATCTCGTCGCCACCAGTCTTTTGCGTCTTTTTTACAAAGCCATGCAAAAGCACCATCTCGCTACCGGCAATCACGAACAGAACCCTGGCGATACGGTTCTCGAGCCGGCTTCGGACTTCCCACACACTGCCGCGCAAATGATCGACTCGCGGCTTGCCTATTGGCCACTTGAACT
>MGYT01000067.1:0-7493 GCA_001801865.1 Gammaproteobacteria bacterium RIFCSPLOWO2_02_FULL_61_13
AACCCTTATAAATGACATCAACCAAGTGTTACCCATGTCTCCGAACACCTGTTACCCATGTCTCCGGTCCATACAGTAATGGCGGGGGAGTATGCTGCACAGGCATGAAGCGCCGCTTTCATGAAAACTACCACCCGACTGAACAGCAACGCTCGCTGTTTCCCGGGATTTCCGGAAATGCGGTCAACGGACTCGGAGAAACGCGGCGGCGCCAGCCCACTCCTTTATATTGGTTCGATCCGGACACCATCCCCCACGGCCGGTTACAGAAATACTTCTACGAGAACGCGGAGCGCTTCGAAGGAAAACGCGCGGTCACCAGCAAGATGGCGGATCAGCGCGGCCCGGAGAACCTGGACCCGGTGGCAGCGTTATGCCAGCAGGACACGCCTCAAAATTTCGCCAGCCGCGTGAAGGAATTCGCACTCAGCCATGAGGCGGACCTGGTGGGAATCACCGAAATGCGCCCGGAATGGGTGTACGCGGGCCACGCGGTAAACGAAAAGTGGATCGTGATGCTGGGATTGGGCATGGACCAACGCGAGCTGGCCAAGGGTCCGCCGCGGGAGGAAGACGTGTCTTCGGCGGATGAGGTCTCGCGCCAGTACAACCGGGCCGCAAGGGCAGCCAAGGCCCTGGCCAATTACATTCGCGGGCTGGGGTGGGCCGCCGAGGCGCGCACCGGCCCCATGTCCGGTGACATGACCATGATCCCGGCGGCCATTGAGGCCGGAATGGGGCAATTGGGCAAGCACGGCTCCATCATCAATGACACCTGGGGCGCGTCCTTTCGTTTGTCTGCGGTCACCACCGATCTGCCGCTACTGTCTGATGCTCCGCGGGACATCGGCGTGGACGACTTCTGCACCCGCTGCCAGGTATGCAGCAGCTTGTGTCCGCCGGACGCCATATTTGCGGACAAGCAGACGGTGCGTGGGGAACTGAAATGGTATGTGGATTTCGACAAATGCATCCCCTACTTCAACGATACGCTGGGGTGCGGCATCTGCATCGCCGAATGCCCGTGGAGCCTGCCGGGTGTGGCGCCTAAACTGACCCAGAAAATGCTCCGGCGCCGGAGTCGCTGATCAACTCCCGGGGACAGGGCCGTTGAGGCGTGCGGCCCAGTCCACTTTTGACGGGACGTGTGGAGACATGGATGGCGGAACCCGAGCGTACATGGACGTATTCACAGCGTGCCCGACAAAAGTTGGGTCGGGTCGCGCGCCCCGCGAATTAGCAATGTATCCCGGGACAGGTTATATAGTGCCCGGGGTGATCTGAAACAAGCACGGGAGAAACCGCATGTCCGCACAACTCAAGCCTGCCGGTCAGCAGTATTTCTTCGGCGCCTGCCCACACGATTGTCCCGACACCTGTTCCATGATCTACACCGTGGAGAATGGCCACCTGGTGGAGGCGCGCGGCAACCCGGACCATCCCTACACCCAGGGCGGGTTGTGCGTAAAGCTGAAGGACTTTGCGGAGCATCACAAAAATCCGGATCGCGTGCTGCATCCATTGCGCCGCACCGGTCCACGCGGATCACGCCAATACGAGCGCATTACCTGGGACCAGGCGCTGAATGAGATCAAGACGCGCTGGACTGCAATCATCAAGGAGTACGGCCCGCAGGCCATTATTCCCTACAGCTACCTGGGCAATCAGGGCATCCTGCAGGGCCTGAATTCCGGCGACGCGTTTTTCAACAAGCTCGGCGCCACGGTTTGCGAGCGGACCTTCTGCGGCGAAGGCTCCTCGGTGGGATACCTGCTGACGGTGGGACCCACCGGCGGCGTGGATCCGGAAAGCTTCGTGCACGCCAGGTACATCATTATCTGGGCCTGCAACACCATCAGCACCAACCTGCACCATTGGCCGTTTGTGCTGGAAGCGAAAAAGCGCGGTGCGAAGGTCGTGGTCATCGATGCCTACAAGTCGCGCACCGCCAAGCAGGCGGACTGGCACCTGATGCCGCGCCCGGGCACCGACGGCGCACTGGCGATGGCGATGATCCACACACTGATTGAAGAAGACCTGGTCGATCACGAGTACATCAAGATGGGTACCGTGGGCTTTGACGATCTGAAGGCCCGCGCCAAAACGCGCACACCGGAATGGGCGGCCGGGATCACGGGTATCGCGGCGGCGGATATCCGCACGTTGGCGCGGGAATATGCGAAGACGCAGCCCTCCGCCATCCGAATCGGCGTGGCATTGGAGCGCCACCATGGCGGCGGTCAGACAGTGCGCGCGGTGACCTGTCTGCCGGCGCTGGTGGGGGCTTGGCGCCACGTGGGCGGCGGTATCCTGCAAATGCCGATGTGGGAAATGCCCATCAAGTTTGCCGATCTGTGCCGTCCGGACTGGATCCCGAAGGGCACGCGCGTGGTCAATGCGTTGCAAATCGGCCGGGCGCTGACCGGCGAGACCAAACTGGACCCACCCATCAAGTCGTTCATGGTGTGGAACGCCAATCCGGTCACCCAGGCGCCGGAAAGCGACAAGATTGTGAAGGGCCTGATGCGCGAAGACCTCTTTATCGTGGCCGCCGAGCATTTCATTTCCGATACCGCGTCCTACGCGGACATCATCCTGCCCTGCACCATGGCGGCGGAAATGAGCGACATGGTGTTGTCCTGGGGTACGTTCTATCTCACCTACAACCAGAAGTGCGTGGACGCTCCCGGCGAGGCCGTGCCCAACACGGAGGTGTTTCGACGCCTGGCCAGGGTCATGGGCATGGACGACCCGCAGTTCAAGCGCACCGACGAGGAACTCATTGAGCATTATCTCGACTGGAACTTGCCGGCATTAAAGGATGTGGACATGGACCATTTCCGCAAGCATGGCTTCGTTCATCTTAAGGTGGGAACCCCGGACACGCGCGCACCCCACAAGGAGGGCAAGTTCCCGACCCCGTCCGGCAAATGCGAACTGAAAGCAGCTGGCGCGCGCAACTTTGTGCCCACCGTGTTCCGCCAGCTTTATGACGACCTGCAGCCCAATGAGGTGCTGGATGAGTTGCCGGACTATGTGCCACCACGGGAGTCCGCGGCATCCAATCCGGCGTTGGCGCGCAAGTATCCGCTCAACATCATTTCGCCCAAGAGCCATGGCTTCCTGAATTCCTGCTATGCCAATGAGTCGCACAAGGTAAAAGGCCAGGGCGAGCAATTCGTGCTCATCAATCCGGTGGATGCGAAAGCGCGCAACCTCAACCACGGTGACGGCGTGCGCGTGTTCAATGACCGGGGCGAATTCGAGGGCGACGCGCAGGTGAGCGAGGACGTGCAGCCGGGCGTGGTGGTCGCAACCCTGGGTTATTGGCGCAGCAGGAACCGCAACGGCACGGTGAACATCATCAGCTCGGCGGAGTTCGTGAACATGGGTCACGCACCTTCTTTTTCAGACAACCTGGTGCAGGTGGAAGCGGTGCATCGGTGAAATGTCCGGTGGGTCCGGGGTCGAATTTGGACCCCGGGCTTGCATCGGCGCATAAATAGGCTATTCTTTTGCCAACAAAAATAAGTAGTTGGTTGTAAATCCTCCGGCGCCAGCGTGCAAACAGGACTGCACTGACCGGTAGGAACCTCCCCACAGGAACGAGGCAAAGGGTTTTGCTGACCACTGTGGTCCGTGGCATGCCTGAGGCATCCCGGGCTGAATTAGGAGGACTGGCTATGAGCAATTCAGGTGAATTGGACGGCGCGTTCGACGCCTTCGAAGAACCGGCCGCAACTTCCGCATCCTTCCCCGATCGTTATGAGTTTGCCCAATCCAGCCGTAACGGCAAGGCCGGGCTGCCGGCGTGGAAGCGCATAGAGGAACTGCGTGAAATGCGTGAACTGAATCGCCACATCGGCGACGACATCTACGGCAGCAAGCCCGTTCGCTCCCTCTGGGGAGAGTAGGTTCGTCGGTCGGGCGCGCGTTTCGCGCCTGTTTTCGCCCCGCGACAGGCTGCAATGTGCGCGGGTTCTCATACCCTGTCGCGGCAATGTGCGGCAGTTCCGCGCAATTTCCCCCGCGGCCTCTACCATCTGTCATCAGGCAAATCACTGAAAAGGTGACAATTGTGAACCACATCCCACATTACGTATTCAGCATGCTGGCCATGACGGTGCTGGTAACCGGTTGTGTTTCCGACCCTTCCATCAGCCTCGAGGATGATTTGTTGCCGGAAATACTGACCGTGCGCGAGGACGGCTCCATGTGGTTCAGGGAGCGCCCGATCCCGGACCGGGACGTGATTATCTATTCGGACGGCGCGCGTGGCGAAAAAGCCGCAGTGCGGATTCGCATGGAGCCGCTGCACCCTGATTTCTTTCGCGATACCATCGTCGTCGTACGCGAATAGCGCCGGGGTCCACGAAGGGTTGCAAATTCACCGCCGTGAACTATTCTTGTTACGCGCATTTGCGCCGGAGTGGACCACGGGACCTGACTCCCATGGTCAGTCCGCAAATGGCAGACGGTTGGATTTTCGTGCGACGGGGAGGGGACTGATGATCGGTGATTCCGCCATCAGGACCGGGGCTACCGGGCAATGACTGGGGGGCAACCGGTAAATGTTGAAATAGAGATGGGACCGACTGGTTACCATGCCGGAAATGTAGTTGTACAAAAATAACTGAAGAAAAAATGCGTTTGTTACCTGAAACCCCGCCCGATGCGGGGTTTTTTCTTGGTGGTATCATGTCGCCGCCCGAAGTTTGACCCCCATCCGGTAATCACCCATGCAGGCGCTGGATCGCAAGGAAGTCTACGATTTCAACAAGCTGCAGAAGCGCCTGCGGCGCAATGTCGGCCGTGCCATCGAGGATTTCAACATGATCCAGGCCGGCGACCGCGTCATGGTGTGCCTGTCCGGGGGCGCGGACTCCTACACCCTGCTCGACATCCTGCTGAATCTGCGTCACAACGCCCCCATTGAGTTTGAGATCCTGGCCGTCAACCTGGATCAGAAACAGCCGGACTTCCCGGAGCAGGTGCTGCCGGAGTTTTTGCACTCCCTGGGCGTGCCGTTCCGCATCCTGGAGCAGGATACCTACAGTGTCGTCAAACGGGTGGTCCCCGAGGGCGACACCATGTGCGGGCTGTGTTCGCGGCTGCGTCGCGGCGCGCTCTACTCCTTTGCGCGCGCGGAGGGCTACAACAAGATCGCCCTCGGTCATCACCGCGACGACATAATGGAAACGCTGTTTCTGAACCTGTTCTTCGGCGGCAAACTCAAGGCCATGCCGCCCAAATTGCTCAGCGATGATGGCGATAACATCGTGATTCGCCCGCTCTCCTACTGCGCCGAAGCAGATATCAAGGAGTACGCACGGGTGCGGGAATTCCCAATCATCCCCTGCAACCTGTGCGGCTCCCAGGACAACCTGCAGCGCCAGGCCATCAAGCAGATGTTGCGCGAATGGAGTCGAAAATATCCCGGCCGGCTCGACAGCATCTTCGCCGCGCTGCAGAACACGGCGCCTTCACACCTTCTGGACGCCAACGCCTACGATTTCGCCGGACTGGAACAGTTGCAACGCCGGGCTACGAGTGGAAAGTTAAAAGTGGAAAGTGAAAAGTGATACAAGCCAAGGGAGTCAGGCCGACGCTCCGAAATTGTCTTTCCTTTGACTTTTCACTTCCTCACCCCTGAACCACGTGGAAGAATTCTCACTGATACAAAAGATCACTCTCGGCGTCGTGCCGGTGGTGTTTGCCATCACCGTGCACGAGGTGGCGCATGGATGGGTGGCGAGCCGACTGGGGGATCAAACGGCGCGCCTGTTGGGGCGCCTGACGCTGAATCCGATCAAGCATATGGATCCGGTTGGCACGGTAATCCTGCCCCTGTTGCTGCTCGTGTTCGGCGGTTTCATATTCGGCTGGGCCAAGCCGGTGCCGGTGGACTGGCGCAACCTGCGCCGGCCGCGCCGTGACATGGCATTGGTGGCTGTGGCCGGGCCCGGCGCCAACCTGGTCATGTTGTTGATCTGGGCAATGTTCGGGCGCTACCTGATTGCCCAGCAAGGCACATGGGGTGATGCCGTGGCACCCTGGTTCTACATGGTTGGCGTCGGCATCACCATCAATATCGCGCTCATCGTGTTGAACCTGCTGCCGTTGCCGCCCCTGGACGGGAGCCGTATCGTCGCCGCATTGTTGCCGCCGCGACAGGCGGCGCAGTACAACGGCCTGGAACGTTGGGGCATCCTGATTCTTCTGGGTTTACTTGCCACCGGCATCCTGAACCAGATTATGTTGCCGCCGATGCGGTTCATTTATCAGCTGGTCCAGGATTTTCTGCTGCGTTGAGGAGAGACTGCAGGCTCACCCAACAAGCTGCAAGGGTTGCCTGCTGACAGGCTTCTCCGATCTCTGCAGCCTTCCCCGGCAACGTGCGCACCACGCGCTGGGGATGGGGAATCGTGATTTGCTTCTGATCAAAGCGTAGTTTGACCGCCTCGGTGATGTCCCAATACACGGGCCAGTAATCGTCCACGTTCACCCACGGCCGCACGATCAGATTCACGCTGCTGTCGGCCAGGGCGGAAACGGCGATGACCGGGGGCGGGTCCTTCAGGATGCGCGCGTCGGAGGTGAGTATCTCGTTCAGCACTGCCTTCGTGGTGGCAATGTCGTCCTGGTAACTGATTCCGAATACCAGATCCACGCGCCGGATGCGAATGCCAAAATCCATCGCCCACTGGTTCATCGTCATCACCTTGATCCGTTCTTATTTCGGGGCCGCTGCTTTCACCACGGCCCGCCGCGCTATCGTGCTGTCAATTTCGAACCAAAGCAATCCCGCCACCACCATGCCCGTGCCGGTCCAGATGGCGGCATTCAACGGCTCGTCATTGAACGCGTGTCCTATCAGCACCGACAGTATGGGCGTGATCAGGGAAATAACGGCGATACGCGTCGTGTCCAGATGCTTGAGCAGGTAGAAGAACATCGTGTAACCGCCGATAGACCCGATGATGCCAAGATAGGCGATGGCGCCGAGCGTGCGCGGCGTGACCACCGCTTCCAATCCGGCGCCGGTCAACAAACCGGTCGCCGCAAACATGAGCAGGGCCATACCGTGGGAGATCGTGGTCGTCACAATGGCGTTGACGCCGGCGTTGATGCGCTTCATCCAGTCCATGGTTACTGCATAGAAGAAGGTGCCCAGTACGTTTGCCGCAATTCCCCAGGCGGCCTCAGGGCCGAGGCTCAGCGAGTGCTGGAAGATCACTCCCAGACCTGCCACTGACAGCAGCAACGAACCCAGCCGTACCATGGTCAACCGGCCTTCCCCGTGCCAGTACGCTGAAATGATGCTGGTCATGATGGGTGTGAGGCCGAAGATCACGGACACCCAGCCGGAGGGAATGAATTGCATGCCCCAGCCGATGGTGGCCCACGTCAGGAACAGGCTCAAACCGCCAACCAAATACAGCCTGCGCGCGCCATCGTTCCATGGCGGCGACCGGCGCAGGATCGCCAGCAGC
>MGYT01000067.1:7541-8479 GCA_001801865.1 Gammaproteobacteria bacterium RIFCSPLOWO2_02_FULL_61_13
ATGAAACCCGACGCAATGCTCCACTTGAACGCCAGCGGCGTCGTGGACCAGATGAGAATCGTGCCGATGTAACAGAGGGCGATGCGCATGTTGCCAAGCTACAAGCAACAAGCAACAAGCTACAAGTGGAAAATCAGCAGGCGATGCGAATCGAGAACCTTGCTCCAACTTCCTTCCTGTTTTCTTGTAGCTTATGGCTTGTAGCTTGTAGCTGTCTTTATGCCCCCTGGATCAATTCGATCAGATCACGCCAGGCCGCAGTGGAGAACAGCCCGCGCTGGTGGAAGAATACCAACTGCGCCAGCGCGCGGAACGGCAGGCTGGAAAACAACAGCCGCAGCAGGAGATCCTGCGCCGGCAAATGATCAACTGCAGTGCGCAACATGACTTTGGCGCCGAAGTTCGGCAGATGCGGCGTCAAACTTTCATGGGGAGGCGATCCACCACCGCCCAGATGCTCCACCACGGCGCGACCCGCCAACTGGCCGAGACCAACGGCCGGATGAATACCGCCGCCGGTCAGTGGTGACACGGTGCCCGCCGCATCACCCAGCAGCAGGGTTCCGGGCCGATGCCAGGGCCGGACCATGCCACCGCAGGGGATGAGCCCGGTGCGAATGCCCACGGGTCTGGGCAGGTCAACACCGAACTTCTGTGCAATGCGCTGCAGGAACGCGTGCAGGTCCAGTTGACTGGGCATCCGGCAACCGACGCCGATCTGCGTCATGCCCACACCCGGCACGACCCAGCCGATGTAGCCGGGCGCCAGTTCGCCGTCGAGAAATACATGCAGGAAGTCCGGGTCCACCTCCGGGATGGGGCGTAGCTCCGCCTCCACGCCGAACAGAAATTGCCGATTTCGGCCTAGCTGCTGATCCGCTGCAACCGTGGAACGCGCGCCGTCGGCACCGACCAGGTAGCGGGTGCGCAGGTCACCG
>MGYT01000068.1:0-114 GCA_001801865.1 Gammaproteobacteria bacterium RIFCSPLOWO2_02_FULL_61_13
AGCCGGATTTGCTCATCGCCGACGAACCGGTGTCCGCCCTGGACGTGACCATCCAGGGGCAGATTCTGGAGCTGCTGCTGAAAATCAATCGCCGAAGCGGGTTGGCGCTGCTGT
>MGYT01000068.1:168-5343 GCA_001801865.1 Gammaproteobacteria bacterium RIFCSPLOWO2_02_FULL_61_13
TGCACCGGGGCCGGCTGGTGGAATTGGCGGAGACAGACACTCTGTTTGTCAGGCCCGCCCACGAATATACCCCGGCGCTGCTGGCCGCTATGCCGGCAGCGATTCCGCCTGCGGCGGCAACCGGATAGCTGCCGCGCAATTCTGATTTCATTGCCGGCATGCCAGAATAGCCGCGGGCCGGATTTCCTTCCGGCGACAATCCATAACCGGAGAATGACATGGGACTGCTGGACGGCAAGCGTGCATTGATTGTGGGTGTGGCCAGTAATCGCTCCATCGCCTGGGGCATCGCCAAGGCCATGCGCCGCGAAGGGGCGGAACTCGCGTTTACCTACCAGAATGAACGGCTGCGGGAGCGCGTGGAGGAGTTTGCCGCGGACTGCCAGTCGAAGATCACGCTGCCATGCGAAGTGGCCTCCGACGATGAAATCAAGGCCGTGTTCGAGCGACTCGGGGAACAATGGGACGGCCTCGACATCCTGGTCCATTCGGTTGCCTTCGCCCCGCGTGAAATGCTTGAAGGAGAGTACATGGACAGCGTCAGCCGCGAAGGCTTTCGCCTCGCCCATGATGTCAGTTCCTACAGCTTCGCAGCGCTTGGGCATGCGGCCCGGCCCATGATGAAAGGCCGCAATGGGGCCATGCTGACGTTGACTTACATCGGCGCCGTGCGCGCCATGCCGCACTACAACGTCATGGGCGTGGCGAAGGCGAGCCTCGAAGCCAACATGCGTTACATGGCGGCCAGCCTCGGCCCCGAAGGCATCCGCGTCAATGCCATTTCCGCCGGACCGATACGCACCCTGGCGGCATCCGGCATCAAGGGACTGAAGGATTTTCTCGGCCACGTGGAAAAGACCGCGCCCCTGCGTCGCAATGTAACCATAGATGAAGTCGGCAACGTTGCGGCGTTCCTGTGTTCGAACCTTGCCTCCGCCGTCACCGGTGGGATTACCTACGTTGATTGCGGCTACAACGTGGTCGGCTCCGCGGGTTAATGCACGCACCTGACCGGCTGTTAGTCGCCATCCTGGTCGGCGCCGTGGCCGGTGTGGCGGCCGGCTGGTGGTTTGGGCCGGTCATGGTCGGTTGGGGCTGGCTCGGCGATCTGTTTCTGGATGCGCTGAAGATGACCATCCTGCCGCTGGTGATCACCGCCATCATCAGCGGCGTTGCCCCGCTCGGCGCAGCCCACTCCGTAGGCAGGGCCAGCGCCATTACCGGCGTGTTCATTGTCGCCAGCACCCTCGTCGCCACAACCACGGGCGTCATCATCGCGGGCATTATTGAACCCGGTGCCGGTGCCGGCCACCAGTCACCCGGAAGCGCCGTGACGGTTGCCGGCGCATCCGACACCAGTCTTGAAAGCCTGGTACGCACCATCATTTCCCCGAATCTGGTGTCGGCTGCCGCCGACGGGCAGATTCTCCCCATCATGCTGTTTGCATTGCTGTTGGCACTGGCACTGGCTGGGAGCGGCCCGCGCGGAAAACCGGTCATCGAACTCGTCGAAGGACTGAATGAGGCGTTGATGCGCCTGATTGGCTGGATCCTGTATCTCTCCCCGGTCGGCATATTTGCGCTGCTTGCGGCCCGCTTTGGCGAACTGGGTGGCGAGGGGTTCTGGCGCGAGGTCACCAGCGTGGGGCGTTACGTTGTCACTGTCGGCGCCGGATTGGGGGTCCATTTCTTTACGCTTGCAGGGCTGGTCACCCTGGCCGGGTTCGCTCCGCATCGCTACGCCATGACCTTCCTCCGCGCCCTGGTCACCGCCTTTGGAACGGGAAGTTCCGCCGCCACACTGCCTGTGGCCATGGACTGCGCCGTGCAAGCCGGGGTGCGCGCGCACATAGTCAGATTTGTGCTGCCGCTGGGAACGGCGTTGAATCGCAACGGAACCGCGTTGTATCAGGCCACCGCGGCCATATTCATTGCCCAGGTATACGGCATCGATTTGTCTCTGACCCAACAGGGCAGCGTGATTGTCACTGCCGCGCTGGCCGGCATCAGCACCGCGGGCGTGCCCCAGCACGGCATCGTCACTTTGATGATCGTGCTGACCGCCGTGCATTTGCCGGCGGAAGGGATTGGCCTGATCGTGGCGGTGGACTGGTTCCTGGACCGGTGCCGAACCACGATCAATGTCTGGAGCAACGGCGTTGGCTCAGCACTCGTGGATCGGCTGACCGGCGCGGCAGACCGGGCCGCTTCCGCCTGACGATGCGCCGCGGGCGCGGGGTTGCAACCGATTACAGTAATTCCCCGCGCACGTTGATATCCGTCCGCTGCCGCAACTCTTTCACATATCGCGACCAGCCGCTCATGGCCTTGAGCCGGTCCAATTCCTCGCGCACGGCATCCAGGTCGGCCTTGGTGAATGAATCCGGCGCCGGCTCGGAAACCTCCGTCACCATCACCAACCCATAGTCGCCGGTACCCATGGAGACGCCTGCGTAAACCGGCGCCGCGTCCTGCGGTCGTCCGGCGCTGAATGCCGCGCGCAGGATGGCGCGATTCACACCGGGGTCATCCCGCATTACATCGTTTGAGATGCGCCACTCCAGTCCCTCCTTGCCGGCCAGGGCCGCTGCCTCCGCCCCGGCGTGCAATTGCGCCAGCAGTGCCGCGCCCCGTTTTCCCGTTGCCTCGCGGGCGCGGTCAAAGCGCAGGCGTGTGACGATTCGCTCGCGTACCTGCTCCAGCGGCATGACGCTGGCGGGCACATGTTCAGTGACCCGCAGCACCACGGCTTGGTCCCCCTCAAGTTCAATCAACTCACTGTTGTTGTGGTTGACCAGCGCTTCCTCGGAAAAGGCGGACTCCAGCACCTGTGGATTGGCCAGCAATTCCCCCGGCGGCGCATCGCGGCTGAACAAGTCACTTTCCTGAATGCGGAGATCCAGTTCTTCCGCCGCCGTATCAAGACTGTCGGGATGTTCATAGGCCAGCGTTGCCAGCCGATCAGACAGCTCGGCATAGACTTTGGCTGCCTCTGCATGGCGATAATCACGCTCCACATCGGCGCGCACTTCGGCGAAGGAATTTGCTGAGCTCTGCTTGATCTGCCCGATTTCCACAATATGGAATCCAAACCTGGATGAGATGGGTCCCACTGCCTGTCCGGCCGCGGTAGCGAATGCCGCCTCTTCAATCTCCGCATCCAGCACTCCACGCCCGAGGAACCCGAAATCGCTGAACTCCAGCGGTTCCTTTCCGGACTTGTCCTCTTCGGCCAGGATCTCCGCCATCCTGGCGCCGGCCCGGACACGGCCCATGATTGCCTCGGCGCGTGCCTGCGCGGCTTGCGCCACGGCATCATCCGCGTCCTCCGCCACCGGGACCAGCAACTGCCGGACCTCACGCTGTTCCGCCACGGTGTAATTAGCCGCGTTATCCCCGTACCAGGACTCCAGCGTGGCGTCATCAACAGGCACATCATCCGCAAGCCGTTGCAGGGTGATGTGCAGCCAGGCGAGTTTCACCCGTTCCGGCTCCTGGAACAGGTCCGCATTCTTGTCGTAAAAATTCTTGATGTCCGCCTCCGGGATCTGCATCCCTTCCTTGACGGCGTCGGAGGGCAGAACCGCGTACTGAATGTCGCGCGTCTGCCGGCGCAGCGCGGCCAGGCTGCGCACCTCATCACCTGCGGAAAAGACACTGCCGACGATGACGCTTTGCAACTGTTCTGCGGTGAGGTCATTCCGCACCTGGGACTCAAAACCTGCGGGTGACAGCCCCATCTGGGCGATCGCCGACTCGTAGACAATGCGATCAAATCCATTGGCGCCACGAAACCCATCCACGCCTTCAATTGCGGAGCGCACCTGTTCATTGCTGATCCGCAGGCCGAGGTCCATCGCTGCGTTGGACATCAGCTCGCGATTGATCAAACTGTCGACGGTCTGCTTCTTCAGAACCTCGTCGTCCACGGGGATTTTGCCCTCGGTGGCAGCGACCCAGCGCTGGCGCAGGTTTTGCAGCGCGCGCTGGTAGTCACGCAGCGGCACGTCCCGATCCCCGACGCTGAGTACGCTGATCTCGGCCCCGCCATCGAAGTAATAATTGATGCCCCAGAACGCAAATGGAATGATTAGCAGCAACACAATGGTCGTCGCTATCCATCCCTGCACCTTGTCCCTGATTGTTTGCAGCATATCGCTCTATCACCCGGGCATATTGTTCAAGCCAGGCACTGACATGTACATCCTGGCCGTGTCGGAATTTCCTTGAAAATAAAAACGGGCGCACCTTCCTGGAAGGCGCACCCGCTGATTTTGGCGGAGTGGACGGGACTCGAACCCGCGACCCCCGGCGTGACAGGCCGGTATTCTAACCAACTGAACTACCACTCCTGGGCTATATCTGGTGGGTGCTGGGGGGATCGAACCTCCGACCTTCGCCTTGTAAGGGCGACGCTCTCCCGGCTGAGCTAAGCACCCAAAAATAGGCGCGTCAGTTTAGGGCATCCTTGAACGCCTTGCCAGCCTTGAAGCCCGGTGCCTTTGAGGCTTTGATCTTTATAACCTCGCCAGTGCGTGGATTGCGTCCCTGACGCGCCGCGCGCTTGCGCACCGAAAATGTTCCGAATCCAACCAGCGTTACCGAATCTCCCTTCTTCAATGCCTTGGTGATCGCTTCCAGCGCACCGTCTACCGCTCGTGTCGCAGCCGCTTTGGAAATATCGGCAGCGTCAGCAACTGCATCAATCAGTTCTGCTTTGTTCATGAGTTTAATTCCCCTTAGCTTGAGATCCCCTTCGCATGACGACCCTGCGGGATTTTGATTTCCGGATTTTTTTGGCGGGTGTGAACAACCGCGCGGAATTTATATCAGGCACCCCGAATCGCGTCAAGCAAATCGGGCTGAAAACCGCATGCTATCGCGCTTTGTGCGCGCTACGGAATTCTAGTGAGTGCGCAGTACATCCTGGTCGGATTCACCGGCTGCATCATCTTTCTTGACCACTTCCGCTGTTGCAGCGGACGCCGGGCGCGGTTCCGGCGCGCGCTGCAACGCCACCTCCAGCACTTCATCAATCCAGCGTACTGCCCGAATATCAAGACCTTGTTTGATATTCTTGGGAATGTCGACAAGTTGCGGCTCGTTCTCCAGGGGTATCAGGACCGTCTCAATTCCACCACGCAGCGCGGCCAGCAACTTCTCTTTCAAGCCGCC
>MGYT01000068.1:5464-9775 GCA_001801865.1 Gammaproteobacteria bacterium RIFCSPLOWO2_02_FULL_61_13
CCTGCTCATCCGCGCGGCCAAAGCGGAACCGCCGGACGCCAATCAGCTTTTCCAGATGCTTGGAGGACACGGTCATCTTTTTGGTGTCCGGTGCCTTCAGCAGGTTTTTCACCACTTTGCGGCAGATGTTGGCAACTTCGCGCTCGAGGTTGCGTACGCCGGCCTCGCGCGAGTAGTAACGGATGATGTCACGGATCGTCTGCTCCTTTATTACCAGTTCCTCGACCTTCAGCCCATTGCGTTCCATCTGTTTCGGAATCAGGTATTTCTGCGCAATCCTGACCTTCTCGTCCTCGGTGTAGCCGGACAGGCGGATGACCTCCATCCGATCCAGCAATGCCGGTGGGATGTTGAGGCTGTTGGCCGTGGTGACGAACATCACTTCCGACAGGTCGTAATCGACCTCGAGGTAATGATCGTTGAAGGCATGGTTCTGCTCCGGATCCAGCACCTCCAGCAGGGCCGACGCCGGGTCACCGCGGAAATCCATGGCCATCTTGTCAATTTCATCCAGCAGCATGAGCGGATTTTTGGCGCCCACCTTGGCCATGCTCTGCAGGATCTTGCCCGGCATGGAACCGATATAGGTGCGCCGATGGCCGCGTATTTCAGCCTCATCCCGGACGCCGCCCAGGGACATGCGCACGAATTTCCGGTTGGTGGCACGGGCAATGGAGCGACCAAGGGAGGTCTTGCCCACACCCGGGGGGCCCACGAGACAGAGGATGGGGCCCTTGAGCTTTTTGACCCGTTGTTGCACCGCCAGGTACTCCAGGATGCGTTCCTTCACCTTGTCCAGGCCGTAATGATCCTCTTCCAGCACGCGCTCCGCCTGTTCAATGTCGCGGGAAATACGGCTGCGCGCCTTCCACGGCACGTTCACCAGCCAATCCACGTAATTACGGACCACGGTGGCTTCCGCCGACATGGGCGACATCATCTTCAACTTGTTCAATTCGGACGTGGCCTTCCCGCGCACAGCCTTGGGCATGCCCGATTTGGCAATCTTTTTCCCGATTTCCTCAATTTCATTGGGGGCATCGTCCATCTCCCCAAGTTCCTTCTGGATTGCCTTCATCTGCTCGTTCAGGTAGTACTCGCGCTGGCTTTTCTCCATTTGCGACTTAACCCGGCCGCGAATGCGCTTTTCCACCTGCAACAGATCGATCTCCGCCTCCATCAGGCCGATGAGGTGTTGCAGACGCTCGCGAATGTCCACCAACTCCAGGACCTTCTGCTTGTCCTCAATCTTGATGGACATATGCGCGGCGATGGTGTCGGCGAGCCGGCTCGGATCATCAATACCTGCAAGCGAGGACAGGATTTCCGGCGGGACTTTCTTGTTCAATTTCACGTACTGCTCGAACTGGTTGAGGGCGGATCGGCCCAATACGTCCAGTTCGCGTTCATCGATGAAACTGGCTTCAAGCAATTCCGCGGCGACCACGAACATCTCCTCGGTCTCCGTGAACTCCAGGATCCGCGCCCGGCGCGCCCCTTCCACCAGCACCTTGATGGTGCCATCCGGCAATTTCAGTAATTGCAGGATGTTGGAGAGCGTGCCGATGGAGTAAACCTCGTCAATCTTGGGGTCGTCCTCGGCGGCACTTTTCTGCGCCACCAGCAGGATCTGCTTGCTGCCCTGCATGGCCTGGTCCAGGGCACGGACGGATTTCTCCCGCCCCACGAACAGGGGGATGACCATATGCGGGTACACCACCACGTCCCGCAATGGCAGAACCGGGAATATGCCGGGCTGTTGCTGCTCAGTCTTGGTTTGCATGGGCGCTCGACAAGTTAGGGTTGGGCATGACAGCTATATGGGGACGCGGGCCGGCCGAGTCAAGTCCCGGCCTGCCTGCACAAGCGGGCGGCGGTTTCAGTCGGAAGCGGCCTTGGGAATGTCCGTGCCCGCATAAATGATGAGCGGCCGTCCATTCCCGACAATGACGCCTTCGTCTATGACCACCTTGGACACATTGCTCATGGACGGCAGGTCATACATGGTATCGAGCAGGATATGTTCCAGGATCGAGCGCAATCCCCGGGCGCCGGTCTTGCGGTCCATGGCCTTGCGGGCCACGGCACGCAGCGCATCCTCGCGAAACTCGATGTCCGCCCCTTCCATTTCAAACAAGCGCGCGTATTGCTTGGTAATCGCATTGCGCGGCTCGAGCAGAATCTTTACCAACTGGGCCTCGTCCAGTTCATCCAGGGTGGCGACCACCGGCAGGCGCCCGACGAATTCCGGGATTAACCCGTACTTGATCAGATCCTCCGGTTCAACCTGGCGCAGCAGATCGCCCATGGCCTTCTTATCATCCTTGCTCTTTACCTCCGCCGAGAAACCGATGCCGCCCTTCTCGGATCGATCACGGATGACGCGGTCCAGGCCGCCAAAGGCGCCGCCACAGATAAACAGGATATTGGTCGTGTTCACCTGCAGGAATTCCTGCTGCGGATGTTTGCGCCCGCCCTGGGGCGGCACCGAGGCGATGGTGCCTTCTATCAACTTCAGCAGCGCCTGTTGTACACCCTCACCGGAGACATCCCTGGTAATTGAGGGGTTGTCGGACTTGCGTGAAATCTTGTCGATCTCGTCGATGTAGACAATGCCAGTCTGCGCCTTCTCGACGTCGTAATCGCACTTTTGCAGCAGCTTCTGGATGATGTTTTCCACGTCCTCGCCGACGTAGCCGGCCTCGGTCAGCGTGGTGGCATCGGCGATGGTGAACGGCACATTCAGCAACCGCGCCAGGGTTTCCGCCAGCAACGTCTTGCCACTGCCGGTGGGGCCGATCAGCAGTACGTTGCTCTTTGCCAGTTCGACGTCGGACTTCTTGTTGCCCGTGTCCAGGCGCTTGTAATGGTTGTAGACGGCCACCGACAGGATCTTCTTGGCCAGTTCCTGCCCGACCACATATTCATCCAGGATTTTCTTTATCTCATGCGGGGTAGGCAGATTGCTGCCGGCGCCGGTCGACGACTTTTCCTGAACTTCCTCGCGGATGATGTCGTTGCATAACTCGACGCATTCATCGCAAATGAAAACGGACGGCCCGGCGATAAGCTTGCGCACCTCATGCTGGCTCTTGCCACAAAACGAGCAATACAGAAGGCGGTCACCATCTCCACCCTTGGTTTGCTTGTTGTCAGCCATGATTGACTCCGGTCAGGGATGTGCCGACGCCGCGCCCGCCATCATGCCGGGCTGGTGTCTTCTTTGGCGGGCACCGAAAGGCGGTCCGTCAACACGGAATCCACGAGTCCATAGGCCATGGCGTCTTCGGCGCCCAGAAAATGATCCCGTTCTGTATCTTTCTGGATCCTTTCCAATGGCTGGCCGGTGTGCTTGGCCAGGATCAGATTAAGCTTTTCCCGCGCCTTCAAAATTTCCCGCGTGTGGATCTCAAAATCCGACGCCTGGCCGTGGAAACCACCCAGCGGCTGATGGATCATCACGCGCGAATGTGGCAGGCAGAAACGCTTGCCGATGGCGCCGCCGGCGAGCAGGATAGCGCCCATGCTGGCGGCCTGACCCACACACATCGTGCTGACCTGCGGCTTGATGAACTGCATGGTGTCGTAAATGGCCAGACCGGCGGAGACGGAACCACCCGGAGAATTGATATAGAAATGGACATCCTTGTCGGGGTTCTCCGATTCAAGGAATAACAACTGGGCAATCACGAGATTGGCCACCTGATCTTCGACTCCGCCCACCAGGAAGACGACTCGCTCCTTCAACAGCCGCGAGAAAATGTCATAGGCACGCTCACCGCGGGCCGTTTGCTCGACCACCATTGGCACCAAGTTAAGCGCCTGTATCTCTTTGTTTTTCATGATTTTTACGCCGTGGCGCTGGGTTCTCCGTCCAGACTATGCCAATTCAGTCTGCCTTTTATTCACTAGCTCGTCAAACGCGACCTGCACCGTGCGTACCTTGGCCCGGCCCGCGATCCAGTCGATTACTTCGTCTTCCAGCACCAGTGCCTCCACGTCAGCCAGTCGGGACCGATCTGCGTAGTACCAATTGACGATCGCCGCCGGGTCTTCATAGCTCCTGGCAGTACTTTCAATCATGGCGCGGACACGGGCCGGGTTCGCCTTTAATTCCTGACGCCGGACGATCTCGGCCACCACCAGTTGCACGGCAACGCGTTTCTTCGCCTGTTCCTCGAACAGGGCCGGATCGCGGAACCGGTCATCGTCGCTATCGGTCTTGACGCCATAGGCCTTGAGATTGGCCTTGAGTTGCTCGCTGAGACGTTGCTTTTCGCGCTGGACCAACACCATGGGGAGGGCAATTTC
>MGYT01000068.1:9798-11177 GCA_001801865.1 Gammaproteobacteria bacterium RIFCSPLOWO2_02_FULL_61_13
CAACCGAGTCCCGCAACCGATTGCGAATCACAACCGCGGCTTCCCGCTCCATGTGTTCGTGCACCTCCTGGCGGAACGCATCTGCGCCGCCCTCCTTGATGCCAAAGGCGATGAAGAACTCATCGTTCAGTTCGGGCAACTGTGGTTCCAGTACCTGGAGCACCTTCACGTCGAAGGTGACGGGTTTGCCGCGCAGCGATTCGATGCGGTAATCATCAGGAAACTGAAGGTTCAGCTGGAATTCTTCTCCGGCCTGGTGACCTTTCAGGCCTTCCTCGAAACCCGCCAGCAATCGCGCCGAGCCCAGCTCCACTTTGAATTCCTTCGCCTCACCGCCGGCAAACGGCTCACCTGCCACACGCCCGCTGAAGTTCAACTCCAGTACGTCTCCCTGCTGGGCGGCGCGCTCAACCGGATTCATCCGGCGATGCTGTTTGCGCAGTGTCTCCACCATGGTGTCGACATTGGCAGCGCTGATGTCACAGGTGGTTTTTTCGATCTCCAGACTCTCAGGTTGCGCCGGCTCGAACTCGGGCAGCACCTCAAATTTCGCCGTATAACGGATGCCGTTCCCGGCATTAGCCTCCAGAGGATTGATCTCCGGTCCGGCAACGGGCCGCAACTGTTCCTTGCCAACCGCCTCGTAGAAACTTTGTTGCACGAGTTCGCCCACCACCTCCTGACGGACGCGCTGCCCGAAGCGCTGGCGCACGATGCGTAGCGGCGCCTTGCCAGGGCGGAAACCCTGGATACGGGTGGTGCGTAACAGATTCTGCAGACGGCTCTCGACTGCGCCGGAAACCCTGTCTTCAGGCAATTCAACGCGCATGGTGCGCTCAAGAACGCCGGTCGACTCTACGGATACTTGCATGGAAAGCCCTCAAACAGGCCTGGGATGAATTGGTGCGAAAGGAGAGACTCGAACTCTCACGGGTGTCCCCACAGGAACCTAAATCCTGCGCGTCTACCAATTCCGCCACTTTCGCCGCGCCAACGGGTGACGAAAACGCCGCGCATTATATCGATATTGAGCCAGATATCCGCACGCGACCGATTGATTCTTGTCAATGGCGTACCAATTCCGATTGGGATCCTAGAAACACTCCTCTGCAAACTGTTTGCAGGTACGCCGGCACTTGCGCTCCATCCCGCCTGCCCCCTTGTTTATCAACAGGCAGTCTTCACCCCAGCGGGCGCATACCGTCATGCACTTTTCACCTTTGTTGTCCTGGCCGGGGGCCTCCGGAAGGATGTAGGTCCCGGCGGGCACGGCCTCCTGGGTCTCCAGGGGTTTGTCTTCTTCAAGCAACAGAATTTGGGCGGAATCCGGGGATTCCACCACCAAGACGTTACCTTCTCCTGCCGGTTCCCCTTGCGCC